>DLFY01000327.1:8641-9194 GCA_002482415.1 Phycisphaerales bacterium UBA7708
TATCCCTGCATCCTTACATTCTTGTTTCCCACCAAACGAACCCAATTTTCAAATTACCCTCTGTGTAATCTGTGCAATCTCCGGTACCAGTTTTTCCGAATCGTGTCGGAATATTTTTGAAACTTGACCGGCCTGCCGATAAACTATATACCCTGAATTTAAACAATCGAATGGACTGAGGTTAAAATGAGTGATTTTGAAATCGTACCAGCGGATCGGGTCAAACGCCTGCCACCCTATTTATTTGGCAGGCTTAACGCGCTTAAGCACAAGAAGCGGCAGGCGGATATCGACATCATCGACCTGGGGATGGGAAACCCCATGGACGGTGCCCCGCAGCGGGTCGTGGAAAAGCTCTGCGAAGCCGCCAGAGACCCTCGCAATCAGCGATACAGTGCCTCCAAAGGCATCTATAACCTCCGGCGGGAAATGGCTTTAAAGTACGCCCGCAAGTGGAACGTCGAGCTGGATCCCGAAACCGAAGTGCTGGCCACCATCGGCTCCAAAGAAGGCTTCAGCCACATGTGTCTGGCCATGCTCGGCCCCGGCGACA
>DLFY01000069.1:0-7631 GCA_002482415.1 Phycisphaerales bacterium UBA7708
CGGTATTTGGCCACGGTGCGCCGGGCGATATTCCCCATCCCCGCCTCGGCCAGTTTCAGACGCAATTCATCGTCCCCGAGGGGATTGCCCTTGTCCTCGTTATCGACAATTTCCTGCAGCTTGGCCTTGACGGCGTCATAGCTCAGTTCGCGTCCCTGCTCATCTTCCGTTCCGCCGGTAAAGAAACTCCGCAGCGGCAGAATCCCCTGCGGCGACTGCATATATTTGCCCGCGACCGCACGCGAGATAGTCGCAATATGCACGCCTACCTGCTCGGCAATCGTCGCCATCGGCAGCGGCTTCAAAAACAGCTTGCCCTTGTCGAAAAAGTCTTTCTGAAACTCCACAATCGCCCGCGCCACCTTGAGCAGGGTTTGCTTGCGCTGCTCGATGGCATCCATAAACCACTGGGCTGAACGAATGTTTTTCTGCAGAAACTGGCGGGTGTTTTCGTCAAGACCGCGGTCCTTAGCCATTTTCTGATAAAATCCGTTGACTCGCAGGCTCTGCAGCCGGGCATCCATCAGGCTGACAATATAGCCCCCCTTGCCGTCCGGTTCGACAATTACATCGGCGGTAATGGGGTGATTCTCGTTGCGTCCGATGGACAGCCCCGGCGAGGTATCCAGCTTGCTCATCCGCTCGATGGCCTTGCCGATGCGCTCGATGCTGACATTCATCTTTCTGGCAATCCGGGGCAAATGATTATCCAGCAAATCCTGCCAGTGATTACGGACCAGCTCCATTTCAAACGACATATCCTCGGGAAACTGCCTCATTTGAATCAGCAGACATTCCCGCAGATCTCTTGCCCCAACCCCCGCGGGTTCCATTTTTTGGATCAGCCCCAGCGCCTGGTTGAGTTCATCCAGACCAAACGGATACTTATCTTTGTTATGAAGCTGCTCCAGCCGCACCGACAAATACCCTTTGTCGTCGACATAATCAATAATCAGTTCACCGGCAGCCTTAACCCCTTCCGGTGCATCCACCAGCCGCCATTGTTCTTTCAAAGAATCATTCAGCGACACCTCGTTGGCGGCGGTGTTCTGCATCGCTTCCAGCTTCTTGTCCGGCTGGCCGTCATCCCTGGCAGGCCGGTAAGAACCCCCGTCAAAATAGTCGCCATAATAGTCGGAAATGTTGTCCAGCCGCTGAAAATCCTCAACCCGGTCGGAATCATCCCCGACCACCAGTTCTTTCTGTTCCACATCCTCAGCCAGCTTGGATTCCGCCGGTTCCGCCTGATTCTGTGGCTCTTCCTCCAGTTCCAGCACCGGATTGCTGTTCAGCTCGGCCTCGATTTTTTCCTGCAGCGCAAGCAGCGGCAGTTGAAGCACCTCCATCGACTGAATCATTCGAGGGGCCAGCTTCATCCGCTGTTCCATCCGCATTTGGTTGGACAAAGACAGTTTCATGCTTAGCGTATCATATTCATAAATACCTGCTGTTTGCAGGGTTTATCTGCATTTAAGAATTATTATATCAATATGGCGTGATTATAGCAAACGCTGTGCCATTTTCAAAGAGGATTTCTGCCCAGAATTGCATCCGCCAGGATATTGCCGCTGGCAAATTCGATGGTCGAACCCGTGGGCAGGCCGCGAGCCAGCCGGGTCACCTTGACACTCATCCCCGACAACAGCGATTGAATATACAGCGCCGTACCATCCCCCTCCAGATTGGGATTGGTCGCCATCACGACCTCCTTGACTGTTCCTGTGCGAATCCGCTTCATCAGAGCATCAATCGTCAGGTCAGCCGGCTCAACCCCCTCCAGCGGTGCAATATGTCCGTTGAGAACATGATACACCCACTTGCAAAGCCCTGTTTTTTCAAGACTTATCACATCTTTGGGCTGCTCGACCACACAAATAATCGAGTTATCCCGCCGCGAATCTGAACAAATCGGACACGACTCTGACTCGGCCAGGTTAAAACAGGTCTTGCACTGGCGGATATTCTTTTTGACATCCGAAATCGCCTCCGCCAGGGCCAGCGCCTCCGGCGACTCGGACTTTAAGATATGAAAAGCCAGACGTTCAGCCGTTTTGGGGCCGACACCCGGCAATTTGGCAAACTGGTCTATCAGATTATTCAGGCTTTTGGTATATGCGGGATTCATAGCTCGGTTTCCTCAGTCAAGTCCTTCCGCTCGGTTTCCGGCTCCTCCAAACGCTCAATCTTGATCGGCCTGGCCGACAGCCCCTGCAAAATCATCTGAACCGCCGGGTCGGACATCACCTGCTCTTCCTCTTTGCGATTCAGTCGAGCTCCCGGCGTTGCCGCGGGAGTCGCCGCTTTGGCCATCTGCAATTGGGCTGACTCAAATTTAACACTTACAGCCTGCCCCAGCACATCCTTCAAGACCGCCTCAATCACATCGGTCTTCTTGCGGCACATATCGATAGCAAGCTGCCCCTTGCCGTCATTATGGAATTGAATCGTCAGCATCCCGTTGCGAAACTCCCCCGGCTGGGTCTGCGACAAAAACGAACCAATTTGGAAATTAGCAGCCCGTATCCGCTCAATAATCTGCGGCCACTGCTGCACAATGGATTGTATATCGACGGCTCCGTCAAACAAAGGCGAATTCACCGCAGCCTGCGGTTGTTCCGCCGCTGCAGATTCAGTTGGAATGGAAGATGGGGTATTAGCGGGCGGGGCTATGAATTTTTTTTTTACGTCCCCTGCAGCCGCCGCAGACGCCCCGCCGCCGCGAATCTGCTGGGAAACCGCATCCAGCCCCAGGAAATGCTCACTCATCGCAAGCCGTAAAAACGTCGCTTCCAGCAAAGCCCGGGCCGTCTCGCTGTTGCGCAGCGTCCAGCGAAGCCGCTCCAGCGCCGTAATTGAAAACACCAGCCACGGAATATCGAACTTATCGCCAATCTGCACCAGCTTTGCAGGCGAAACACCCGACAGCAGCAAAACAGGACTGTTCACCCCCGCAGCCTTGATAACCATCATATCACGGAACAGTTCCACCGCCGCCTCGGCAACCTGGGAGGCACTCTGTCCCTGCATCGACAACGCCTCAATCGATTTCAAAACCGCCGCCGGGTCCGCCGCGGCAATACTTTGAATCAGGGCATTGAGATTTTCCGCCCCCGGCCTGCCCAATAACTGCTCCAGCATCGGCAGCGTCAGCGGCTGCGTCCCGGAGCTGATAAGCTGATCCAGCAGACTCAGGGCGTCGCGCATTGACCCATTGGCCAGCCGTGACAATTGCATCAGGAAATCCTGCTCAAACGCAATCCCCTCTTTACCGAGAATTTCCGCAAGCTGCTTGCCGATGGTCTCCGGGCTGATGGCTGAAAAATCGAATCGCTGGCACCGCGACTGAATCGTCGGCAGCACCTTGTTCGGCTCGGTCGTGGCAAAGATAAATTTGACATGCGCCGGCGGCTCTTCCAGAATCTTCAACAGGGCGTTAAAGGCCTCCGTCGTCAGCATGTGCACTTCGTCAACGATGTAGATTTTATACCGTGCCCGTGCGGGCCGATAAATGGCATTCTGCCGCAGCTCCCGAATATTATCGATACCGCGATTGCTGGCGCCGTCGATTTCAATCACGTCAATGTCATCGCCGGTGTTGACCGCCACGCAGCTATCGCAGGCAAGACACGGCTCGGTTGTCGGCTCCTTGGCCTTCAGGCAGTTCAGCGACTTGGCCAGGATACGCGCCATCGTCGTCTTGCCCACGCCCCGCGTCCCGCAAAACAGGTACGCATGCGCCACCCTGCCGGTCTTGATGGCGTTTTTAAGCGTCTGTGCGACGGCATCCTGACCGACCACATCGTCAAATGTCTGTGAACGAAACCGTCTGGCTAAAACCGTATATGACATTGCTTATCCTGCCCAGTTGCCGTGTGTTTATCCCTGCCCCGGCACAATGTGCACGCGGCAAAAACATACCCGCTGGGTATAGAAAAGTGGTCGGGTTTGCCACGGCACAGCCCGCCGGCCGTTTAGGGCTGCTCGGTTCCCCGCCTGACCCGGTTCACGCGCGGTACTTGCATGGGACCCGACCATCAAAATTCGTTTGTCGTTAATTCTATCCCGCATTCGATACCATTTGAACTCGAATGAGGCAGTCAGTATAGTCGCTCGCCCGGAAATTTCCAGAAAAAACTCAAATTACCCCGCTTTTCTCACCTTTTTTGCAACACGACTGATAATTCCGCTTCATGGCCGCTCCGCAATTCAAAATATTCACGCCCATTCTAACTTGTTTTTCGTACAAAACAGGATATAGTCAATGACTTCTATTTTACGAACCAATCAGGTACAATATACGATGTCGAACGAACATAAACAGAGTTTCTATAAAAATATATCATTGAATATCCGAAATCGCCTCCTCAGCGGCATCTTCGTCATCGTGCCGTTTGCGGTAACGATTGTAATTATCTTCTGGCTTTTCAACACCCTCAAGGGCTTTCTTGAGCCTATCGTCAATAAAGTGCTGGCGTTTCTCTTGAAGATTCACTTAATGCAGCAGCTCCCCGAGCACTATGTCAAATATGCCATCTCGCTGGCCACTATCCTGTGCCTCCTGTTCATCATTTACCTGATAGGAGCTGTCGCCAAATTTGTCGCAGGCCGGAAACTCCTTGGCTTGGGCGAAACCCTCGTCATGCGGATTCCCTTAGCCAGCACCATCTACTCAGCCACCAAGCAAGTCACCACCGCCTTGTCCCTGCCGGACAATACGGCTTTCAAATCGGTCGTTATGGTCGAATTTCCACGCAAAGGATTATATTCCCTCGGCTTTCTGACAGGCAATATCCGCGACAATTTAAACTCGGCCTATTGCAAGGTATTCATCCCGACCTGCCCCAACCCCACCACCGGCTTTTTTGTAATGCTCCCGGCCTGCGACGTCCTGCAGACCAAAATGACCGTCGAAGAGGCCTTCAAAATGATCATCTCCGGCGGTATCGTCTCCCCCGACGCCCTCCCCATCACTGGCCCCGTCTCCCAAAACCAGAACCTCATCCAATAAAAAAGGCGGCCCCTATCGACCGCCGTGAATTCAATTGCCGCCTGAAGCTTTACTGAACCTCAATCCAATAATCGCTTTCAGTGTATTTACCGGTTGAAATCCAGATGCCGTCTTCATTAGTCTGCCCGTACCATGTCTCGAAACCAAGACAGACTTCATAGCTGCCCGCGGCCATAGAGACCGGCGCATCCAACCCGGTACTATCAATCGACAGCATAAATTCTTCGTCAATATCCAGTGTTTCATGTTCATAATCCAGCCATATCATTTGTGCCGCTGGATCCGTACAGGCTTCCCAGGTAAAGGTCACAGGCGATGTCAGAATGCTTCCATTCGCAAAACTGCTAAAAACAGGCATCTGAGTCGGCTGGGGAATGGGGTCCTCTGTACCCGGAACACCAAACCATGCCCTGGTCTGCTCGACGCGTCCATCGGTGTAATAGATAATGATGGCATACTCCCCATCACCATAGGCCGTCAAAAACTCACTGCTGGCGCTTTCCACCTCATACCACCACTCCCAGCGGCCCGTCTGAGAATCATACTCCCTGCCCATCTCATGACAGTTTCCGTATTCATCCACATACTCATTATATTCACCCAGCATCACAAAACAAAACCGCTCGCCGGGAGGCATCACCATGATCTTCGACACCGTACCGTCGGTTTCAATATCGCATTCAAAATTATAGGTGTCATCAAAGTCATTATCAGGCGATTCATAATCCCGGTACACCTCGATTTCGATTTCAAACACATGGCTGGAAATGGAGGCATCGTTTTTGACATAGAACTCATAATCACTTTCGCTGTATTTGCTGACGCGTATCGGAATGCCATCGCTGTTGACGGTTTCGTATCCCGCCGCAAATACAATATAGGCTTCATAATCCCCGCCGGCCATGTCCACCGGTGTATTAAGTTCTATAGTGTTAATCGGCAGCCTGTACTCCTGTTCAATATCCAGGTACTTGTGCTCATATTCCATCCAGATAAACTGAGCCGCCGGGTCCGTACAGGCTTCCCAAGTAAATGTCACCGGTGATGTCAGAACGCTGCCCTGACCAAAACTGGTAAAGACCGGCATCTGCGTCGGCTGCGGAATTTCATCGCTGGTGCCCGGAACCCCAAACCAGACGGTCGTTTGCTCACGCCGCCCGCCCTCATGTGTCACGGTGATGGTATAATCTCCATCTCCATAGTCCAAAAGCGAACTCGCTTTCAGAAATTCTCCTTCATAAAACCAGCGATAGCGCCTATGTTCGTCCTCATATTCTCTGCCCATCACTCTGTGCACTCCAACGAGGCCATTGATGTTCACGCAGGTTTCTTCCTCAATACCCCGATTGGGTATTACGAATGTCTTGCCCGCCGGGGTCGTAAATTCCAGCCCGACAATTGTCTCATCCGTCACCACTTCGAGTTCAAATACGTATTCATCGTCCTCCTCATTTTCGACGTCTTCGTAATCCCGTGCCATGGCAATATCAATCGAATGCACATGATTGGAAATCGCATCCTTTTCCAGCCACTGCTCAGCGAAAATCTGTAAATCAAATAAATCCACCGACTGGTCGCCGGTCAGGTCGGCCCCGCCGCAGAAACCACAATCCGCCGCCTGCCAGTACGCCGCCAGAATCGCAAAGTCCGCCAAATCCATCCGGCCGCTGCCGTCCATATCCGGCCCATGCCACACCAGCCTCGGATAATCCTGCCCGCTCATCCTCCATACCGGCCTGTCAAAATCCCACCCCGCATCGGTAAAAGTCGATATCGTCTGCATCTGCTCGGTTGTTTTGCCAAAAATACCCTCAGAGAAACCTTCTCCAACCCCCGACGTCTGTCCACTGGCCTGCACATCCCAAAAACACGCACCGATAGACTCGCCGCTGCTGCTTCCGATCAGCCCGCCCAGCGATGCAAAAACAGTCTCCGAAATCACCTTTCCGGCCGAATAGCATCCGCTGATCGTACCGCCGTTATTATTACCCACCAGCCCGCCGGCACCTTTGGAAGGACTGCCGCCCTGCCTGCAGGCAACAAGAGCCATCGAATAACAATCGCGGATGCTGCCCCATTCAAGATTCTCTCCAACCAGCCCGCCAATTTCCCAAATGCCCCCCACAGAACCTTTCGCAGAACACAGATAAATCTGACCATAATTTTGCCCGATGGCGACACCGCAGGTATCGGTCCCATAGACATCGCAGTTTGCATAACACCGTTCAATCACGCCGGTATTGACCGCCGCAATCCCCCCCACCAACTCATCCGCATCAATACTGCCATAAACAAAGCAGTGGGATATAGTCCCCCAATTATCACCCACCAATAGTCCTGCATACCAGTCCCCGCGAACCATCGCATGGGTGAGTGTCAGGTTTTTAATCGTCCCGCCATTGCCGCCGAACAGTCCAACATAGTCCCCGTTGTAATTATTAATCGTGAGGTTCATGATGCTGTGGCCGCGTCCATCAAATGTTCCGCGAAAGGACGCCCCCTGAAAATTCCTGTCGCTGGCATCCATGTCCCGCGCAATCACCGCCGTGGTAAACCTCTGCCCTGCAAGGTCAATATCGGCGGTCAGAATAAAATGCTTATCATAATCCTCAATGGCCGCCGC
>DLFY01000069.1:7659-13213 GCA_002482415.1 Phycisphaerales bacterium UBA7708
GTCCGCTTCCGTCCCGCTGCCGCCGCTGTATTGTGCAATGATTTCCCATGCCAGTTGCGGATAATGATTGCTCGCCATCTGCCAGTCGGCCACATCCCCATCATCATCGGCAAAATCCCATCCCGCAGACGTGAAGGTCTCCAGCGTCTGCATCATGGCTGTAGTCTTTCCCGCAACCCCGCTGCCGCCGGCACTGGACGTCATGCCGGAAGTCTCCATATCCCAGAAACAGCCGGTGATCTGACCGGAATCCTCCCCGCAAAATCCCCCGACATACGAACTCCCCGTAACCAATCCCGCAGAATAACACTGGTCAATAATTCCGCTTTCATTATACCCGGCCAGCCCGCCGATCTTCTCTGTCCCAAAGACCAAACCCGTCGCATAACATAAACAGATGGTTCCGGCATTTCTTCCGACCAGCCCGCCAATGTTATAGGCATAATATATGTCCATCACATCCATATCCGTGCAACAGCCGTATATGGTTCCTGCCTCAGAATTATAACCAGCAAGTCCACCCGCTTCATAACTACCTTCGATAGTTCCTTCTGCAGAACACTGCTTGATCATGCCTCGATTCTGGCCGGCAATTCCCCCGCAGAAAGATTGACCAGACACAGTACAGTCTGAATCACACTGCTCTATAATCCCGGCATTATCACCAACGATACCCCCTACCCATACACCATAAACGAGACCCCCTACCCATACACCACCACCGATAACACCGGAGCAGTAACAATTAGAAATCAGTCCCGCGTTATAGCCTGCCAATATCCCCGCAAATTCCATTCCCTGCAGCATCGCATTTTGAACAGTCAGATTGCGAACTTCCGCAGCGGGGTCAAGATAACCAAACAGACCGATTACCATATTATCCAAATCGTACTCAACAGCTAAATTGCTGATGCTGTTGCCGCAGCCATCAAATACTCCCGTAAAGGCAACGCCCTGAAAGCGTGTTACGATATCTTCGTTGTACTCTAAAGTACTGTTGCTGAAGTTGTGAGCAATTAAAGCGGAATTGAATACGTACCCCTGCAAATCAATATCTGCCGTCAGAATAAAAAACTTATTATAATCCATCCAGTTTTCAGACAGCGCCAGCAGGTCCTCCACATTGGAAATGTTATAAGGCTCCGCCGCCGTTCCATACCCCCCGCTGTAGTTGTAAACCTTAACCGTCATCAGCCTCGGGTAACGATTGCCCGCCATCTGCCATTCTGGGGCTCGCCCCGGGATATCCGCAAAAACCCATCCTGCGGACGTAAACGTCTCCAGCGTCTTCATCTGGGCCGTGGTCTTTCCCGCAACCCCGCTGCCCCCGGCACTGGCGGACTTGCCGGTCGTCTCCATATCCCAGAAACAATCGCTGACCGTCCCGGAATTAAAACCGCATAATCCCCCTGCAAAGGCAGTCCCCGTAACCAGTCCCGCTGCATAGCACTGGCCAATCGCCCCCGCGGCGGCATACCCGCACAACCCCCCGATAGAGTTGCCGCTGCCCGAGACTGCCCCCAGGGCATAACACTGATAGATACTTCCTGAGGAGAAATTGTAGCCAACCAGCCCCCCAACCGAACTGACGCCCATGACCATACCGCTGGCATGACATTGGCTGATTGAACCGGATGAATTCCCCCCGCACAGCCCGCCGACATTATTGCCCCTGCCATCCACGGGGCCTGTGGCATAACTGTCGTGTATCACTCCCGCTGAAAAATTATACCCGCACAAGCCCCCCACATGATTCCCATTGCCCAAAACACAACTGGATGAATAGCAGGATGTAATCGTTCCCTGATAATTTCCTCCGCACAAGCCCCCGACATATAAACTGTTGCCAAGAACGTAAACAGCGGCATAACTCCGGCTGAGGGTCCCGGCATTATTAAGGCCGCACAAACCGCCCACATACCAGTCATCGCCCTGAATCCATCCGGTTACGGAACAGTCTGTAATCTGACCGAAATTAGCACCGCATAAGCCACCTGTGTACCGTTTGCCATGCACCTGCACCTCGATCAATTTCAAGTTCCTGACCTGCCCCGCAGCACCAATCCGGCCAAATAGCCCCACATAATCACTGTCCGGCAAATGAATAGAAGCGTTACTGATTGTATATCCGCCGCCATCCAGTTTCCCGACAAACGGGGTCGTATTATTGCCTACCGGGGTTTGTTTCCCTCCCAGATCGATATCGGCAGTCAAAACAAAGTGCTTGCCCCAATCGCCCGGCGTAGTCATCAGCGTCTGCCAGTCCGCAGGGCTGCTGATTTTGTAAGGCCGGACCGAAGTCCCATCCCCACCCGAATACGTCCCCGCCGACACCACCCCCGCCGTCAAAACAACCGCGATGCTCAAATACCTCACCAGATTTTTCATCATTTCTCCCTTTTCTTTATCGAAAATCAATCAAATATCGACAATTCTCACCACTGTATCCATGCATCCTTACATTCTTTGGTCCTCAATTTCCCAATTCCCGCCATGCATATATACCTATATACCTGAATAGAATTTCTCAATCACCCATCCACTCTCCCGCCAGCACCTCAAAATCCGCCATATCAATCCGTCCATCACCATTGGCATCACAGGCCCCGCTATATCCGGCCTGCCCTTCCGCCGTCAGCCACACCCTCCCCAGCGCCTCCAAATCCTCCACCCCAACCCCATCCGGACACGCAAAATCCCCCCGCCGGCCAAACTCCCAGCTCAGCCTCGGATACCCCGCCCCATCCATACACATCCGCCAGATATCCTCCGTCCCATTGTCCGCCTCCCCAGCAAAATCCCACCCCGCATCCGTAAACGTCGAAACCATCTGCATCTGGCCCGTCGTCTTGCCTGTTATCCCACTGGCCGGGCCCATACCAACACCCTGACTTGTACCACTGTTTTGCATATCCCAAAAATTGAAAGAAACATACCCATAATCCCCACACCACCCCACAAGGCCTCCAACATAAGAAGATTCTGAAAAACCACTGATCGAACCAGATGCGTAACAGTAAGTGATGGTGTTTCCATTTTCTCCTATCAGACCGCCGATACAACAAGCGGGTCCGCTTACGGAACCTGTCGAATAGCAAGAAGTAACGGTTCCCCCATTACATCCAATCAGGCCCCCTATAGCCCAGGAATCGCCAAAACTGCTAACTGCATTGAAGGCGCAACTGGTCTCAATTTCACCTCCATAATTATCACCCACAAGACCGCCAACAGAATCAGAACCACTTACCAAACCGTCAGTATAACATCCCGCAATTCTACATGATAAACTTCCTCCTATTAGACCACCAACAATATACTCTGAACCGCTGACTACTCCTGTGACATAGCAGGATAAGATTGTGCTTTGAAGAGTGAACCCTGCCAGCCCCCCAACGTAAATCCCCCCAGTTATATCGACATCCTCAAGTCCTAAATTCTGGATCGTGGCATCAAACGTATGACCACATAGCCCTGTAAAATTATTGCCGGTACGGTTGATCGTAAGATTTGATATAATAAATCCCTGCCCATCAATAAATCCACGAAATTCTGGAATGACTGCGGTCGACCATGAAATTCCGCTCAAATCCAGATTCCCTGCAAGCCGATAGTGTGCATGCGGTCTTAGCCAGATTTTACCCAAATCGTCTCCACTGGCTATTATATATGGATCCAACGAAGTACCCTGCCCTGTCATCGTCCAACAATGGGTTGCAAGAAGCGGGTAAGCACCAGCATCCATCTGCCAATAATCAGTCAGTCCGTTCGCACTTTCATCAACAAAATCCCATCCGGCATCAATAAAGGTCACAGGCGTATGCATTTCATCGGTTGTTTTACCGATCCCACCGTCGCTGGTTATTTGACCGCTGGCCTGAACATCCCAAAAACTAAAAACAATTGATCCAGAATTATATCCACTTCCCACCAGACCTCCGACACGTGAAGATCCACTGACATAGCCGACAGCATAAGATGAGGTAATTGTGCCGAAACCATTATATCCAACTAAACCACCAACATAATTATCTCCATGAGTGCAACCCGAGGCATAACTGGACGTGATAATACCGGCATTATTGTCCCCCACCAGTCCCCCAATACAATCTAAACCGTCAACTGAACCGGTGGTATAACTACCTGTAATAGTGCTCTGGTTGTTATCCCCCACCAGCCCCCCAACATTTTCAGAACCGCGGACAGAGCCAGTGGCGTAACTGGATATAATTGCACTGTCACTATTTGAACCGGCCAGACCACCCACATCATATAAAGAACCATCAACCGTACCGGTAGCATAACTGCTTGCAATCATACTGAAAAAATTAGATCCAACCAGACCGCCGTTATTACAATTCCCAACAACCGTACCGGCAGCAAAGCAGGAAGTAATTGTACTTTCAAAATTATCTCCCACTAAACCGCCGACTGTATCATATCCTGTCACATTACATGAGCTGTAACAGGTCTTAACCTGACCCCGATAATTCTCACCAACCAGACCACCAACATAACAATCAAATAAAGATAGAGAACCATTAACGGACCCAGTTGAGTAACAGGATAGGATATTTCCTGAATGATTATACCCAACCAAACCCCCCACTGAACATCTTCCCCCTATATCAATGTTTTCGACACCCAGATTTTGTATGGTCGCTCCCACAGTACAACCAAACAAACCAACATAATCACCCTTTTTGCCATCGATAATAAAATTGGCAATCTTATGACCTTTGCCGTCAAAAACTCCTGTAAAGGCCGTACCATCGAAATAGTCATTAGCCGCATCATTATCTGGAGCAATGATGGCCCTGTTGAATATGTATCCATTCATATCAATATCTGCGGTCAGAATAAAATATTTCCCATAATCTTCGGGGAGGCCAGCTAACTCTAACACATCATTCATATCTTTGATCTGATAAGGGTCCTCTTTTGTCCCATTGCCAGCATAAGGATTCCCAAGCGATACAACAAGATCGACTATCGTTCCCGATGCAACATATTGGCCCGATGCAGGAGATTGACTGATAACATGCCCATCTGGGATAGTATAACTGGCCATATAGATCTTTTCGGTCTTTAGTCCGGCTTCCCCAAGTGCCGCCTCTGCATCAACCTGTGCTTTTGTGACAACGTCAGGGATAACAATTGTTGCTTCCCATACTAAACGCGGATATCCTTTCCCGGAAAGAATCCACCACTCTGCCTCATCTCCATCTGTTTTAGAAAAATCCCATCCGGCACTACTAAACGTCGAAAACATCTGCATCTCTGCTGTTGTCTTGCCCGTGATGTGGTTTGATAGTCCCACACCGACACCTTGACTTACATTACTATTTTGCACATCCCAAAAACTGCTCTCAACTTCCGAATCATTTTTCCCAATCAGTCCACCAATATATTGACCAACAACTGATCCTATACTATAGGAATCTGTAATAGTTCCATCATTTTCACCTACTAAGCCTCCTGAATACAAATCTCCACTGACCATACATGCAGCATAGCACGCTAATATTTCACCACACTACTGTCCAATCATAAGTCG
>DLFY01000022.1:0-724 GCA_002482415.1 Phycisphaerales bacterium UBA7708
CTGTGATGCACACATCATCCAGGCTGCGGGCAAGATTATCAGCCCCGGCCTGATCGATCTGCATGTTCATTTTCGTGAAACGGGCGACGAAGAAGAAGAAACCATTGCTTCCGGCTCGGCGGCGGCAGTAGCCGGTGGTTTTACCTCGGTGGTCTGCATGCCCAATACCAGCCCTTCGATTGATGAGGCTACGGCGGTTGAGTTTGTTCACCGCATGGGACGTCAGGCTCGCAAGACCTTTATCTATGTGATGGGGGCGATTACCAAAGAACGCAAGGGGCAGGAACTGGCCGAAATCGGCCTGATGAGCCAGGCCGGTGCCATTGGATTTACCGATGACGGCAGCGGGGTGCAGGATGCCTCCATCATGCTTAAGGCGATGAAATATGTCTCGATGTTCGGTCGGGTCATCTGCCAGCATTGCCAGTATAATTCACTGGCCGGCAAAGGCGTGATGAACGCCGGATATCAATCAACGGTCCTGGGGCTGCCGGGAATTGATCCGCTGGCGGAAGAAATGATGCTCTGGCGGGATGTGCAGCTTGTCCGCAAATGCAATTGCAAGTATCACGCCCAGCATCTTTCAACGATCGGCTCGGTCAAGATTATGCGGGAAGCCAAACAGATGGGGCTTCCGGTCAGTTGTGAGGTGTCGCCACATCATCTGCTGTTAACCGAAGAAATGTGTCGCGATTACGATACTAATTATAAAGTCAATCCTCCG
>DLFY01000022.1:747-3915 GCA_002482415.1 Phycisphaerales bacterium UBA7708
GGCGGTCAAAGAAGGCATTATCGATGCCCTTGCAACCGACCATGCCCCGCACCTGATGAGCGAAAAGGAACTGGAATTTCTGGCCGCACCGTTTGGCATTGCCAGCCTCGAATGTGCATTGCCGCTGTATATCAAAGCCCTGATCGAGCCGGGTGTGATTGACTGGTCGAAAATGCTGGCGATGATGACCTGTCGTCCCGCGGCGGTAATCGGGGTGGACAAAGGCCGGCTGGGACTTGGTGACCGGGCGGATGTCACCATCATCGACCCCGAAGCCGAATGGACCATCGATGCCAATAAATTCATCTCCAAGAGCCGCAACTGTCCTTACCACGGCTGGAAGGTCAGGGGCAGGGTCTTGAATACCATTGTGGCCGGGGAAATCCGCTACACCGCAGCGAGCTGATTCCATGCCGGTGCTGATTGATGGGTATAATCTCCTGCGGGCGGTGCAGAAAATGCAGGAGCAAATGGAATTTCCGGACACGGAGCTGTGTGCCGTGCTGTGCGAGTATCTGCGGCGAACGGGCGAAACCGGAGTTATTGTGTTCGACGGAATTGGTCCGCCCAACAAGGCCGGATTGATGGGGCTGGGAATTCTGCAGGTGGTGTTTTCCGGCCAGCATACCGAAGCGGATACGATCATCGAACACTACATCCAGGATAATACCGCCCCCAAACGTCTGATTGTGGTCAGCAGCGACCGGCGGATTTTATCCGCAGCCAAGCGGCGAAAATGTCCGGGAGTCGGGGCCGCCCCGTTCTGGCTTCAGGTCTGTCAGGTGATCGAAAAACCGCTGCCTGTCAGCGAGCCGAAGGAAAAGCGCCACGGCATCGGTACCCGTGAAACCCAGCAATGGCTGGATGCTTTTGGCCTGGCCACCAAAAAGGCTTCGGATCCCCGGCACAACATGGACCCGTCCCCAAAAAAACATAAGAAATGATAAAACGAACAAAACCTGCCAATCTTAAGTAATGAGCTGTGTAGAATTTGTATCTTTTCCGGGAACCGCATGATGACGTTATTTAAAAACGATTTTCTCGACCAGACAGTCCGGGAATATTACCACCAGGAATATGTCCGGCTGAATGAAAATATGACCGTCGGACAGGCTATCGGGCATCTGCAGCAATGTGATTTGAATGAGCGGATTATGTATCTGTATGCGGTGGACGGCGAAGACCGTCTTGTGGGCGTGGTACCCATTCGGCGCCTGCTGGGTGGTTCCATGGAAACCCGGATCAGCGAGGTGATGATTCGCAAGCTGGTGACGGTGCCCTGTGAAGCCACGATGGAACAGGCCGGGGATGTCCTGCTCAGGCATAAACTGCTGGCGGTGCCGGCGATCACTTCAGATGGAAAGATTGCCGGGGTCGTGGATATGAATCAGTTTACCGAAGGCTCACTGTCGCTCGGGCATAAGGCGCAATTGGACAGCATGTTCCAGTTGATGGGTTTGCATCTGAGCCTGGGGCGGAAAGCATCGCCCTGGCTGATGTTCAAAGAGCGATTTCCCTGGCTGCTGTGCAATGTGGCCAGCGGTATTCTGTGCGCCATCGTAACGGCACAGTACGAACTGCTGATTCAGGAAATCATGGTTCTGGCTATGTTTATGACGGTGGTGCTGGCCCTTGGCGAAAGCGTCAGCATGCAGGCGATGACGATTACCGTCCAGCGGCTTCAGTTAGGCTCGTTTTCATGGAAGGCCGTTATGGATCCCCTGAGGCGTGAAGGGCTGGTATCGCTGATGCTGGCCGCCGGCTGCGGCTCGATCATCGGGCTGACGGCGTTTGTATGGAAAGGCGGCGGCTGGGTTTCCTTTGCCATGGGATTCAGCCTGATTTTATCCATCCTGTCGGCGGGTCTATTGGGGGTGGTGATTCCCTCGCTGATTAAAGCCTTTCGGATCGACCCCAAGGTGGCGGCCGGGCCGGTGGTGCTGGCCTGTGCAGATGTATTTACATTACTGATTTATTTCAACCTGATCAAATTTGTCGCGTCTTAAAAAGGAAAGGACAAACAGAATGATGCGAATGTGGACTTTCTTTACGGCAGTAATTCTTGCCCTGACGGGCGGATGTTCAGTACACACTAAAAATCAAGTTCCGATTTCGGTTGTCGTCGTGACCGGCGGTCACGGCTATGAAAAGGAGCCGTTTGTTCGGATGTTTGAAGAGATGGAAAGTCTGCACTGTCATCAAGTCGAACTAAAGGATGACAGCGAGCTGTTTGAGGACATTTCCAACTGGAATTATGATGTAATTGTGTTTTACAACATGACGCAGAATATCTCTCCCAAACGCAGAGAAAACTTTCTGACCCTGCTGGATCGCGGCGTCGGCGTCGTGGCCCTGCATCACAGCCTGGTCAGCTTTCGGGATTGGCCGGAATACAAGAAAATCATCGGTGCAAAGTATTATGAGAAAGAAATGCTGGAAGACGGTATCGTTCATCCGGCCAGCACCTATCGGCACGACGTTCAGATGGCGGTGACTATTGCTGATAAAACACATCCTGTCACAGCCGGAGTAGTGAACTTTACAATTCTGGATGAAACCTATAAAGGCTATTCCGTTGAATCGGATAATCACATCCTGCTGACTACCGACGAACCGACCAGCCAGAGAGAAATTGCCTGGGCGCGACAATACCGCCGGGCCAGAATCTGCGGCATTCAGTTGGGCCACGGCCCGGACGCCTATCATCACCCTGCATACCGCAGACTGCTGTATCAGGCGATTCAATGGACGGCCGGGCAGTAGCGTGTTCTTTTACGACTGATCCCTGGCCACAACCGTGACCGGGGCAATTTTCTCGAGGCCTGCCTTAATTTTTGTTGCGTCACCCACGACCACAATGGTCAATTGGTCGGTATTGAGGGTCTTGTTGGTCAGCGCCAGGCATTTGGCTTCATCGGCGGCATTGACGCCTGCCAGTAATTTATCATAATAATCCCTGCCCAGTGATTCGGCTTCAATCAGCCACAGGTCATTGGCGACCTGCTGGGGTGTTTCACGCCGACGAAGGAAACTGCCGGTAATATAACTGCGTGACAGCTCCAGCTCTTCGGCACTGGGTCCTTCTTTCTGGAGCTGGTCCAGCAATTCGATGATTGCTGTAATGGCCTGGCCGGCGGTTTCGTTTTTGGTGAAGGTATTCACCACAAA
>DLFY01000022.1:3922-7968 GCA_002482415.1 Phycisphaerales bacterium UBA7708
ATAAGAGCCGAATGCGCCGTAAGTCAATCCTTTCTGAACACGCAGGGTCTCATTGATCCGGCTGTGGAATGATCCGCCGAAATAATTGCCGACCACACGGCTGGTGAAGTAATCCGGCTGATCTTTCCGGTTGATGGAGTGACAGCCCATCCGAAGCTGGACCTGGGCGCTGCCGGGATTGTCCACCAGCCAGATATGGGTTTTCTCCTGCTGCGGAATGGCGGCCAGCTTCACTTCCGGCCGGGCCGTATCGCTGGTCCATCCTCCCAGGCTGGCCTCCGCCAGGGCGAGGGCTTTTTGGGCTTCGATGTCGCCTGAAAAGATCAAGATGGAATTATCAGGGCGAACAAACTGCTTCCACCAGTTTTTCAGGTCTTCAGCGGTCAGTTTCTCAATATCGGCGCTGTCGCCTTCCACGGTGCGGGCATAAGGATGAGCGCCGAACAGGCGGAATGAAAATTCCTTGTCGGCCAGGTATTCCGGTGTCTTTTCATTGACCGAAAGCGAGGTCAGTGTCTGTTTGCGAAGTTTCTCAAATTCAGCCGCCTCAAACGACGGATTCCGCACGACATCCGCCAGCAGGTCCATACCTTTGTCAAGGTGTTCGGTCAGGCAGCTCATATTGACCTGACAGTTATCCATGCCCGCCGAGCCGCCCAGCCCGATGGCATACAGCGATAATTCCTCGGCAAGCTGTCTTTCGGAACGGTTGGCGGTGCCGCGTTCCAGCATCTGCAGGGCGAGATTGGCCGTGCCAGGTTTGGTCTCCGTCGCCGCTCCCAGTGTGCAGCCGAGCTTGACGGAAATAAAAGGCACCTCATGATTGGGAACGACAATCACTTTGATGCCGTTTTTCAGTTGATGTTCCGAATAGGCCATCGACAGGTCCACATTATCGGATTTGGCAATCGGCGCTTTGGCAGGCCATGTCTCAGGGCGTTTTTCGCCCGGTCTGCCGGCCGGAGGAGCCTGCTTTTCAGGTTCGGCTGTCACGCCGCCTGTTTCATCATCTTTGCTTGCCTTCAGCATCCCGCTGAGATTCTGCTTGACCGAGATTTCAAAACCCTGGTCAAAACGCAGGTATTCGTTGGCAACCCGCTGGACGTCAATCGCCTTGACCGCACGAATCCGGTCAAGAATGGTATTGGCATAATCCAGGTCGCCGATGGTGACCGCCGCCGAACCGAGTACCTGGGCCTTGCTTTCGATGTTCAGATTGTCCGTAATCACCGAACGCAGTTGCTGATTCCGGGCCGTCTGCAGCTCTTTATCCGTGATGCCCTCTTTCTGAATCTTCTCAATGTGCTTTTTGATCTGCTCAAGAATGGTCTTTACATCCGTGCCGAGGGCCTGAACCGCACCCGCCGCAAAAATACCATCCTGCTGAAGATTCCAGGTCATAGATGCACAATACATCGCGGTTTGACTTTCCGCGACCAGGTCACGATAAAGCCGGCTGCTTTGTGTCCCGCCCAGAATCGAGGACAGAAAGTCCAGGGCGATCTGATCTTTGTGCCCCAGAGGAACCGTCCGGAAAATATACCCCGCCACTGCCGCAGGAGCGTTCTCATCGTCAATGACCACAATCTGAGGTTTATCCGGCTTGGAAGCATTGGCACTGACACGCGGCGGTTCGGGCCGTTTCTGAATCCAGCCGAAATACTGCTCGGCCATCTGAACGGCTTTGTCATGTTTAATGGCGCCGACAAGAATCAGCGTGGCATTGTTGGGGACATAATACTGCTGCCAAAACGCCCGCAGGTCGGCCACACTGGTGGCTCGCAGGCAGGCGATATTTCCTATCGGTGTCCAGCAGTAGGGGTGGTCTTTAAAGACAATCGCGGCCAGTTTCTTGTAAAGCGTGCCATAGGGTTCATTTTCACCTTTGCGCAATTCTTCTTCAACCACATTCCTTTCTGTATCAAACGATTCCTGGTCAATTTTCAGAAAGGCCATGCGTTCGGCTTCCAGCCACAGCGGCAGCGCCAACTGACTGGCCGGCAGTGTTTCGACATACACCGTCTGGTCAAAACTCGTATAGGCATTCGTCGTTCCACCGGTTTTCTGGAGGAACTGGAAGTGGTCTTTGGGGCCGACATTTTCCGTCCCCTTGAACATCATGTGTTCAAACATGTGGGCGTATCCCTGTCGATCGGCCCGTTCATCTTTGGAACCAACCTGATACCAGACCTGCACCGCCACAATCGGACAGGAAAAGTCTTCGAGTGTGATAACCGTCAGTCCGTTTTTGAGCTGACTTCGCTGGTAATCAAATAGCGGTTTCTCTTTGTTGTCTGCCGCAAAAGCCGCCGATGAAAAAGCCAGTTGAACACACAACAACGCCGACAGAAGGTAAATGGTTTTACGTTTCATGACAGGATTTCTCCAAATAAAGTTTTGCCCAGGACCAGCCCGCAAAGGGTGGCCAGAATCCCGAACAGCAGGTTCATTGAAATATTCATCACGGCCGCCGTCCAGCCGCTTTTTTCAACCAGGACAATCGTTTCATAACTGAATGCAGAAAAGGTGGTTAAGGCCCCAAGAAAACCCACGGTCAAAGTCAATCTCAGCACCGGGCTGAATCTCACTGATGCCAAAGACAAGTGCATAACCAGGCCAATCAGAAAACACCCCAGAATATTGACAATCAGCGTCCCATAGGGAAAGGATGGCCCAAATAGACGTACTGCCAGCCTGCCGATACCCCATCGGCACAGAGCGCCGAGGGCGCCCGCGATTGCAATACAAAGTGCTTGAACCACCCGTAAACCTTTCAGGATAATTGAGGTATGTTATAGCATCCCGCCATTTCAGGGTCAAGATGTAATGGCTTAAATCGCATCGTTATTACCTGTCAATTGACCTAAAATCGGGTCAAGTTAGTTTCAAATAATAAAGCTTAATCCCAGTAAGACGGGTATGTTTGGCATGAAATTCTAAACTCTAACGCAGGCTGTTCGTAGAAATATGAGTTTTTTGTACCAATGTCTTTTCTTTCAGTGACTTTCTGCTATACTTTTCGGAAACAAATATATGGTACTCAGAATTAAGGGGTCACAAGATATGACGGAACGGATTCCAAAAATTGTTGTCGTCGGACCCGTCTTTGTTGATATGGCGGTCAAATGCCAGTCCATCCCTACCCCGGGGCGGACGGTCGAGGGGTCGTCATTTGCTTACTATCCGATGGGGGCCGGAGTCGTTCGGTCGATACAGGCGGCATTATGCGGATGTGAAGTGTCCGTAATTGCCCGCATTGGGGATGATTGTTTCGGTCAATTAATCAAGAAGAATCTGTCGCAATATAACATCAATACCGATTTGATTTACACCTCGAATGCCATCAGTACCGGAACGGCCATAACCCTCGTTGACCCCATGGGCGAAAACAGCATTTGCGTCTGTGCGGGTGCCAATCGAACCATAGGCCGCGATGAAATCGAATACGCTGCCGCTGAGCAGCTCATTGCGACATCCGATGTCTGCCTTGTCTGCGGCCAATTGCCCCAGGAAGCCATCGTTTCCGCTATCCGGACTGCTCAAATCCACAAACGTCGTGTCGTACTCGACGTCTGTTTGCCCAATCATGGCCGGAATGCAACCGTCGGATTAAACTGGCCGATGGAGTTCTTCAATGTGGATATCCTTATCGTTCGGTTTGCCGATTTTACCTGTGCCAGCGAACTGGGGGCGGGAGGAATTGCTGAACTCAAATCGGTGGGTACCGAGCTGGTGGCTAAAGGAGCCAACTGTGTCGTTATGACCCTCGGCTGGCGGGGGGCCTTGCTTGCGGACCGTCAGGGCGGCCGGCATATTTCCGGAATCGAAATGGAAGTGGTTGATAACAGCGGGGCGGTCGATGCCTTTTGCGGGGCACTGACAGCCTGCTGCGGAGCCAAAGATCCTGTCGATGCGGCAGTACGCTTTGCGGTAGCCGCCGAAGCGCTGACCCGCAGTCGTTTCGGCGTGCAGGACGCACTGCCCAAAAAGGAAGAAATTATCACCCTCCTGCAGCGCCAGCCGGATTAAACAAACCTCACCTGCAC
>DLFY01000121.1 GCA_002482415.1 Phycisphaerales bacterium UBA7708
TAGCTGATGCCCTCCTGCTTGAGACTGATGCCCGGCGAAGAGGAACTGGTCATGCACCGCGTCCCGGCCGCCGAAGCCCCAAAGAGCATGTTAATTGCAGCCAGCTCACTTTCCGCCTGAATAAACACCCCGCCGGACTGCGGAAGCCGCCAGGACATATATTCGGGGATTTCATTCTGCGGCGTAATCGGGTAGCCGGCAAAAAAACGACACCCTGCACGCACCGCCGCTTCGGCCAGCAGTTCATTGCCTTTCAACAGTATCTTTTCACCCATCGATGATCACTTTCTCGAAGATTGCCCGTCGGAAGCGTCTTCTTTACCGCCGGAGTCCTCAGCCTGTTCGGAAATCTCAATCGCGACATCCGGACACATCCGAAAACATATCCCGCAGGCATTGCACGCCGCCGGGTCTATGATTTCGGCATAAGGATTGCCCTGGCTATTCAGCTCTTCCGACATCCGTAAATGGCCTTTGGGGCAAAATAACACGCATAAGCCGCATCCTTTGCAGCGTTCACTATTAAAATGTATTCGTGATTTTTTTGTTTTACTCATGATTATTATCCCAAAGACTCAATGATACGACCGGGTATGCTCAGAGTCAACTGTTTTACAGATAAATAATCGTTGTTGTGTATAATGTATCTATGTTTTAGGGTTATTTGGAGAAAAAAAAATGAAGCCAGGCCCGAATTCGGTGTCTGGCTTCGGAGGAGGGTGATGAGAAGAAAGTGATATATTCAGAAACTGTCTTTACAGACTAAAATTCCTGAATTCAAATCTCTGGATTACTCGCTGATAAACGGGGTCGAAAACACATGGTGGTATATAATGCGCAGATAGTCTCTTGCCATCAAATGCACATTATATAGATAAAAGCCTTGCCATGTCAAGGCTTTTTCGCAAGAAAAACAAAAACATATCTCGATTTTTTATACACACAATATGTATTATTGTTTCGCGGCGGCCATAGCCTGCTTTTATGCCGCGCCGAAACGGAAAATTTCATGTACGATCAGGATACTAACCGAGGATGGTTTTGGCAATGGTCCCGGCGGCGCTGCCGGCGGCGCATTCCTGGGCGGCAAGGGCCATTTCATTGCGTCGCGGCTGGTCGGACATCAGCTCAATCAGCGTCTTGCAGAGATTTTGTGTAAACCGGGATGGATTTCGGAGGTCCTGAGCAACAATGACAGCAGCATTGCGGCGCCGCAACTGCTGAGCATTGAGGTACTGGTGGTTGTCTTTGTGATAAGGATATGGAATACAAATGCTGGGTTTGCCTGCGGCGGCATATTCGGCGACGCTGACGGCACCGCTGCGGCCGATGATCAAATCCGAGGCGGCATAGAGATTGGGCATATCGTCATAATATTCGACCGGGATATACGAAATCGGGCTGTTTTTTATCTGCGAGGCGACGGCCTGATAATTGGCCTGGCCGGTCAGATGCACAATCTGCCACTGGTCTGAAAACCGTGCCAATTGGGGCAGAATGCTCATGATGGCATTGTTAATATCGCGCGAGCCGGTGGATGCGCCGGTGACCAGCAGGGTCTTTTTGGCAGGGTCCAGTTTCAGGCTTTCAACCGCACGGGATTTGTCGGGATGATGAAATCCGCTGCGCAAGGGGCAGCCAGTAACCACCGCCTTATCGGCCTTGAAATAGTGGAGCGTATCGTAAAACTGAACGAAAATCTTTCTGGACAGGCGTCCCAGCAGGCGGTTGGCTTTACCGGGGACGATATCGACATTGATCAGATAAACGGGGATTTTCAGGGAACGGGCGGCAAATACAACCGGGGCACAGACAAAGCCGCCGGTACCAATGACAACGGCGTTGTGTTTGTGTGCGGTCAGAATTTGTTTGACGAAATAATAGCTTTTTATAAACCCGGCATAGAAGCGGGCAAATTTTCTGGGAGATAAGCCCAGGCCCTCGGCCGGCAGGGGCAGAAAATCATACCCGCTAGCTCCCAGAACCCGGGCATCGACCGCGCGGCTGCTGCAGAAAAAGGTCATCCGGCAGTCGGGTACGAGGGTTTGTACCTGTTCGGCCACAGCCAGGGCTGGATATAAATGCCCGCCGGTTCCGCCGCCGGCAAAAAAGACATACGGAGTCTGGTACAACTGAGAATTGGATTGGTTATTATTTTGCGTCATAAGACATCAATCACGTTGAAGGAATACCCCTGCATTCACCGGATTAAGCTGGGCCTCATTGTGCCGCAGAATGCTCAGCAGAATCCCCATTGCCGTCGCGGTCAAAAGCATACTGGTGCCGCCGGCGCTGATCAGCGGCAAGGGTATGCCTTTTGTCGGGAGCACGACGGTCACAACACCGATATTGATTACGGCCTGTATCGCGATGCAAAGCACGATGCCCAGGCCGAGAAGCCGTCCGAATCGATCCTGGCAGCGCATGACCGCTGTCAGGCCGATGACGGTAAACAGGACAAACAGAGCAACCACCACCAGGGCGCCGATAAAGCCGGTTTCTTCACAGACTACGGAGAAAATGAAGTCCGTGGTGTCTTCGGGCAGATGGCCGTATTTGAATACCCCCCTGCCAAGGCCTTTGCCCATCAGCCCGCCGCTGGAGATGGTCTTGAGGGACTGCTCGGCCTGATAGGCCATGGTTCCATGGTCGAGAAAGTCTTTGATGCGATTCATACGGGTCTGCGAGGTGACAATGGCGGCAATGAAACCCGGGATCACCAGCGGCAGCGGAGTCAGGAAATGCCACCAGACCGCCCCGCCGAGCCAGAGCAAAACCGCCGTCATCAGGGCAATATAGGCAGCGGTGCCGAAGTCCTGGGTGATAATCAGGGCGGCAGCGGCAGCCGGAACCACACAGATCGGTACAAACCGGGTAAAGAACTTGTTCAAATCATCATGGCAGCGGTCCATGATTGCCGCCAGAAAAATAATCATAACCCATTTGGCCAGTTCCGAGGGCTGAAAACTGAGGTTTATCGGCCCCAGGGTGATAAACAGCCAGCGTTTGGAATAATTGCGTTCCTCGCCGAACACCAGCACCACCACCAGCAGCA
>DLFY01000027.1:0-8494 GCA_002482415.1 Phycisphaerales bacterium UBA7708
AATCTGCGAAATCTGTGGTTGCTTGTTTCCTGCCGCTTACGATTGCCAAAGATATGGACATAAAACATTGAAAATCTATCCTTCCTTGGTATCATAAATACCAATCTATCCTTACCAGCCACTCCGGCAGGATGGATAAAAACCACGGTTGGTTTGAGGTTGTCTGACAATAACGATCTTGAATTTAAGGAGATATCGATCATGTTTAGAACGAAGAAATTCAGTGCGTTATCAACCCGAAATAAAGGATTTGGATTGTTTGTATTGGGATTGATTAAGGTATTTATTCTTGGAGGAGCCTGGGTGATGGGAATGAACACCGACGCGGCCGGGCCGGAAAATCTGGCTTTGTATCGCCCGACGATGGCTTCGTCGGTCGGCCATTACCCGACCATCGCAGAGTTTGCAGTCGATGGCGAGCCGGACACTGGCTGGCGTTCCGTTCGTGAAATCGTATCCAAAGATGGCGTAGGCATGGCGGATGCCGGCGACTGGCTGACGGTGGACCTGCAGGCGTTATGCAAAATCGATTCGATTGGTCTGGTCTGGGCCAGCAAGTCCGACAAGCCCGTTTTCGAAGATCCTCGAACCTCATCCCTGTTCGGCGGTGAGCAGGTCGCGTCCTATGGACAGGACTATGCGGTCTTTCTGTCGGCGGATGGCCGGGACTGGAAGAAGGTCTATGCCACGACCATAGGCGCCGGCGGCAATGAACGGATTCATCTGGAACCTGCCCAGGCCCGTTTTGTGCGTGTAACTATTAACAAACGGTCCAATCTCAAATGCGGCGTCGGCATCAATGAACTGCAGGTCTTTGGCGACTGTGACACTCAGCGTCCGGCGGGCGACTGCTGGAAGTTTCGCCGCAAAGCCAAAATCCAATCCGAACCCGCAGCGGCTGACGCCAAAGACCGCGTCCTGCTGTTAAATCGCGGCTGGGAAATGACCCGCGAAGACTGGGCCGCCGCAGGTGCCGCCCGTATTGCCGAGGCTGGGCTGGATACGACCGGCTGGTATAACGCCACCGTCCCCGGAACCGTACTGACGACGCTGGTGGAGCAGGAAGTCTTTCCCGAGCCGACCATTGCACTGAATAATCTCCAGATTCCCGAATCCCTATGTCGCCATGTGTGGTGGTATCGGACCGAACTGGCGATCCCGGCAGAATGGGCACAGACTCAGCAGCGGCTCTGGCTGGAGTTTGACGGGATTAATTATCTCGCCGAAATCTGGATGAATGGCAAACGCCTGGGCCAGATCAACGGCGCCTTCATACGCGGCACATTTGATATTACCGATGCGATCAACAAGGCCGGGAAGAATATCCTGGCTGTGCGGATTCTCCCGCCGCTGCATCCGGGTATTCCGATTGAAAAAAATGAGGTGGACTGGGTCTATAACGGCGGCGCGCTGGGCAAAGACAGCCCGACATTTTTGGCCAGCATCGGCTGGGACTGGATTCCCCCCGTGCGTGACCGCGGCATCGGGATATGGAATGCCGTTCGCGTCCGCCGGACGGGTCCTGTGGTTATCGAAAATCCCCGCATTGTGACGGACCTGCCGCTGCCGGATACAACCAGTGCGGATATCCTGATTACGGTCCCGGTTCGCAACGACTCCGACCGTCCGCAGGACGTTACGGTTCAGGCTGCGTTTGATGCGGTTAAGGTCTCAAAGACGGTTACTGTCCCAGCTCATGAAACAGCAGAGGCGGCCTTTACCCCAGCCAGCCATCCCGAACTGACGTTGAAAAATCCAAAACTGTGGTGGCCCGTGGGTTACGGTGCTCAGCCTTTGTATGATTTAACGCTTACGGCTGAGGTGGACAAGGCACTCAGCGATACCCATGCCATGCGATTCGGTGTGCGGGAACTGTCTTTTCGCGGCGGCAAGCCAAATCCGGGCACCGGCGATTTCATCGAATTTTCGCCGGCTCAGGCCCGTTATGTACGAATCAACTGCCTGGACCGTGCGACAAATTTCGGCTTTTCGCTGTTTACAGTGTCCGTGTTCAACAGCAAGGATAAAAATAAAGATTTAGCCCGCGGTGCAGTTGCGACAGCCTCGAGCATCGAAGGCGAGATTCATCCTGCCGCCCATGCCGTCGATGGCAATACCGAAACACGCTGGGCCTCGAAGACGGGCCAGCCCGAGTGGCTGTGTGTGGACCTGGGCAAGACTCAGACGGTTGATCAGGTGGGCTTGCTGTGGGAAGCCGCATACGCCAAACGATATGATATCGAGATTTCCACCGATGGCCAGAGCTGGACGAAGGTCAAGGAATGCAATGCCGCAGACAAGCCCGGCGAACTGGAACTCAGCGTCAACGGCCATCGCATCCTCTGTCGCGGCGGCAACTGGGGCTATCCGGAAATCCTGCTGCGGCTGGACCGCCAGCGTCTGGAAGCGGCGGTTCGTCTGCACCATGAGGCCAATATGAACATCATCCGCAACTGGATCGGGATGACTACTTATGAGCCGTTTTATGACCTGTGCGACCAATATGGCATCCTGATTTGGAATGATTTCTGGCTTGCCAATCCCAGTGATGGTCCCAATCCGGATAACCATAAACTGTTTCTCGATAATGTAGAGGATACGATTCTGCGATACCGCAATCATCCGTCGATTGCTGTCTGGTGCGGCCGCAATGAAGGCATGCCCCCCGAAGCACTCGATGAGGGGATGCGAGAGCTGACAACCCGGCTGGACGGGACACGCTTCTATCAGCCGCATTCTTCCGGTGAAGGCGTCAACGGCGGCGGGCCGTATAAATATGTTGACCCGACACGTTACTTCACCGAATACAATCACGGCTTCAAGACGGAAATGGGGATGCCCTCGGTACCCAGCGCCGAAACGATGCGGCGGATGGCCGGCGGGCATGAACCGTGGCCGATGGACCTGGTCTGGACCTATCACGATTTCAGCCCGCAGGGCAACCAGTATCGCAACGAATACAACAAGGCGATTGATGACACCTTCGGCCCGGCCCGGGATCTGGATGATTATTGCCGCAAGGCCCAGATGATTAATTACGAAGGCTATCGGGCTATCTTTGAAGGCTGCAACCACAAGATATGGAATGATTGCACCGCCATCATGCTCTGGATGAGTCACCCTACATGGCCCAGCACGGTCTGGCAGGTCTATGATTACTGGTTCGGCACCGACGGCGCCTTCTTCGGCTCTAAAAAGGCCAACGAGCCGATTCATATCCAGCTTTGCCGCAGCGATTGGACGGTTGAAGCAATCAACCACACCGCCGGGCCGGTGATGGGAACCGTGTCTGCCAGGGTACTCGGGCTGGATGCTAAGGTACTGTGGGAAAAGAGCAGTCCAGTGACTGCGGCTGCCGATAACCGCACGACGGGTTTTGCCATCGCATGGCCCGCGAATCTGCCTGCGGCTTATTTAGTCAGGCTGACCTGGGTCGATGACAAGGGCCGGCTTTTGTCGGAAAATGTCTATTGGCTGGGCAAAGACAAAGGCGGCCTCAAGGCGCTGGATTCCATGCCCAAGGTCAAGCTCAAAGGGACCGCCTCATTTACCTCCGGCGGCAAAGACGGCCAGGTGGCCAAAGTCGAACTGACCAATCCCTCCGGCGATATCGCCCTGATGACGCAGCTTGTCCTCCGCGATGCCGACACCGGCCAGCGTATCCTGCCGGCCTATTACAGCGATAATTACCTGACCCTGCTGCCCGGCGAGTCGAAGACCGTGACTATTTTCTGCAGCGAGACTGATGCAGGCAAAAAGATGGAAGTCACCCTCTCCGGCTGGAACATCGCGGATGCAGAAATCCGGCAAATGAATTGAGAATAGAGAATTTATACCCAACGGGTATGATTATTCCGCGAGCAAAAGCAGCACGTAGTTGATGCCGCTGTATTTAGCCGCGCCGAAACGGAAAATTTCAAGTAGGATCAGTATAAAACGTTGTTTCAGGAGTTAAAATGCTACCAACAAAGAAGAAAAGTCATTCGACAATTCGCTCTCGCCGGGCGCACAAGGCGCTCAAGCCGGTGAATTATTCACTGTGCAAGAAATGCGGTGCGGCCAAACTGCCTCATGCCGCTTGCGGTAAATGCGGGTATGTCAACTCAGATATCACGCTCAAACTCGGCCAGGAGGCTGAAGAGTAAGCTATGCGGATTGCCATCGACGCGATGGGCGGGGATTACGCCCCCGGCGAAATCATTGCCGGCGCGCTGGAAGCAAAGGATCTGCTCGGCTCCGAGGACGAACTGGTTTTAGTTGGGGACGAGGAAGCGATACGTTCCCAACTGAAAGCCATGAAGGCATCCCCGGATACGTTCCGCATTTTCCATGCCCCGGAAGTCATCGGTATGGATGAATCTCCTGTCGATGCGCTGCGTAAAAAACCCAAAAGCTCAATTGCCATTATGGCGCGCATCGCCTCCCACAAACAGGTGGATGCCGTACTGTCCGCGGGCAATACCGGTGCCTGCGTGGCAGCCAGTCAGTTGCGAATGCGCACGCTGGAAGGCGTCGTTCGCCCGGGTATCGCGGTTGTGCTGCCCACGTATAACGGCCCGATTACTATTTGTGATGTCGGGGCCAACATTGCATGCAAGCCTATCCACTTATATCAGTATGCAGTCATGGCCGGATCCTATTCTCACTTGATGCTGGGCATCCAGAATCCCCGCGTCGGCATTATGAACATCGGCGAAGAAGAAGCCAAGGGGACGGACTTAATCAAAAAGACTCGGGCACTGCTGAAATCCGATCCCAATGTCAACTTTGTCGGCAATGTCGAAGGCCGCGATTTGTTTGAAGGCAAATGCGATGTGGTCATCTGCGAAGGATTCGTGGGCAACGTGGTCCTGAAACTGACCGAAGGCGCCGTGGGAATGCTCTTTCAGGTCATTCGTGAAGAACTGATGCAGCGCAACAAGCTGCTGGCCCTGTGGTTTAAAACGGTGGTCAAAAAGATTTATAAAAAATACGATTATCATGAATACGGTGGAGCATTGCTGCTGGGCGTCAATGGAACTTCCATTATCTGCCACGGTTCAAGCAAGGCCCGTACTATTAAAAACGCCATCCTGTCCTGTAAACGATTTTCAGAGAAAAAGATAAACGAGCATATTGTGCAGGCTCTGGCTAAATCAGCGGTAAAATCAAATGGTGAATAATCCAACTGTACAATCCACAAAGCCGACCTGCGCCGTGATTGCCGGAACAGGCTCTTTCATGCCGGAAAAGGTACTGACCAACGACGATTTCGCCAGAATGGTGGAAACCAATGACGAGTGGATTACCACGCGCACCGGCATCAAGCAGCGTCGGATTGCCTCCGAGGAACAAACCACAGCGGTGCTGGCTTCTGAAGCGGCACGCCGGGCTCTTGCCGATGCAGGCATGAAGCCGGAGGAACTGGACTTAATTATCGTGGCAACGATTACGCCGGAAATGGTATTTCCTTCAACAGCCTGCTTTGTGCAAAACGCGATTGGTGCATCCAACGCATGGGCGTTTGATTTATCAGCGGCCTGCAGCGGGTTTGTTTACGGTCTTTCGATAGCCCAGCAGTTTATTGGCGCAGGCCGTTACCGCACCGCCATGGTCATCGGCGCCGAAACACTCAGCCGCATCACCGACTATACGGACCGCGGAAGCTGCATCCTGTTTGGCGATGGGTCCGGGGCGGTTATCCTGAAAGCGGACAACAACGGCGCCTCGATGGGTGTCATGTACAGCACGGCATTTTCTGACGGCGGCGGATGGACTTCGCTGCACTGCAAAGCCTTTGGATCACGGTATCCGGTCGGCAGACCTCTGCCTGACCCCAAGATGGTCTATATGACCATCAACGGCAAAGAAGTATATCATACGGCAGTTCGCCGCATTGTGGAACTGGTTAACGAATGTCTTGAAAAATGCGATCTGGACGTCAAAGACATCGCATTATTTATCCCCCACCAGATGAATGCCCGGATTATTGAATCGGTCGGCAAACGCCTGAACTTCAGCGACGACCAGATTTTCATTAATATTGATAAATTCGGCAACACCTCCGCCGCCTCCATTCCGATTGCGTTAAATGAAGCAAGACGGACCGGACGCCTGAAGAAAAATGATATTGTTTTACTGGTCGCCTTTGGCGGTGGATTAACCTGGGGTGCCAACGTAATTCAGTTATAATAATTGCCCAAACGTATCGCAAGGATTCATGGGATGAGTAAAATTGCTTTTATATTTCCGGGTCAGGGAGCGCAGCTTGTTGGCATGGGCGCCGATATCGCGGCGGCATATCCCAAAACCGCCGCCCTGCTGGACAAAGCCTGCGATATCGTGGGCTTTGATCTGAAAAGCCTGTGTTTTCAGGGACCGGAAGAGAAGTTAAATAGTACCGAGATTTCGCAGCCGGCGATATTCACCGTGTCCGCCGCCCTGCTGGAGCTGGTGCGGGAAAAAGCCCCCGCCCTGACACCGCAGGTCACGGCCGGCCTTTCCATGGGTGAATATACGGCGCTGTATGCTGCGGGACTGATGAGCTTTGAAGACGCATTGAAGCTGGTCCTCAAACGCGGTCAGGCCATGCAGGCTGCGGCCAATGCCTCGCGCGGCGGGATGGTCAGCCTGATCGGACTGGATGAACCCAAGGTTCGCCAGCTATGCGATGAAGCATCCGAAGGTCAACTGCTGACGCCGGCCAATTTCAACTGCCCGGGTCAGATTGTCATCAGCGGCGCAATCGAAACCTGCCAGAGAGCTGCCGGGCTTGCCGAAAAATACGGCGCTATGAAGGCCGTTCCGCTGGCGGTCGCCGGGGCGTTTCATACGGAAATGATGAGACCTGCGGCAGAGGCTCTGGGACAGGCTTTGGCCGGCTGCCCTCTGCAGAATCCCTCAGCCATTCAGGTCATCGCCAATATCTCGGCGGACTACTACGGTTCAGCCGAACAGATACGCCAGGGCCTCGTGCGGCAGCTTGTCGAACCGATCCTCTGGCAAAAATGTATGGAAAAGCTGATTGCCGACGGTGTCACGAAATTTGTGGAAATCGGCCCCAATCGCGTATTAACCGGATTGATGAAGCGCATTCATCGCAGAGCGGATATTGTGAATATCAGTTCCCTTGAAAGCCTTGAGTCGCTATAATTGAAGATAGATAAACGACCGGCAACATCTTAATTTCAGGTTGGAGATTTTTGTATGACAGAAAAACGTTTGGCAGTAGTCACCGGAGCAGCCCGCGGTATTGGCCGGGCGATTGTTCTGGAACTTCTTAAGCAGGGACGCAAGGTTGCCGGGCTGGATTTGAATGCCCAGCAGCTTGCTGAATTGGAATCCGTGTGTAAAAACGCCGGATTCGAGGTCATTACCCGTTGTGTGGATATCACACAAACCGACAAACTGACGCAGGTATTGGAAGAACTTGCAGAGCAGAACGGGGGAATCGGTATCCTGGTCAACAATGCAGGTATTACCCGTGATAAACTGATGATTCAAATGGATGATGAGGATTTTGACCGGGTCATTAATGTCAACCTGCGGGCCGCCTTTGTCGCCACCCGCGTTGCCGCCCGTTCCATGGTCCGTAATAAATTCGGCCGGCTGGTCCATATTGCCTCGGTTGCCGGGGTGATGGGGCAGGCAGGCTCCACCAACTACGCCGCCAGCAAGGCCGGACTGATTGGCATGAGTAAATCGATTGCCCGCGAAGTCGGCAAGAAAAACGTCACATCCAACTGTATTGCCCCCGGCTTTATTATGACGGATATGACGGCTGTTTTACACGAACAGGTCAAAGAAGCGGCCATGAACGTCATTCCGATGCGTAAATTCGGTACCCCCGAAGATGTCGCCCGCGCGGTCGCTTTCCTGGCCAGTGACGAGGCTGGCTATATTACCGGGCAGGTCCTGTGCGTGGACGGCGGAATGGCGATGTAGTAAGTATCCAATTGATGTAAGAATTTTAAAAAAAACGTTGAAAACAGGTTATCAGGCCGGTATATTACCGCCGACTGTTCGCAGTCAGAAACAAAATGGATTGAAAAAGTTTACTTTCGATAAAGGAGAACAGCACGTGAGCGAAAATATTGATATCAAGACCGTCGAGGCCAAAGTGATTGAAATCGTCAGCGAGCAGATGGGCGTGGATAAAGCCGAAATCAGCCGCGAAACGTCTTTCATCAATGACCTCAATGCCGATTCACTGGATACAGTTGAACTGGTAATGGAGTTCGAGGATGCCTTTGATATGAGCATTCCGGACGAAGAAGCCGAAAAGATTCAGACTGTCGGCGCCGCAATCGACTACATTGTCGATGTGATGAAGAAAAAAGGCAGCGAATAAGCAGGGTCAGGAATGTCAAATCGTCGAGTTGTCATTACGGGCCTGGGCTGCATAACTGCACTGGGTGAAACTGCTGAATCTTTATTTGACGCTGTGTGTCAGGCGAAAAGCGGTATATCGACTATCGAAAGCTTCGATACGTCTTTGTATCCGGTTAAATTCGGC
>DLFY01000027.1:8517-10445 GCA_002482415.1 Phycisphaerales bacterium UBA7708
AACAGTTTGAACCGGGCAAATATATCGATATCCATGAAGCCAACCGAATGGACCGGTTTACGCAGATGGCATTCGCGTCATCTATTGTAGCGGTCAAGGACAGCGGCCTGGACTTCGAAAAAGAGGATAAAACCCGGGTCTCAGTCATTGTCGGAACAGGCATTGGCGGCATCAAGGAAATCGAAGATCAGCATGTCCGACTGCTGGATAAAGGCCCCCGCCGGGTTTCGCCGTTTTGCGTGCCCAAACTGATGGGCAATGCCGCAAGCGGCTGTATCTCGATTCAGTGGGGATTGCGCGGGCCCAATTTCTGCGTGGTCACAGCCTGTGCCTCCGCCAGCCATGCCATTGGCGAAGCATTCTACAACATCCTGAACGACCGCAGCGATATGGCCATTACCGGCGGCTCTGAAGCAGCCTTGACGCCGATTGGACTGGCTTCGTTCTGTGCTCTGAAATCGCTGAGTACCCGCAATGACGCCCCACAGAAGGCCAGTCGTCCCTTTGACAAGGACCGCGACGGCTTTGTTCTGTCCGAAGGCGCTGCAATACTGGTGCTGGAAGAATACGAACATGCCAAAAAACGCGGTGCCAGGATTTATGCGGAACTGCTTGGTTATGGCGGCACAGGTGATGGACATCATATCACCGCCCCGCTGTCCGACGGTGCCGGCGGTGCCGAAGCCATGCGTGTGGCACTCAAGCAGGCCAAATTAAATCCCGACCAGATTGATTATATCAATGCTCACGGCACCAGCACTCAGCTTAACGATGCGGCTGAAAGCATCGCGGTCAAGTCGGTCTTCGGTTCTCATGCCNNAGCTGGCCGTCAGCTCCACCAAAAGCTGCCTGGGGCATACCCTCGGCGCCAGCGGCGCAATTGAACTGCTCGTCACGGCCAAAACCATCGAATCCGGAATTATCCATCCGACAGCTAATCTGGAATCCGTTGATCCGGAATGTGATACGAATATGGATTATGTCCCCGGCTCAGCCCGCAAGGCCAATGTACGTTATGCCTTGAGTAATTCGCTGGGTTTTGGCGGTCATAACTGTGCCTTGATTATCGGCAAGATTTAACAAAACTCTGTTACAAAAATAAAAAAACCCCGGCGATTAAACCGGGGTTTTTTTGTTCCCCACCTTCGAAACCATCAGCAAATATTAACTTTTTTAGAATTATTCTAACTTCTGCGGAATTTTCTATTGCTATCCATGAAAATACCCATAAAATCCAGCAAAGTCGTCAGAAAATAGCACATACGCCAAAAGTGGTCGTATAGACTAATAAAGAGTTTTCTCCCCTCCGGAAGGGTCTGCCTGCGGGCGGCCCTTCTCTTTTTTTGGGGTATTATGTAAAATATACTCCATATTCATCTATGTCGTTTACCCTTTTTTTTAAATCAGTATTAATCCGGATAGCCTTCCATCCCCAATAATTCCATTTAACCTTATTATTTATAATAACTTATAAGTATTTGTTGCCACCCTCGCCTCACCTGAAAATGTAGTTTGCTGGCTAATATCTGATTCCCAATTCTTGCCATTTTCCATATTTTGACTACAATTCATCTATGACAAACCAACTTTCTATCGGCGTGGCTGGCTGGTCGTATCCTGACTGGCAGAAAATCGTCTATCCGGCCGGTGTCAAAGATCCGCTGGCTTATTTGTGCCGTTTTGTGGACTGTATTGAAATTAACTCCACTTTTTATCGTCCCCCCGAGGGACGGATTTGCCAGACATGGCTTTCCAAGACCAAGGACAAGCCTGAATTCTTCTTTGCAGCCAAACTCCATCAGGATTTTACACATGAATACCAACTGAATTCGTCGCTTATCAGGGATTTCCATGATGGCTTGCATCCATTATTAGAAACTGGCCGGCTCCGACATCTGCTCATGCAGTTCCCCTATTATTTTGACGAT
>DLFY01000027.1:10486-13756 GCA_002482415.1 Phycisphaerales bacterium UBA7708
GCCCCCCTTTTAATCTGGTGGTTGAAGTCCGCCATCAATCCTGGGAGGCCGCCGACGCCATGGATTTTCTGACCCGCCTGCAGGTCAGCGTTGCCACCATAGATTACCCTATTGGTCCTGATTCGTTCAGCCTGCCCTGCTGTACGGTCGGCAAGGCCGGCTATTTCAGACTGCACGGGCGGAACACCGAGGCATGGTTTAAGGCCTCCAGCCGGGATGAGAAGTATAATTACTGCTACAGTACCGACGAACTCAAGCAGATCGAAGCCCGGATTAAGTCGCTTTGCCGTGCGTTTGCGTCCGTCATGGTCATTACCAATAACCATTATCAGGGTTCCGCCGTTGCCAATGCCCTTGAACTGAAGGCCAGGCTTACCGGGCAAAAGCAGCTTGTTCCTGAAGACCTCTTCTTACGGTATCCCGGATTGAAGGAAATCGCCTTAAATCCCCCGCTGTTTTGAATTTATACGAAGTCTTTTGTAGCCATTCGGGTGTCCGCTGCATCTTAAAAGAGAACGCTTGATAGTTCAGATTGATTTTGTTAGGATGAATAATTATCGTAAAAAGCATAACACTGCTGAAAATCAAATAAACACTTATGTAAGGAGACAAACGTGACACGACTTATTGCTGCAACACTCATTTGTGCCTGCCTCGTGCTGAGCGGCTGCCACTCCGCCAAAACCGCTAAATCCGATGGATGGATCAGCCTTTTTGACGGAAAGACCCTGAATGGCTGGACTGCCAATGAAAATAAAGATTGCTTCAAGGTGCAGGATGGCAAAATCATCGTCAACGGTGAACGCAGCCATCTGTTCTATACCGGCCCCGTCATGAATGCAAAGTTCACAAATTTCGAGTGGAAAGCCGATGTCATGACCCTGCCCAATTCCAACTCCGGCATGTATTTCCATACCCAGTTCCAGGATTCGGGCTGGCCTGACAAGGGGTATGAAGTTCAGGTCAATAACAGCCATGGAGACTGGCGCCGCACCGGCGGGCTGTATGCCGTGGTGGATGTCAAAGAAGCTCCCGCCAAAGACAACGAATGGTTCACTCAGCATATTATCGTCAATGGCAAGCATATTACGATTAAGGTTAACGGCGTAGTTACTGTGGACTACACAGAACCGGATGGCATCAGCCAGACCGGCTATCCCGGAATGCCCGGACGAAAACTGTCCAGCGGCACATTCGCCCTGCAGGGACACGATCCCGGCAGCACTGTTTACTTCAAGAATATCATGGTCAAACCTCTGCCCTGACCTGATATCCTGCAATTAATAGAATCCAAAAGGCCCCACTCCAGTAGTGAGGTCTTTTTTGTTTGCCCCGTTAGAGCATCTTTTAAAACCCTATAAAAATCTGGCGTGGGCTAACGAAAAAATAACCTCCTTTTATTAATATTTCAAAAGATTATCTATTTTTAAACTTATGTAGAATATATACTTAAATATACATATATACAGACCCACTTAGTCTTGTATGCGTGATATCTTGACGCGTACGGACTAATTGTGGTATTCTTATATATAGAAACTCGGAGGAGGCAATGGTATGACATCTTGTGAGTTCCTTCCAATGCCTCATTTTACTATGCGCCATGGTCGCTTATGAACAGCGAAATAATGCGTTATAAACTTTTTGGAGGTGTGGAATGATGAAAAATACTGTTATGGGTTGTCTGTTGTTATGTCTGCTGGGCGGCACAGTGCTGGAGGCGGGTACAGGAAACATTATCTGGGTCAGGCGGTCTGATGCTGCGAATCTGGAACGTCAGGCAGATCAGGTCTGGATCGATCATCTTACAAGCCTCGGATACAATGTCACGAGTGGTGGCTATGAAACCCTGAACGACGGGAACCTGGCGGAATTGAATGCGGCCGACCTGATCATTATGGGCCGAGGCTCTGACAGCGGCGCCTATGATGATCCGGTTACCATTGGCGGAAATCCTGTCGAAGAGGAAATTGCATGGAATTCACTGGTGACTGCACCGCTATTGTGCATGACACCCTATTCAACCCGAACCTCCCGCTGGAGCTGGTTGAATACCAATTCCACTGTGGGTGTCGATCTGAATCCTCATACCTTAACGGCGCTGGTTCCGGGTCATGCTGCATTTGACGGGATTACACTGGATGGCAATAACCAAATGAACGTAACAATCCCCGGCTCGGTCTATCAGATTGAGTTCAATCCGGTTATTCCGGATGCAGGAAATGGCACAATCGTGGCCCTGGGCACAAATGGTCAAATCCAGATCGCAGAGTGGGTCCCCGGAACAGCTTTTATCAACGGTTCAACCGCCGGCGGACAGAGAATGCTGCTCAATTTATCTATTGATTTGAATGCAGGCGTGCTAACCAATTTCATGGATGGACTTACGCCGGAATCCATCCAGATGTTTGACAACATCGTTGCGTACATGGTTGTTCCCGAACCGGCAACGCTGCTGATTGTTGGCGCGGGAGCCTTGTTCATTCGGCGCCGCAAATAATCCAGCATAGTTAAGCAAAAGAAAAAGACCCTTTCCCAGCAGAAAGGGTCTTTTTTTGTTTTTCAGAATGTCTCGCCATTTGTTCTGTTCCGCTGCCGGTCATGGAATATTCTTCTTTTCGACTTTCCAGCCGGACATCTTAGCCACACCGCAGGGATCGCCGGTGAACATCTTGGCGGCATCCATATCTCCTTTCAACTGCCATTGATACCAGGCCGTCGCAACCACCGCAAATTCACCGCCATGCGGTTGGCGATAGGTTCCGCCGTGTCCCACATTCAGATTGGCCGCAAAAACCGGCACGTGGTTAATTCGGCGAAAATCATCCATCCCGTTATTATAGGCAATGTCTGACTCTCCGCCCAGAATATATAATGCCGGCGAATGCAGTTTCTCAAGATGTTCTTTTTTCAGGCCGGGCATTCCCGGCATACCGCTTCCCGGCGTACCCAGAATGCCGCTGTTGCAGATAACCGCAGTCGTGATGCGAGGGTCGGGAGCAACCTCCAGCGTCTGCAGCCCGCCGCAGGACATCCCGCTGACCGAGATTTTCGTTGTATCAATTTTGCCATAATATGGACTTGTCTTACTGCTGTTTTGCGCAATCGCCCAGTCAATAGCATCGATCAACTGCGACGAGGTTGACCGGCCGCCGCCCCGCTGTCCCTCCTGCGGCATCGGGCCGATTGCTATCACCAGAAAGCCGTGCGACGCCACTTCAGACAAAAAGTTGACATGTTCCCACGGCCAATTGGCACAGGCCCCGTTGC
>DLFY01000281.1 GCA_002482415.1 Phycisphaerales bacterium UBA7708
TATGCCTGAAAAAACTCCCTGCCGAAGGCAGGTATTATCTCTTATGCGTAAAAGGTGTTTGTCCATTTCAGGCTGAACCAATACACAATATCGATAGACCTTGAACACAATCCTTGTATCAATCTTATGGAGTGCCAAATTATGACTTTTCTTGTCTTTCTCGTGTCTTAACCATTCTGCAGAATGGATGAAGCATGTTTTTGAGTGATGACTCCTTGAAAGGTTTATTCTTTCATAGCTATATAAGAGGAATACTATGTATTATGCCTGCGATGTTCTATAAAATATCATAAGCCAATCAAAATATTTTTATGCGGCATATCAATTTCTTTTCTCTACTGCAATTATCCAGATAGCACAAATTACGCTAACACTATCTTGCTATTCGCAAAAAAAATAAAAAATTTTATCTTTTTATCCCGCCTGGACTTAAAAAATCTCACGCCCTGCGCTATTTCGATTTTTCGAACAAAAATTGCAAAACCGTCCCCTATACGGAGGCACATGAAAATTTAAAAAGTGAATAAACAAAAAAACAAAAGGAAGGAACTAACCATGGCATTCGATTTTACCCTCTTCGGCCCCGGCCGACTCAGCGAGGCATTCGTCCAGTGGCTCATCACCGAACAGTGGCCCGACCAGGACAACCACTACGCCCGGCTCTGGGACTATTACCAGAACCCCACCACGCCCATCGCGACCGCCGTCGCCAAACAGTCCGAATCCGCACGCTCCTATATCCAGGCGCAGGAAATGGGCCTGCCCTCGCGCATCACCGGCGTCGTGTATTCCGACCGCGACGGCATCCTCGCCGGCAGCGTCCTGTCCGACATCCAGCGCAAGGAAGTCGTCATCGAAAACGACATCGCCTGGCGCATCAACGCCATGGTCGATTTTCTCTTCGGAAAAGAAATTAAAATTATCAGCCGCTCCCCCGATGCTGCTCGACGCAGAGACATTGAACAGATTCTCAAGGCTGTGTTCGATGCCAACGGCGGGATCGGCTTGTTTCAGGATATGGCAGTGCTCGGCGGCGTCTATGGGTTTGTCGATTGTATCGTCAGACCAGGTCCCGCCATCCTTGCACGTCTTGCCGGCTCACCGCCGATTGATTCGAGTTCTCCGTTAAGCAATGGGGTTCAATCCGTCCTGCATCACGCAGAGACTATCGACCTGGAACTCATCGACGCTCCCCGAGCATTGCCTGTCCTTGATGAAAACGACTGCCGGAAAATCCGGTATTACATCCAGCATTTTTATCAGGCCCAAAACGACATCGCCAAAGACGGCCAATCGCTGCCGCAGTTTTTCCGCAGCACCGCCTCGCGCCGTCAGACCGTCGCCGTCACCGAAGTCATCGGCCCCGACGGCTGGCAGCGCTACGAAGACGGCAACCGAATCGCCCAGTCCGTCAATCCGATGGGCTTCGTGCCGGTGGTGCATATTCAGAATATCGCCCAGCCGCTGTTCTACGAAGGTATCAGCGATGTCGCCCAGTTAGTCGCCCTGCAGGATGAACTCAACACCCGCCTCAGCGACCGAGCCAGCCGGCTGACCATGCAGGCCTTCAAGATGTACCTGGTCAAAGGCATCGACGACGTCACCGACAAACCCATCGCCCCCGGCCGGATGTGGTGCACGGATAATCCCGACGCCTCCATCGAGGCCTTTGGCGGCGACCAGGCCATGCCCAGCGAAAATATGCACATCGCCGAAATCCGCGAAGCGATGGACAAAATCTCCGGCGTCACACCCGTCGTCGCCGGCGTCCTCAAAAACAAACTCGGCAACCTCACCAGCGGCGTCGCATTGAAGCTGACCTTCATGGGCACACTCGCCCGCACCGCCCGCAAGCAATTCACCTACGGCCGCGGCATCCGCCAGATCGGACAAATGGTCCTCGACATCCTTGACAAAGCGGGCCTCTACCACACCGACCCGCAGGATCGCATCCTCGATGTCGAGTTTCCAAACCCGCTGCCCGAAGACGAACTGGATAAACTCCAGCAGGCACAGCTTAAATCCCAGTTGCCCGACACCGCCGACCATAGCGAACAGAAAGAGCAATAGAAACCAAACGTTATACCATAATGAAGGAGATGAACATGACAGACAATGATCCCAAAACCCAGGCGGCAGATCAGGAGCTAAGCGACACCCGCCGCAAACTCGAAGAAACTGAATCGCTTCGTCGGCAATTGGAGCAGACGCTTTCACATGTCCGCGCCGAACAGCGGCTTCGCGACAAACTCACCGCCGCCGGCGTCGCGGATATGGAAGCGGCCATCCTGCTCACTGAGCAGCGTCTGACGCAGAACAAAGACGCAAAACCCGAGCAGGTCATCGACCAGCTCAAACGCGAGAAGCCGTATCTGTTTACCCCGCTGGTCGCGCCGCAGGCGATGCAGCCCACCCGCGGCAAAAAAGACAAGGCCGGCCCAGCCCAGCAGAACACAAAGCCCGCCTCCGCCGACCGCAAACAACTGATGCAGTACATGAAAACACGCAGAAAATAAAAATAATTCAAACAACCATTAATTATTGAAAGGAGCGTTTATGTCGTTTACCGGAAAATCAACCTATGCTGCGGGCGCCAGCCTGCCCGAACTGGCCGAAGATGTGTCGGATATCATCGGAATCGTTTCGCCTTATGAAACCCCGCTGCTCGATGCCCTCGGTGATTCGCTGCGGTCGGCTGCCTCGACCTGGCACCAGTGGCTGGAAGACGAACTGCTGCCCAATAAAGACATTGTGCGCGACGACGACATCGAGAATGCGTCAGCCTGCACTGCGTTTAACGTGGATAATCCCGGCCGCTTCCGCGTCGGCGACCAGATTCAAATCGACGGCTCGTACGAACTGATGCTGGTCACCGCCATCACCGGCAGCGCCCTGACCGTGGTTCGCGGCTATGCGGGCACCACCCCCGAAGGGGTGGAAGACGAACAGGTCATCAATATCCTCGGCAATGCCGCCCTCGAAGGCGCCGACAAACCCGCCGCGCGGTTTACCAATCGCGTTCGCAAAAGCAACTTCACGCAAATCTTCACCGCCGCCGTCGAAGTCAGCGGCTCGGACCTGGCGGCCAATCAGCTTGGCCTCGCCGATGAAATGGACTACCAGAAACAGGAACGCCTCCGCGAACTGCTGCGAGACCTCGAAAACACCGTCATCAACGGCGGCCAGGCGTCCGCGAATCCGCAGGGCGCACCCGCGGTACGCCGCACGATGCGCGGCATCATCCAGCATCTGACCACCAGCGTCTTTACCGCCGGGGCCGGGGATTTCCCCGCCGGGCTGGATCTGGACGAGGCCAAAATCAATTACGCCCTCCGCAAAATCTGGGAAACCAGCAGCGGCAATATCGACCTGATCGTCGTCAATGGCTGCCAGAAGCGCCGCATCAATTCGTTCCTGACCGCGCAGCGCAGTTACGGCCCCGATGACACCGCTTACCGCGACATGGTCAGCGTGTACCAGTCCGACTTCGGCGTCTGCCGGATCGTCACGACCCGCTGGATGCCGCAGGATGCGGTGCTGCTGCTCGATTCGTCGCGGCTGGCCGTGATGCCGCTGGCCGGACGCAGCTTCCACTTCAAGCCGCTGGCCTCCTCCGGCGACTACGAGTGCGGTGAACTCATCGGCGAATACACGCTGGAACTCAAAAACGAAGCCGCCCACGGCCTCATCAAAGGCCTGAACAAAGCGTAAAGGGAGCAGCGGCCAGCAGCAGCGCCCGGCGTACAGCAACGGCAAGCGCAAGCGAGCCGATTTTTTGAAATGGCTATATCAATACCCATTTCTATACGCCGACCGCCGAACACTGAAAGCCGGTAGCTGGCGGCTCTCAACTTTCTTTGACAAGTTCATAGGGTAAATTGTATTACATTATGCAGGGGTGCTGTCTATCAGCAGCACAGCCCATTAGGCAGCATCCCTGTTTTATACTTTATTTTCTGCAGCAGCGGATAGAGCATTGTCGAGGTCTTTTTTGCGGAAGGGCTGCGGGTCGAGATCGTATGCTTTCTGAAAATGATTAATAGCTTGCTGCGTGTCGCCGCGATGCAGAAGGATATGGCCGGTGTAGCATTCCAATACAGCCTGGTCATGCACTGTCGGCTGAGGGGTGTTTTTGAGCACTTGCCCGGCCTGTTCGAGATAGCGGTCGGCCTGCTCGGGATTATTCATAAAATGTTCATGCAGCGAGGCCAGAAGACAAAGAATAATCACTGAATCCGGATTAAGTGCCAGGGCTTTCATCAAATACTGACACGACAAAACGAATTGCTTTTCTTTCAACACCTCGGAGTGTCTTCGAACATACCAGCCGGTCATGATGGTTTTGTCATCATGTCTGAGATAATACAGGTGATCCTTCAAACAGATATACGTTAGACCCGCGATGATTGCCAACATTACGATTATCGAGTAAATATCCCATCCGGTTGTACTGTGATAGACCAAAGAATCAATAAAATGGCGAATGCGGATCAGGGCAACAATGAGATATGCTATTGAGGTTATGATAACAAGCAGGCTGACAGTGCGTTTTATTTTCAGAAAGCCGGGCTTGTCCACATTTTTATAGATGACATTGCATATTAAATAATCGATCAAAAACAGGGCAACGACACTATATGAAATTATCTTAGGCATCTCCATTCTTTGCGTCCTTAATTTATTGTCTTCTTGCAGAGGCGACTATAGCACAACCTCGAACGGATTGCAAGTGGAGTGTTTTAGTCGTCAATTGAAGTAGTAAGCAAGCTTCCCGAGAAACTGCTTAAAATGCGGTTTAGCTCAGGAAAGGTTGATGAAAATAATGGATCCCGAAAGTCCATAAATAATAAAATCTTATAAATCAAGAAATATANNTATAAATTGAAATAATTCCGATATATTGATATATTTCTTATATAGGAAGGAAAATAGATAATATGAGCATTTCAGGACGACTAAAACAGGCAAGAGAATTTGCCGGCTATACACTCGAAAAAGTGGCCGCATTCACGGGAATTGATGATTCCTGCATCAATTCCTACGAACGCGGGCGGGCAGAGCCTAAATTTGCCCAATTATCCAAGCTGGCGGAAGCCTATCGTGTTCCGATCAGTTTTTTCTTTGAGCAATCTGCGGAGGGGGTTCAGCTTGTTTTGTGGCGGAATCGGCCGGACAATGAAAGCCAGATCGGGGCTGAGTTTATCCAGCTTTGCCGACAATATCGGCAGATTGAACAGTGGGCCGGTGATTTTCCATCCCGACAATTACCGCCAATCGATCTGTCTGGTGAACGGTTTGGATATTCAGAGGCGGAATCTCTTGCCAATGATGCCCGCCGGAATTTAGGTCTGGGGGATCGGCCGGGTGAAAGTCTGAGTACTGTTCTTGAAGAAGTCTATGGAGTCAAGATATTTTATATGGACCTGGGTATTCTCGGTACTGCGGCCTGCGCCAAATCGAAACTCTTTGGAGAAGCAATTCTTTTAAATTCACAATGCTGTCGATGGCGGCGCAATCATGATTTGGCGCATGAATTGTTTCATCTGTTGACCTGGGAGCGGTTTGGACACACCCAGGGCGTATGTGAACCCAATCCGCAGGAAGAAAAATTCGCCACATGTTTTGCAGGTAATTTGCTTTTACCGTATGATACGGTCAAGGACGCTTTGAATAAAGTGTCGGAATCTTCAGGCGGTATTGCCCTGAGCAGACTGGACAGTGTTGCCAGGCAGTTCGATGTGTCGCTTGAGTCGCTGCTGTGGCGGATGCAATTTATCTATCACTGGAAAGATGAGCAAACCAGAACATATATTGATGAAGCGAAGGAGTATGTAAAGCAGACGGAACGCAAAGATGAGTTTCGTCCGCCGCTTTATCCGGAACGGTATCGGGCTTTGGCCATCCAGGTATTTCGCAAAGGTGAAATGTCACTGGGGCAATTGGCAAAGTATTTACATATCAGCCGTAAGGAGGCTCAGCAGTATCTGTGCAGGGATGTGGACTATGAAATACCGACTTCTGTTGCTTGACGCCAATGTAGTGATTTATCTGAATGAGCTTGGACTTTGGGAGCAATTTATCAACCAGTGCGATGTGACGCTGACTGAGACGGTGGTGCAGGAAGTCATGAGCTATGATTTGCAGCCCGACATTCGAAGCGGTAAAGTTCGCTGTGTATCAGCCTCATTGAAATCCATCGAGACGTTCAAGAATCAATTGGGACCGGCTTATCTGGACCGCATGGATCCGGGCGAGGCAGAATCATTGGCCTATTTAATAGAGAGCCGCGAGTCCTGGCTGTTATCCTCGGGCGATGAGATTGTTTACAAGACACTCGGCCTGCTGAATCGTGCCGAACAGGGGATATCGCTGGAAGAATTGCTGCAAAAAGTGGGCATGGGACGAACCTCGCTTGAGGTTCAATACACCCGGCAGTTTCGGCTGAATGTGACACGGAAGGGACAGATGGATCATGTTGAAGGATTTTGAGGTGTGGAAAGAAGAAGGAATTGACAATGACAGATGAGAAGGCGTTGCTGGTGCGGTTTCGGGTTTGGCTGGGGTTGTTTATTATTGGGCTGGTGCTCAGCGGGGTGACGGCCTTTCCGCTGGCCTGGGAGGTGCGGATTCTCACGCAGTATGTCGGGCCCAATACCGCGGTGGCCAATTTCTATCCGCCGCTGGCAGCGTGGATCGGCACGGTGGATGTGGGGTTGCAGGAGATCCAGGCCCAACAGCCGTATCTGTTCTATGGGACCGACTGGCTGGCGTTCGGCCATCTGGTGATTGCCATTGCGTTCTGGGGGCCGCTGCGGGAGCCGGTGAGGAACAAATGGCTGATCGATTTCGGGATGATCGCCTGCGTGCTGGTGATTCCGCTGGCGATGATTTGCGGGCCGATACGGGGGATTCCGTTTTTCTGGCGGCTGATTGATTGTTCCTTCGGCGTCGTGGGCATCGTGCCGCTGCTGATATGCAAACACTATATCCGCCGGCTGGAAAAGCTGGGTTAGTGGGGCAATCATTTCATGTGTGCACTTTATAGAAAAATAAGGGAAAATACATGGATATTTCAATGTAAACAAGATATAATAACTCTCGGTTATTGTAACAACTGTTCTATCAGTACTTTGGGCTTATAGAGATATAGCTTGTCTATATATGGAGAAATAGGCAGGAAATGCTTGACTTGGCAAAAAAGTTTAGTTATAATTAAACTATAATGTTAAAGTGATGAACAAATTCCCCGATAACATAGTAGAATATAGTCGAAATCAGCGTTGTGAGATTCTCTATGCCCAAAAAAGAAATGGGTCAATGCCTGCGAAAGAATTTCTCGAATCGTTAGATAAAAGGGACCGTACTAAGCTTGTAAGATTATTTGATAGGATGCGTCAAAAGGGTGAGATAAAAAATCCTGAAAAATTTAAAAAACTTAAAGGTTGCAATCAATTATATGAGTTTAAATCGAAACCATTCCGAATACTTACCTTTCGGAAGGGATATACATGGTTTTTAACAAATGGATTTAAAAAAGATGATGATGAAACTCCGCGAGAAGAGATAAAAAGAGGAGTTGATATAATGCAGGAGCATTTGAGTAGAAGTTGAAACTGCAAAAGGAGAAGAAACATGGACAATTTACTACCTGAACTTGAAAATGACCGGGAAGTTCAAATGTTATATGAGGAGGAAGGCCTTGTTTTGGAGGTTACCGAGGCCATTTGCGAAATTATGCAAAAACGAAATATCAAGCGTTCTGAGTTAGCCAGAAAACTTGGTGTTGATAAAAGCTACATCACTCAACTATTAGATGGCAGTAGTAATATGACATTGAAGACTGTTTCGGATGTGTTGTTTTGCTTGGATTCCCGAGCCAAAATACAAATTGAACCATTAATAAATCAAATGGAAGAATTTGTAGAGCCTTCAGAATCTTGCGAGAATTATTATTATCCCTCTCTCGAAGGTTTAGCGTCGCAAAAAAAATATAAAATCCAAGATTTATTGGCAGCATAGAAAATGAATAAATCAAAACCACAAACAGAGCACAAATCAGTCGATTTAAAAAAAGCGGTGATGGTTGCTGATAGAGTGGAGTTGCAAAATGTCAGATTGGTCCAGACTAACTGTCTATTGAAACCAGGAGGAGTAAAAGGGCCATATGAGCTTTCTATGGACAGTAATGTCACTACAAAAATTAATACAGAGAATAAGAATATTGCCATAGTTGCATCTTTTGAACTTGATGCTTATGTTAAGGATGCCCGAAAAGAGGCCCCGGACTTCAAAATTGGAGCCTCCTTTGTTTTAAGTTATAAAATTGACAATCTTGAAGGATTGGGTGAAGAGCATATTCAGGCATTTGGGGAATCCAATGGCCTTTATAATGCGTGGCCATATTGGAGGGAATATGTTCAAAATATTGTCGCACGAATGGGTTTGCCCAGTTTGACTATTCCTGTTTTTAGATTAGTCCCGAAAGAAGAGAAAAAAGAATCAGGCGGTGCGTCTAAAGAAACAAAAGTATTGCCTGTTAAGAAAAGTCGCAAAAAAGCACAAAAATAGAAAATCGTATAAATGATACGATTCATCTATTTGGCGATGGAGGACTACAAGTCTCAGCCGCGGTTGAAGATATAGACGCCGGGCTCGATGGGGCGCTGGTATTCATAGGTGCCCTCATCTATCACGATGTGGCCTTCCTGGGGTGTTTCCATGTCGGCGGGACCGATGCGCAGACCCCAATGGCCGAACGCGCTGCCCCATTCGAATTCGATGACCCTGCCTTCCTTTTCAAAGTCGCTGAAATACAGGTATTGTGGGTCGAGCTTGCTGATTACTTCGGGAAGCTGTTCGGGGAATTTCTTGATTTCATAATAACGCTGGCCGGAAAAGGCGGGGTCCAGCGACATGACCCACTGGCGAATCGCCGCCACATCCACATGCTTGTGAACCCATTGTTCATTTCCCCGCAGGAATTTGACTGCCCCGGGTTCTCTATTAAATAGATTGATGATCAGGAAAGGAGGGATAAAAAAAGGGACAAGGGAGAGAATTAGTTTTGTCCATAATGCCTTTTTCGCCTTGCAGGATTTGATGATGACCCAGATGAAATTGATGAGGGAAATAATGAGTACGATAATGAATGGAATGGACAGGTACATATAACAGAACAGTGCCTGAAACATGCCTGCTGAGTCATTGTTCAGTCCGCATTCGTACTGAACGTTATAAAAATACAATGGCGGGACAACAGCAATCAGGGTCATCAGTACAATCAGGATGATTTCCGCTTTGTACGGGCTGAATTTTGATTTTGTGTTTTCGGTCATAAGTCGGTCTCCTTGCAGGAGATGATAGATAATCCAAAGCATAAAAGCAAGTGAAAAGGTGCTGTGAAAATAGTTTTGTGTCGCCCCGCTGGGGCTTTGGGGGAGGGAGATTGCTTTCTTCCGGGGGCTTACGAACCCCGGCTATTAAACTTGGTCACCCCTTCGGAGTTTGAAATATACAATTTCGACAAGGCAGGTAAAAAGTCCGGTTTGCGGGCTTGAATCAATACGATGTCATCTTATCAATCGTCAATCGATCATCATCAATCAACAATTCAGAAAGGAGCTTGAGTATGGTTATGTTTTCATGTGATGCGGATGTGGTGCGGGTGGAGCCGGGGGTGTTTGCGGGGTCGCCGTTTGCCGGGCAGGTGCTGTGCAGCGGGGCTAATGGGGTGCTGGCGGGCACGGTGTTTTCTGCGGCGGGGGAAAACTTCGTCGGCAAGGGCGTTGCGGCGGGCCATGTGGTTGTGCTGCAATCGCTGGATGGTTCAATCAATGCCGCTTACGAGGTGGTCGCGGTGGTTTCGGCGACGCAGCTTGAGGTCTCGGCGGTGCGGGCCGACAGCCAGACGCCGGCGATCCCGGTCGGCACGGGTTCGGGGCTGATTTATCGGATTATGACGTTGGGTCCGCAGGCGGCGATTGCGGCCGAGGAGATTACAGCACGGCTGGGGCTGCGGCCGGGCTGTCCTGAGAACGCGTACGGACCGGAACATATTGTCGATGCGACGCCGCTGCGGATGGTCAGCGTGTATCGCGTGCTGATGATGGTGTTTGTGATACAGGCCGGGACAAGCGATGCGGGAAAGACCTTTGCGTTCCGGCATGATTATTACAAGACATTGTATTGCAATGCATTCAACCGGCTGCGGATTGCGGTCGATGTGGAGCGGGACGGCGTCCCGGAGCGGATGATTGTGGGCGGGGGTGTGAGGTGTATCAGGAAATAGAAGTTCGGAGTTCTATGGTGAAAGTTCATAGTTCATAGTTCGTAGTTCGTAGTTTATGGTTCGGAGTTCATGGTTCGTAGAATAAATGGAATTTGATTGGAGAGCAAAAAGATGGGAGGTTCAGATGGAGACGCGATGGAAATTGGACAGGCGGGTGAATTTGTCGATGCTGGTGCAGTTGGTGACGCTGGCGGGATTGATGCTGGGCAGTTGGGTGAATCTGCAACGGCAGTTGGATGTGCTGGGCCGCGATGTGCGGCAGCTCCTGCAGACACAGGAAAAATTCTGCGAGAAACTCGAGCGGATCAGCGACACGGTCGTGGCACATGAGTATCGGTTGCGGGACAAGGAGAAGAAATAAGAATGCAAGGATGCAGGGATGCAAGGATACAAAATAAAGAGGCACAGGGTAGGGTGGAAGACATGCAATTATGCTTGAAGGTGGCATGAGGTTATTGTCTTGACTGTTTGAAAATATCAGATAATATCATCATGAATGAAAATCAGACGGAGATTATGACAATGAGAAGAGTAGCTTTGAGTTTGGTAGTGTTGTTTTCATGTTCGGTATTTGCACAACAGTATCCCAGTCAGCATTATGTTGTTATCAGTGATCTGAATCCAGGATATGTTGATATCCTGACCCGGAACGTGGAGATGTTTTATGATAATATGCTGGGGGGATATTTTGAGCAGGGCTGGCAGCAGCCGTTGACAATATACTATTTTGAAAAGCAGTCGGATACCCAGGCTTATCTGGGCGGGACAGAAAAAATCTACTATGGGATATATATTCCTTCCAAAAATGCAATTTTTACCCATCGGCTGATGGATGACGGATCTCTGGCTGGATTGGGAACGCTGTTTCATGAAATTACGCATCATTTTGTACGGATCAATTATACTAATCCGCCGTCATGGTTCGATGAAGGATTAACTTCGTTTTTGTCGGAACAGACCCGCATCGTCAATGGCAAGCCCAGCCTGGGACATCCCAATCCCTGGAGGGAGCAGGCTTTGCGGGACATGATTGAATCGGGTGCTGCAATCGATGTTCGATATTATACCTCACTGAATGGTGAAAAGTTCTACGCGGATCGCAAAAATTACCATCCGCTGCGGGCGTTGTTTTACTGGCTTTATATAAACGGGCAGTTAAAAGCATACATGGCCAATGTTAAACAACAAGGTTATGCATTGTCTGTACTGGAACAGACGACAGGCAAGAATGCGGATCAAATCGGCATTGAACTGCTTGCTTTTATCAGGAAGAATTGTTATGCGGGGGCTTATGTTCAGGATAGTCTGAGGGCTTCCAATGCGGAGAATAAAAAACGTTTGCTGAATGCAGCGCTGAATTTGATGCCGGATTATTCAAGAGCCCGCTATGATCTGGCATTGCTTTTATATCGTGAGCAGGATTATGCCGGATGTCAGCGGGAGCTTGAAGTTGTTTTGAGAGACACTCACTGTATCGAATACAAAGACGCGTCCCGGCTTATGGGAGATTGCCGTTATAAAGAGAAAAATATCCAAGAGGCACTGGTCCATTATCAGAATGCTTTTAATGCCGCGGCGTATGATGAATACCAGTATGAGATATGTTACAATGTGGCCGCCTGTTATATGGCGATGGGGGATAAAGAGCAGGCCGGGACATGGCTCAAAGATTACCTGGCGAAAAACTGGGAACCTCAGACAACACAGAAGCACTGTAAATCGGCCCGGGAATACCTCGAGCAGAATCAATAAGAACGGTTTTAGACGATCCCGGCCACTTCTTGCTTTCTATGGGGCAGTGGGGCAGTCGGCGGGGACGTCGGCTCTGTGGTACCATGTTTCCAGGATGGCGCCATCGGTTTCGTCGATGTCGCAGTCACGGTCGAAGTCAATGGCAGGGTTGTAATTAAAATCGCCGCACTTGACCGGCCAGGGTTTGGATCCCCACGCCGCCATATACATGGCCAGGTCCGGCGTGGACACGCGATATTTGATGATGCCGCCGTCTGCGGTGCAGTTTGCATCGCCATAGCACTGCGTGGGACACTCCCATGCCTCAAACCAGATTGGGCAGACGGTATGCGGCGACAGCCAGACGCCGGCCAGCAGCAGGAGGTCGATATCATTGACGACGCCGTCGTGGTTGAGGTCCGCGCCGCCGCACCATGCGGAATTGAGACAATTGTCCTCCATCCAGCGCGAGGCCAGCCGCGAAAAGTCATCCAGCGAAATTAATTTGTCATTGCTGATGTCGTAATCACAGGAGACCCAGATCGGGTCCGTCCCCAGTTCGGCGACGACGGTATAGGTCCAGAAGCCGATGGTTCCATAACATGAGCCTGTTTTCAGGCAGCCATTATTGACCAATCCCGGCCAGCCGTCCAGAATTTCAATAGTGTAATCTGCAAAGCCGACAAATTCGGTGATGTGCCAGTTCCAGCATTTTTTTACGGGTGACAGGTAATCATGGTTGATGCCGTCCGGACAGCAGGCGATATTGCAGACGACGATCGGTTGGCCGGCGGCGGGGCCATATTCGATGAGCGCACGTGCGTGGGCGATGTCGGTACCGCTGGTCAATGGCAGGATGTAACTGTCGCGACGATGGGCTGGATCATATGGAGCGACGAGAAAATAGGTGGTCTGAGCGTACGTGCCGGCCGCAATGAGAGCCAGGAAGACGATATGTCGAGTCGTTTTCATGAGAACCTCCTTAAGTTCTATTTTCTACCACTATATTAAATAGGATTGGGAAAGTCAAGAGGTGGGATATTTCAAGGATACATGGATACAGGAATAGGAAATCCTAAACACTAAATTCTAAACAAATCCAAAAGATGGAAAAAATTTTAAAGAGAAAAGTTAAAAATCAAAAAGCAAAAGTCAAAATGACAATTCAAAAAGGAAATATTTCGGAGCTAATCGTTTTGAGAAACAAAGATTAGGCTGCTCTTCCGGGGCACGGGGGTTTGTACCTACGTGAAATGAAAGGGCGACCGCGGGTCGCCCCTACGGTTGTTACTTTATTTTGAAAGGAGCTTTGGGTATGCGTCAAATCATGAGTGTGGTGGTGCTGGTGTGGTGCGGGGTGATGTTTTGCGGGTGCGACGCGGTGCGGTTTGCGCCGGGGCTGGAGCAGAAGGCCAATGCGTATCTGCACTGGCGGGCGACGGAACTGGCGGCGGCGGAAGCGAAGTCGGAAAATACGACGCCGGTATTGCAGGGGCTGACGGCGCTGTCGGCGCAGCAGAGCCGGGCGTTTGTGGCCGACTATGGTTTGCCGAAAGAGCTGCCCGCGGCGGATACAGCCGAGCAGATTCTGGCGGCGGGCGGGGCGGTTGCGGACTCGGCATACCAGCAGAGCCTGGAGCGGCCGGACATGTGGCAGGCGGCAGAGGGAGCACTGGAGCTGGGCATCGGGCTGGCAGGCCTGCTTGGCGGGGTGTATGGGGCCAGGGTGGTGCAGTTCCTGCGGCAGGCCCAGGACAAGTCCCGGGCTTTGAAGGAGATTATCGCGGGCAATGAGTTGTTCAAGCGGGACTATCCGGCCCAGGCTGAGGCCTTCAAGGCCGCTCAGCAGGGGCAGTCGGCTGCGACGCGAAAACTGGTGGCCGAGGAAAAGGCTGCCGGGTAGCGGGTCGGCGGACGCCGTCGGCATCGGTCTTTTGGGGTGCCGGCGGTGCTTCTTTATGCTGGAAATTTGATTAATCTGTCTGCCAATTCGGACGATGAAATATGAACGATGATTTTAACGAAATGGATTGCGTTTCAATCGTCCGATAAACAGATGTGCAGATAACCAGATAATCCAAATAAAAGGAGACCGGCAATGGCATTCATGCAGTGGCAGGACAGTTTTTCGGTTGGTGTCCCGGCGATGGACATTCAGCACAAGCAGTTGGTGGCGATGGTCAACCAGCTTTACGAGGCGATGCGGACCAGCAAGGGCGATGCGGCGATGCAGAATATTCTGCCGGCGCTGGTACAGTACACCAAAACGCATTTCAATTCGGAAGAGAAGATGCTGCACGAAGCGGGCTATCCGAACATTGCGGCTCATCAGGCCCTGCATCACAAACTGGCCCAGCAGGTCAGCGATCTGATGGATAAATTCAAAAGCGGCAAGATGGTGCCGACGGTCAGTGTGGCGACGTTCCTGAAAGACTGGCTGATTAACCATATCCAGGGCCAGGATAAACAGTACGGCGTTTTTATCGCGCAGCGTCAGTTGGTCGGCGCGGCACGTTAGTATACCCAACGGGTATGATTANNTCCGCGAGCAAAAGAAGCACGTGGTTGAAGCTGCTATACTTAGCCGCGACGAACCGAAAAATTTCAAGCAGGAGCAGTTTAGATTGCAAATTTAAAATCTCGCGTCGGATGGAGAAGGCCGGCGCGAGATATACCCAACGGGTATGATTNNATTCCGCGAGCAAAAGAAGCACAGGGTTGAATCTGCTGTACATAGCCGCGACGAAACAAAACATTTCAAGTCAATCAGTATATTTTGCCGGGGGAAGCAGGGGGAAACCACTCCGCGGTTCAGGATTCAAAGACGGACATGCTGTAGGCGCCGGACAGGCCGACGAAAATCCAGAACACTTCCAATAAACCGAGTGAACTCAGCAGGGCAAAGCGAAATCCGCCATCGGGGGCTTCCAGTTTCCGCTGGATGTCGGCCTGGATGAAAACGGCGTTCAGGGCGGGGTAATATTTTCTGGCGGCGTCACGAAGATCGATGTCTTCTTCCCACTGTGCTGAAACGCTATAGGCTTTGCTCAATACATCCATTTCGGCGTCGGTCGGTTCCGGGCGGGAGTAGCCTGCGGAGGATGATGAGGTATTGGCAATGTATTCGATGAAGCTGGTTTTATTGGAGGCACGCAGGGTCTGGACGGCGAGTTTGCGGGCGATTTTGGGGTCGGCGTCGGCCTGGTCCACCGCGGCAATGAGGGCGACACACTGCATGAAGTCGCCATCCTTTGCGATGAAGCTGACGCTTTCGCCTTCTCGGGGCTGATACTTCGGGTCGGATTGGGTGGCCTTGAGATCGACGAGGATTTCCTGGTGGGACTGCTTTTGGAGGTAGGGGATGATGACTTGCCGAGTCATCACGGAGCGGCCGATGGCAATCGCGGCCAGGCCGATGACCAGGGCCAGCAGGCCGTGCACGAAAGTGCGGTTGACGGCCAGAAGGCGGATGCCCGCGGCGGCGGCCAGCGGGATGAACATCTCGAAGATAAACAGCGATTTTTCAACGGCGCGGGTGGCTGCGCACCAGACGACAATCAGCACGCCGGCAAAGAGGCACGCCAGTACAATCGACAGCGGCAGGTGCAGGATGTCGGGGACGATATCGGTCAGCGAGAAGCCGCCGGCGTCGGATTTGCCGGGCCGGGGGGATGTGCCGGTGGATTTTGTTTTGGATTGTTTGGGTGAGGCCTTGAATTCCCTGGCGGCTTTTTCGGAGCGGGCCTGTCGGAGGATTTCGGCATTGGGATCGGTTTCGACCGGGATGTCGGCGTCGGAAACGATGTCGAGGGTTTCCAACGGTTCGACCTGCGGCTGCACAGAGGAGGATCTGGCGGCGGGTGCGGGCTGAGGTTGGGCCGCGGGTGCTGCGGCTGGGGTAATGACGACTTCGGTGACGGGCTTGGGGACGATGGACGGTGTGCTGCATTTATTGCAGCGGACGCGATGTCCGGCGTAGTTATCCGGAACGCCGAGCTTTTGATGACAGGACGGGCAGGTGTATTTAATCATAGGGTCCTCCTTCTAATTTTAATTAATCCTCCGTGCCGGCGGCGTATTTAAAGGCTCCGAAAAGACCCATTGGAAACAACAGTAAATCCAGCGGGTGGAAGGATTTGTAAAATGCGTAGAAAAAAGTGGCTTTCTGGATAAGCGAATCCAGTTTCGGCTGGATATTCTGCTGATAATTTTCGCGGATGCCGTCAAAGTGGGTTTTGAGCAGATTCACGCGCTGGGCGGTGGACATCACGTCCAGATGGTCCGCGGCATCATAGAGGCCATTTTGAATTTCTTCATCGAGGTTGTTGGGGTCTTCGATGCTGGCCAGAAACAGTTGGTTATAGAGGTCGTCATCCATTTGGCCGGCCTGGACCAGGTCCCATGCGGCGATGCGGAGCATCACTCGCTCGTTGCGGGTCAGGGCTTCGAGCTGGGCTTGTTCGACAGGCAGGGTGTCGGGGAATCCGACTACTACACTGTATAAGTCATCTACGTCGGAATTGTATGCTTCGTCTTCATAATACATGGGCATAATGACCCATTTGGCGATGCCGGCGCGGCCGATGAGCATGCCGACCAGGCCGAAGATCACGGCCAGGATGCCCAGCATGATGCCGCGGTTTTCGGTGAAAGCGACCAGGCCCCATGCCCCGGCTACCGGAACGCACAGGACAATATACCAGAATTCAAAGCCGGTAATCATGCCGACGACGACCCAGACGACGATGACGGCCAGCATTGCGGCAAAGCATGTTGCCACGGACAGGGGGATTTTTCCCATGCCTTTGGCCAGTTCGCCGCCGGAGATGGCGCGGCGTGAGGAGGCTTCTTTGGGGGCTTTGGGCGCAGCGGCCATGGAGCTGGCGGCACGCTGGCGGGAGGCCTCGCGGAGAATCTCGGCCTTGCGGAGGTCCTCCTGGGCCTGGTCGTCGTCTTCGGGGATAAGCTGGAGCTCGTCGAGCTGTTGCGGTTTGGGCATGGGCCTCTGAAGTTCGATCTGCACAGGGGCGGGTTTGGCGGCTGCGGGTGCCTGGAAAATCGATGCGGCGACCTGCTCGGGCGACAGCTCGGGTGAGGCGGCTTTAGCGGCGACGGGCAGGGCGGCGGTGATGTCAATTTCGGTCAGCGGCTTTGGGACGATGGACGGCTCGCTGCATTTGTTGCAGCGGACACGCCGGCCGGCGTAGTTGTCGGGGACACCGAGTTTCTGGTTGCATTTGGGGCAGTGATACTTGATCATATTAACTTCCTTCTAAGCAGATATTAATGAACCGTGAAGATACAATGGGGGCGTTCGAGTGCGTATGCAAACGATTTGCATAAAGAATAGGGAAAAATACGGATAGACGGTGAGTGTATCCCCTGATTTGTAACGCCAAGTTGTCGTGCAGCAAGCTCCGCATACGCGGCTCCTTCGGAAAAACCTCCATTAGGTCGGGATATTATGCGGTTTTGAGGGGGCAAAGTCAAGGGGGGAAATAAGAATACAGGGAGACAGGAATACAGGAATACAGGAATACAAAATGAGGTATGCAAGTTACAGGTATGCAGGTATACACGGGGAGGAATTTTTGATTTTCCATTTTCGATTTTCAATTGTGGGAAAGGGTTGAAAATGGGTGGGGGGTGTGGTAACACAGGGATATTGGAAATAATTTGGGTAAAGATGGATTATGAGTTGTAAGAAGATGGCATGAAAATCAATTATCATGGTCAGGAGTAACTGCTGATGGAGAATTCAGAACTAAAACCAAAACCAAAAAAGTTTCTTGCTATAGGCAAGGTTATTTGGGTTTTGATTCCAATGACCATGGTCTGTAATTTGTTGGCCGAAGTTTTATTGGAAAAAAACTGGACGGCAGCAGCGTTCTTACTTCTGATTGTTATTTTCCTTGGCTTATCGATCAATAAGGTAAAGCGAAAATTTTGTTTGTGGTGTCTTGTTTTCATTTTTCTTGCTGTCGGGGTGTGGATTGTGATGCCGGAGCGAACGGATGGGCAATGGCGGCCGGGAAGTTATTCCGGGCCTGAAGCATCAATCCAGCCGGAGCGGGTTCCGGATGAAAACAATGCACCGAAGATTTATGAAAAAGTCTATGCATGTCGGGACTGGCAAGAAGTGAACGAACGCCTGAAAGTCCTTGCTCCCAGCCTGCCTGATTCGGCTGCGGAAGAAGACTGTCGGAATAATCCCGACCTGAGCCAGTATCTGGATGAGATGAAATCCGAATTAGACATGCTTGGGCAGGCGACGGCACTGGAATACTGCCGATTTGAATTGCCAAAATCTGTTGAAAATGAAATTCTTATTTCGCGGCGTTGTCATGCATTTTTGGTCTGGACAAAGATACTGGTTGCGGCTGCCGAATGTGCATCAGATTCTCATGAGAAAATTAAGCGTTATAAAATGCTGGTTCAGATGGGACATCAATTGAATCAGGAACGGACGACCAATTTGTTCATGTGTGGAATTGGTTTGCATTCCAAAGGTGTTCGTGGCTTATTATCCGCAATCACTACTGTCCCGTTATAAG
>DLFY01000227.1:0-15390 GCA_002482415.1 Phycisphaerales bacterium UBA7708
CGCCATCATTCTCCACTTTCAGATAGCATGGCCGGGCATATTCAAAGTAATGGGTGTGAAAGCCTTCCGACACGCCCCCTTGCCACCAGGCATCGATTTCGACGGGGTCGCCGAATTCATTGGCCTGATACACCCGAATCAGTTTCCAGTTGCCTTCGCCGTTGGCAAAGGTAATATCGTATTTGGAATAGGCCTGGGGCGTAAAGGTGAACCAGTCAATATCGCTGTTGACCGTGGCATTGTAGTCAATCTTGGCTTCAATTTTGGTGCCGTCGGCAGGAATCGGGGTGCTGACATCCCAGGTATTGCCGTGGTCATCCGGATAGGTTCCGACATCCGTGACTTCCAGCCAGTAAAGATTACCGGTGCGATTGACATCGCCTTCAACATGAATCTTCACATCATCCCCATACCACGAGGTCTGCGTCATATCCGTCGTGCCGCCGTAAATCTGTGTCCCGCAGGTATCGTTCATGACATAAAACCACACATTGCAGTTGTCCAGATACCACAGCCGGATATGATAGGTGTGCAAAGGTTCCGTTGAGAAAACAAACCAGTCGTGGTCATAACTGAGCGGATCGGTGTGATCCAGTATCCCCAGGGTCTCCGGGGCGTCCACAATAATCGGGGTTGCCGAGATGCAGTCGTCCCCATAGCTGTCGGCCGGGGTAGTCCCCAGCGTTTCGACTTTGACATTGTACGAACCGGGGTCGTTTTCAACCCGAAGATAGCAGGGTCTTGCATATTCCATGAACACCGTGCGATAGGTGCTGCCGACACCGCCTTGCCACCAGGCCGCCACTTCAACCGGGTCGCCGAATTCATTGGCCTGGTAAAAGCGAATCAGCTTCCAGTTGCCTTCGCCGTTACTAAAGGTAATCCGGAAACGGGTAACGCCGGGATTGTCAAAGGTAAACCAGTCATACCCGCCGCTTTCCAGTTCCCCATAGGTAACGCTTCCGTCAGCATCGATGGCAAATGCAGACGTGTGATCATTACCATAATCGGGGTCCTCAGCCAGAACAGCATGACCCAAAAACAGAAACGCAAACAGACCTGCATACAAAGCGAAAGTTTTCATCACATTACCTCCTGAAAATAATGTTTAATATAATTGACAGCCTCAAAGAAAGATTATACCCATATTAACAAGGAAATTCAAGATATTTGTTTGAAACAAATCCTGATATATTGCAACTAATTGATATTAAATGATTTACGATATATGTAAAAATGGAGTATTGGGGGGATAAAAAAAGGCGAACTGGGTAGTTCGCCTTTTGTGTTGCAGGAGTAAATATATCCTGAATTACTGCTGGGCTGCCGGCTGGTCTGTCGCCTTCTGAGCTTCCTTGGCCGCAGCTTCCGCGACGGCTTTCATTTCAGCAAGCTGGCCTTCGAGGGTCTTGATCTGGCTGTCTTTCTGTTTGATGGTTTCACCCTGTTCGGCGATTTTGGCGTTCAGGTCTTTGGTCTTGGCGTTTTCCTTTTCCAGCATATTGCGGATGGAATTCAGGGCCTGAGTCTGGGTTTCTTGGTCTTTTTTCTTCATTTCGGCCAGCTTGGTTTCCATCTGAGCCACTTTGCCTTCGGCGGCAACCGCATCGGCCTTGGCTTTTTCCGCATCCGCTTTCAGCTGGGCATTCTGAGCCTGAGCATCCTTGAGCTGCTTGTTTTCGCAGCCGCACAAAACCACCATTCCAACCATCNNTGTTTTCTTCATAGACAATCCTTTCATTAACTTAGTCTGCTTACTATTACCATCCATGGCCGACTATTCTACAACAGGCAGGGCCTTATCTGCAAGAGTTTGTATGACGGAAATATCGCCTTTTTGCACGGGACACAGGCGGAAGCTGTATTCATACGTCTGGTTGGCCTGCAGGGTATATTCCCGATGCGGACGAGCGCCCCAACTGTTGTCGCCGCCGACACCCGTCTGCCCATAGTCCAGATTCAGGGTAATCGTATCCCGATTGAGCAGTTCGTAGGGGTGACGGGCTATTTCCAGGTCCTGCTGCGTATAGCCCCAGGCGCTGGCGTTCATCATCGGCTGACCCACAGCCAGGATGCCAAAACCCGCCTCATCCGTCCAGCACGCCCAGCGGACATCGGTACGGTTGCCGTTTTCCTGCGGGCGGAGGTATCTGTATTGTGGATTGTAAACATCTTTATTGTAGGTGCCCACGGCATAACCTGTTTTGCGGTCGGCATAGTTTTCTTCCGGACCCCGTCCATACCACGTCATGGCCTTGAAAGCCCCGGGAATCTGAGCCTGCAGTCCAAACCGCGGCACAAAAGGCAGATTCCTGGCCACCTGCATCTGGTTCTGGACGACGATATCGCCGCTGCCGTAAACCACATACCGGATCCGCTGTGTGCTGCCGGCCGCGGCCAGTTTGAGGGAAACCACAACCTCAACCGCCTGCGGAGTAATCTGTTTTGCTGTCACAGTGTCAACCGTGCCTTTGACGTAGGCATTTTTCCAGATGCCGTTGTTCTGGGTCATATTATACCCATCGTCGTTATCGGTGGCGGCTCTCCAGAAATTCGGGGTCAGCGGTGCGGCCAGCATGGCTTTGCCCTGTACCGTCCAGTTTTCCAGCAGGCCGGTGGTTTTGTTGAATGTCACGGCAAAGCTGTCGCCCTTGATGGAAACAGCCTTGTCATTATTTTCCAGAACCACCTCCGTCATCGAATCCAGAGCGGTTTCTTTGGGGCTGGGGATTTCATAGGGCATCCCGAACTGGTCCCAGGCAGCCACATGGCCTTTGTCCGCCCAGGGGGTGTTTTCTTTCAGGACAAAGGCGATTTTCAACTGGTAATCCGCTGCTGCTTTCGGAGTTACTTTTTTGAGCGGAATCACCACTTCCCTGGTGGTCTGTGGTGCGATATCCAGTGAGCCCAGAGAGCCGCTTTGAATGACCACGCCGTTTTCAGTCAATTCCCACAGCGCCTCGGTGAAATCGGTATTGATGAAGAAGTATTTATTCTTGACATTAATCTTGCCTGCGGTCAAATCGACGCCAGTCGCCTTGATATTCTGATAGACTTTCTTGACTTCCAGAATATGCGGATTGACGGTGCGGTCCGGCTGAATCAGGCCGTTGCAGCAGAAGTTCCAGTCGTGCGGCACATCTCCCCAGTCCCCGCCGTAAGCCATGAAGGTCTTGGCGGTTTGGGTAACCTGCACCTCATCGGCCTTCATATCCAATGCCAGCACGCAGGAACTATCCAATGCGGCATCGATTTGATTGAGCTTTTCGGGGGCAAGGGCCTTGTTATAGATGCGAACCGGACCAATCAGGCCTTTAAACAGACGAATCGCTCCTTTGGAGTTGCGCCACATGTGTTCGTGGTCGGTGCCGATCATCGGGATATAGGCATTATATTGAATCGTTCCAGTGAAGGGTCTTGCCGCGGCCTGTTTGCCGTCGATAAAGACCTTCAGTTCCTTGCCGTCAAAGCTGCCGGCGACATGGTGCCAGGTTCCAATCCAATTAGAAGGCAGGGGGGCGGAAACGGTCTGCCAGGTGGAATCATAGATAAAGAATTCGAGGTTCTTGCCGTCGCCGCTGACTTTCAGGGCGTACTGCGAATCGCCTTTGCTGATGATCGGGCCGTGGTCGGAAGCGGGTTCCGGTTTGACCCAGGCTTCCACGGTAATTTCGGTGCCGGTGATATTCAGGCTGGGCGTGTCACCCATGGCCATAAAGCCGTTGACTGCCTTGCGGCCCTGTGGCCCGTCGGCGAGGGTGCCGAAGACCCTGGCATCATTGCCGCGACCGCTGCGGTCTTTGACAACGATAACGGGGTCGGCTTTCTTGGTCAGGCCCTGGTCCACCCAGTCCCAGATGCAGCCGCCCTGAAGATGCTTATGGCTTTCGATGGCGTCCCAGTAATCCTGGAGATTGCCGACGCTGTTGCCCATCGCGTGGGCGTACTCGCATTGAATCATCGGGCGTGTCTGGGCCTTTGAGGCATAGCGTACCATGTGTTCAATCGAGGCATACATCGGGCAGACGATATCGGTATGGGGGCGTTCCCCGGCCTGTTCATAATGAATCGGGCGGGAGCCGTCGCGCTGCTTGGCCCAGGCGCTGTTGGCCTCAAAGTTGGGGCCGTCGCCGGCTTCATTGCCCAGCGACCAGATGATGACGCAGGGATGATTTTTATCGCGTTCGACCATCCGCTGCATCCGGTCCATGTGAGCCTCGGCCCAGTCGGGCTGCTTGGCCAGGCTTTCCCTGCCGTAACCCATGCCGTGTGATTCGATATTGGCCTCGTCGATGATGTACAGGCCGTATTCATCACACAGGTCATACCACTCCGGCACATCCGGGTAATGGCAGGTGCGGACGGTGTTGATATTGTGCTGTTTCATCAGTTGAATATCTTTAATCATCGATTCCCGGCTGAGATAATGTCCCGTGTCGGGGTCGTGTTCGTGGCGGTTGACGCCTTTAAGATAAACAGGTTTGCCGTTGACTAACAGTTGGCCGTCCTTGATTTCCGATTTGCGGAATCCGACCCGGGCGGACAGATACTCAAGGGCATTGTTGTTTTTGTCAAACAGGGTAATGACCACGGTGTAAAGATTTGGGCTTTCGGCACTCCACAATTTGGGCTGCGGAATTTTAACAGTGGGGCCATTCAATATATTCCGACCCGCAATGACGTCAATGGCTTCGGTTTTGATGGTGTTGGCGGTTTTGCCGTCGCTGGTGAGCAGTTCAATCTGGGCGATTGCGGATTTGGCGATGGTGCCATAGTTGACCACTTCCATCTCAACCTGCATCATCGCATCGCGATAATTCTCATCAAGGTCGGTGCGGACGAAGAAATCGCGGATGTGCACGGATGGGACTGAATACAGGAAGACATTACGATAGATACCGCTGAGGCGATAGAAATCCTGGTCTTCCAGATAGGACCCATCTGAATATTGATAAACTTCCGCGGCGAGGGTGTTTTCGCCAGTTTTGAGATATTGGGTAATATCAAATTCTGCGGGGGTTCGGCTGTCCTGGCTGTAGCCGACTTTCTGGCCGTTGATCCACAGATAGAAGGCTGAGTCCACGCCGTCAAAGCAGATAAAGACCTGTCGGCCTTTCCAGTCGGATGGGACCGTAAAGGTGGTCCGATAGGAGCCGACCTGGTTGCGCCATTTGTAGGAGGTGTAATTGACCGGGGGTTCATCCGTTACCCTGGGGGGATTCTTGGCAAATGGATAGGTAACGTTGGTATAATTCGGGATGCCGTACCCGTGTAATTGCCAGTTGCTGGGTACGGGCAGTTCCTTCCAGCTTGAAATATCGAAGTCGGTTTTGAAGAAATCTGCGGGGCGGCTTTCGGGATTGGGTGCCCAGTTGAATTTCCAGTTGCCGTTAAGGCTTTTGCGGTAAGGGCTTGCGGTTCGGTCGCACCGGGCGGCCATCGTCTTGTCGGCGTAGGGCATCAGGGTTGCATGGGGTTTTTGTTTGTTGATGCCGAAAACGGCCTGATTTTCCCAGTCCGGGGCGGCCTGAGAGAGGATGCTTAAGCTCATGATCAGTCCTGCCAATACGCTTGTGATTCCTTTGCTATTCATTGTCGTCTTCCTTAAACCAGTTTTATTGCTGTCGGGGAAAATACTGACACCTTTATTTCTGATCACCACAAAAACACGCATTATATCGGTCTTTTGGGTAAATACAAGAGATCATCTTTTTGACAGGATTTACAGGATGAACAGGATAATTGGGTTCGTTTGGTAGAAAAGTAAAAAGGCAAAGGGAAAAAGGCCAAAATGTGGAACCGCTGGAGGCGGAGGGTGAGCTGCTCTCAAGCACGGAGGCTCGAGCTACGATAAGATTGGCTTCGTTTTGTATTTTTGTCAGCTTATTCAGTTGTCTTTGCGTTTTATTCATTTTTATGTGCCTCCATAGATGGGGCGGGTTTGCAATTTTTGTTCGAAAAATCGAAATAGCACAGGGCGTGAGTATTTATAAGTTCGGGCCGGACAAGGAGAAGAAATTTTTTATTTTTTTTACGAATAGCAAGATAGTGGTAGCGTAATTTGTGCTATGTGGAGAAAAAGAATGTAGAATACAAGGATACAAGGATACAGGAATAAAATTAATGTATACATGTATACAGGTATGGCAAGTATACAGGGAGGGGCGGGGAGCATTCTTGAATTCGGGGAATTTTAAATTGTATATTGCAGGTTGTAAAATAGAAGATAATGCCTGGATTTTGGTAAATTGTTATTGCGAATTGGGGAGGGAATTTATATTATTTTTCATCGAAGGTATAATACTTATTGATAGTTCAAGATATAAAACGGTTTCATTTTTGGCCTACGGGTTGTTACTGAAGTGGATTTAGTTTCAGGCAAGAGGGAAATCTATGACAAATCCTGCTCCAAACCTTGTTCCTGTCGAACGAATTGAAGGACGAATCCTGCTCATTCGTGGCGAAAAAGTTATTCTGGATTCCGATCTGGCGGTGCTGTATGAAGTCGAAACCAAGCAACTCGTTCGAGCGGTAAAACGCAACATCAAACGATTTCCCGGGGATTTTATGTTCCAGTTGACCCAGGAGGAGTTTAACCACTTGAGGTGCCAAATTGGCACCTCAAGTTCGGCAAGCTGGGGCGGACGACGTTATCCTCCTTACGCATTTACTGAACACGGCGTGGCGATGCTATCCGGCCTTTTGAACAGCGAACGAGCTGTTCATGTGAATATTGAAATCATGAGGGCGTTTTCCCGGCTGCGTAAAATGCTGGCAACCCATTCCGATTTAGAAAAGAAAATCCAACAACTGGAAAAGAAATACGATGTTCAGTTCAAAATGGTTTTTGATGCGATCCGTGAACTGATGAATCCGCCGACACCAGAGAGCAAGGCTAAAATCGGGTACCAGTCTGAGGGGAAAAAGTGAGTCTTTTGTATTTCGGAATCTTTTCGACAAGGTCATGCCGAAGTATGGGAAAGAAAGTGAAAGTATGAAAACGATAGTGTATCCCAGATTAATGAAGGCGGAATGAGCGAATTGGATAGGATTGAACAGAAAGGAATGTCAACGATGGAAGAGCGAAACCCCAATGAAGTAACGACGTTTCCCTGCGCCAAAAAGGACCGGGAGATGAAACTGCGGCTTGTTTTGTTTTTTGTCATGTTTTTTATAGTTATGTTGGCAGTGAGACTGTTTCTTGAGTTTGGTATCGGATTTATCCTGGGGGATAAAACAGAGCTTGGCCCCAAAATCTTGTATGATCCTATTTTTTATCCGGCCATTGGTTTTTTTCTACTGCATTTTCTGAGAATCCGCCGATACAATGTGGATTACCAAAACGCGATTATCATTAATATGGGCTGCAGTTCCGAGATCATCAGTTCTCAGGAAGTGGTGGGGGCGGAGGTGCTGGACCGCAAGCGGAGTTTTGAATACATCCAATCCAGCAAACTCGTTGGGTATCATGGGGATTACAAAACCAAAGAGCACGGGACCATCAAGGCTTACGCCACCAATCGGGATTGTTTTGTGTTGATTAAGACCAGGACGGTTCCGAATTATATCATCTCACCTGAAGACCCGGATGCGTTTGCGGCATTTGTCAATCAGAGATTGTCAAAATGATGGTAAAAATTGTGAGTTCAACCCCTAACGGGCAGGCACGGGGGCAAAAACCATGAATACAAGGAGGAGACAGGAATACAAGAATACACGTTAGCCGGGCACGGGGGCCGATGGGCAGGCACGGGGGCTGCCCCTACAATGAAATGCACGGGGTTAAAAGGCGATGGCGGTGATGACGGGGGCGGGGGTATTGGGGTCGGCTGCGAACGAATCCGTCAGGCGTAGCAGTTGTACGGGGGATTTTGCGGGGGCGGAACTTTTTGGTGAACTCTCTGCTGCTGCGGCGTAACTCATTGCTGAACCTGGGAGGAATTTTGAAGCCAATAAAGCATAATCTGCGAAATCAACTTTTCCGTCGGTATTCCAATCAGCACCATTTACCCAGAGATTTTGTGGGCTCGCGTTAGAAATCATCCAATTTTCAGCCATTGTTGCCAAGTCTTCTAAATCAGAATATTGTGTCCAGTTTCCGTCTGAGCCGATTTTTCCGTCACGAATGCCCTCATAGTAAGTTGCATCTCCGATTTGTTTTTCAGAAACAACCATTTTTGGAAGATATAGTGGGCTGGATGGTCCGACAGGAGGAAGATTTCTTACGTCTCCTCTGAGTTGTTTTGGCCCAAATAAAATATCCATTTCAGTGTAGGCTTTACCGTCTGAACCCGGAATATCTAAAATGCCTGTCGCAGTATCGTAAGTTCCAATTCCGTCACCGTTTGCGTCGTGAACAAAGAAAACGTAATTAGCATACTCTCCTTCGCCAATTATCGCATTTAATTTTCCAGTCATAAAACCTTCATATCCCGAATATCGATTACTTAGATTGTTGTTGTTATTTCCGTAGCCTATTGCAGCACCATTTCCTGCTTTGTAAAGACCAAAATCCCATTTTTCTCCGACCCAAGTTTTTTTGGTTGCATCGTAATATCCTGATTTTGGAAGAACAATATCGCTTGAAGGATCATCGTGGTTTGGCCTATACATCATATTTTCTACTGCAGGACTATAGACGCTTGATAGGGTTCTACTGTCTCCATTCTGATATAGGTCTTTGAAGCTGTTGATTGGGATTATTTCGCTTTTGGCGGTTCCTGAAAGGGCGGAAGCTGCCATTACGATACCTGCTGCAATCTTCTTTAGTAGTCCTTTTGCCATAGTTGGGGACGAAAAGGGCATGGCGTGTATCGCCGGGCCGGACGGTTCAGAGGGCGGTGTCCAACGCAATGGCAGGCTGTCCACATACCCGAGCAGTCGTCCCACACAGGCGGCCCATATTGATGAGCAATGACTTGGTCTTGACATTGTATGTACCCTCACTGCAGCCGATTGGAAAAACGTCCTTTTTTGTTCTGACAAGTCTATGGTGCTATATGGATAGGATTCTACCATAATGCGTGTTTTCATGCAAGAGAAATCTTTTTTTAGGGGGGGGATACTGGCGAGCGGTTTGCGGCATACGTGGACACGAAAGGGGCGAATCGAGTAAATCTGGATTCCCGCCTCCGCGGGAATGACAATGCGTGGCATGGGGGCGGGAATCATGAATACAAGGAGACAGGAATACAAGAATACATGTTAGGCGGGCACGGGGTATGATTGGCGACCACGGGGGGTGGCGGAAGGGGGAAATTGGCAATTTTCCATTTTAGATTTTCCATGGAATAGAAAGCAATTCAGGATTGGAAGCCGCCATTATGTCTTCCATACTCGTACAATTTATTTAGTCTCTACCTGACTGTACGTAAAGTCGGGAGTTGTCATGCGGATATTGTCGGGGGACATTTTTATGACGGCAAAGTCCGGCGAGGCGGGGTCGGGGAAGTAATCTTTCAGGGCGGGGACGGCTTTGTATAGCCAGAGTTTTTCAGCGTTGTCGGTACTGATTGTGCAGGGGCCGGCGATACGGACATGCTTGCCGGCGGCGTCGCAGAAACAGTATTCGGCCTGGGGCAGTTTTTTGAGATGAGCGACTTTGTCGGATGCGGCAAAGGTGGCACACCATAACTGGTTTTGGTTCCAGGCCAGGCCGGACATGGGTCTTACGCCGACGATGCGGCCATCGGATGTAGCAAGCATACCCCACGGTACTTGACGGGTGAAATCTTTGACATCTTTGAGGTTCATAGACGTTCTCCTTAATTCCTTCAACTTACGATGGTATTATATATTTCCTGTCGGGATAAGTAAATATGATTTGGGAAATATTTATGCGGGGGCGGGAATAAATAAGGTATGCAAGTATGCAGGTATACAAGTATACAGAATTTAATAAGAATACAGGGAGACAGGAATACAAGAATACATGTTAGACGGGCACGGGGTGAAAGGGGGCGACCGCGGGTCGCCCGTACGGGAAATTGGGGGGGGAGGCGGATTTTGGGTATGGGGAATCGAATTCTGACACAGAAAAAACAATCCTCTATCCAAAAATCCCTGTAAAAGAATCGGATTGCCATTATAATAGTGTGGAAATGTTCTTTCTCCCGGCGGACGGAACCGTCAATGGGGAGCTGAATTTATGGCAAAACGACAGAAAAAACTGAAATTATCGGACCAGATATATCAGATTTCGACGCTTGCGGCGGGCAATTTCGAGCTGCAGGAGGTGTTGGATCGACTGGCCGAGGCGGCGGTGAAGGTGACCGATACGACCGCCTGCTCCATCCGGCTGCTGGACGACAACACCGGCGACCTGAAGATGCGCAGCACCTACGGCCTGAGCGAGGAATACCGCAATAAAGGGCCGGTAACGCTGGATGAGCCGGTCATCAAGGAGGCCTTTTCGGGCCGGGCGGTTGTGCTGGATGATATGCGGCTGGACCCCCGGGTTCGCTACCGGGAGGCCACTGTTCAGGAAGGGCTTATCAGTCAGTTGACGGTGGCGATGACCTTCAAAGGCAAGCCGCTGGGGGTGCTGCGGCTGTACAGCCCCGAACCCAACCGGTTTAACCGTCAGGCGATTCGCGTGGCAAGGCTGGTGGCCAGCCAGTGTGCGACGGCCATCACCAACGCGCGGCTGTTTGGTGAGGCCCTGGAGGGCGCTAAGATGAAGCAGCAAATGGACTTAGCGGCGGCAGTACAGCGGCGAATGATCCCCGAGAAAGCCCCCTGCATGTGCGGGCTGGACCTGGCGGCGATCTATAAGCCCTGCCACGAAATCGGCGGCGACCTGTACGATTTCTTTGCGATTGACGACCACCGGATTATCGTCTCGATCGCCGACGTCATCGGCAAAGGGGTGCCGGCGGCGATTATGATGAGCATGTTCCGCGGGGCGATGCGGGCCTATGCCGACGGCGGCTACGGGCGGCACGAGATGCGGGAGATTATCCAGAAGCTCAACCTTGTGGCGTGCCGGGAGTGCCGGAATGGGGAGTTTATTACCCTGCTCCTGGCCTGCATCGATATTCAGGACAGTACGATTACCTATTGCAACTGCGGGCATGAGCCGGGGCTGCTGCTGCCGGCGGGCAAACCGGTGCAAAACCTCGAAAAAGGCGGCCTGGTCATGGGGCTGATGGAACATGCCCAGTACGAGACAGAAACGCTGCCGTTTACCAAGAATGACTGCCTGCTGCTGTACACCGACGGGCTGATTGACGCGGTTAACTTTGAGGGCAAGATGTGGGGCAAGGAACGCCTGCTGAATGTGCTGGATTTGTATCGTGAATCGTCGTCGGCGCAGTTGGTGCATACCATTCTGGGCTATCGGCGGCGGTTTGTGGGGCTGGCCAGCCAGTTCGATGACACGAGCGTACTGGCCATTCGCAAGATTGAATAAATCAACTTTGTTCACGACGAGTTGATTCAAAGGGATGGGCATGAATCCATCGTCTTATCCAAATAATCCCGACACTGCGGCCCGGACAGGCAAACTGGCCGATGCGGCGGAGTGTCCGGTTCTGCTGGTGGGGTCCAAAATCCATACCCTTGCCCGGCTGATGAAGACGGGCATGACTGTGNNATTTTATGTGAGCACGCAGGCCTATCGCCAGCATATTCAACAGGGGGCCATTCGGTCGCTGATTGACAAGGGACTGAGAGATTCACAACCACTCGATAAGCCAGACGCATGGCTTCAGCAAGTGCGGGATTCCATCACAAGCACTCCTCCGGAGCCGCAATGGATTCAAACGCTATGTGAATTTTATAAACCGATGGCCGGGCGGGCCGTGGCGGTGCGGTCCTCGGCGACGATGGAGGATTCGGCGGAACATTCCTTTGCGGGCCAGCATGAGTCGTTTCTGGGGATTACGGATTTTGAGTCGTGCGTTGCGGCAATCCTGAAATGCTGGGCGTCGCTGTGGACGCCGCGGGCGTTTGCGTATCGGCAGAAAAATCATATCGAGCATGCGGCGGCTGAGATGGCGGTGCTGGTGCAGGTGATGGTGCGTGCGGATGTTGCGGGGGTGGTGTTTACGGCTAATCCCGTGACGGGGGCTGCGAAGCAGATGGTCATTGAATCCTGTACGGGGCTGGGCAAGGCGCTGGTCGATGGGGAGATTTCGCCGGGTCGCTGCATTGTGGGGCGGGATGGGGCAATTGTGTCGCAAAGTCCGGCGGAGCAGGCCTTCTGCTACAGACTTGATGAACGGGGGCAGTGTGTCCGGCAGACGCTGGAAGCACAAGCCCAGCGAGGACATACGCTGGCACCGGAGGATGCCGGCCGGCTGGCGGGTGCGGCAATGCAAATCGAGACGGCTTTGGGCGGACCGCAGGATATCGAATGGGCTGTTGAACAAGGGACGCTGTTTATTCTGCAGAGCCGGCCTGTCACGACGCGGCCCAAGGCCAAGACATTTGAGGATCGGCAGGTCTGGAGCAATGCCAATACCGGGGAGGTGCTGCCCGATGTGGTGACGCCGATGACATGGGCGTTCATACAGCGGATGCTCAAGCCGCTGTTCAGTTCGGTCTGGCGGCTTTCGGGAAGCGACCTGGGGGACAGTACCGTTATCGGATTAGTGGCGGGCCGGGCGTATTTCAACCTGAATACGACGGTTGCGGCGCTGTGGCATTTTCCATGGATTCTTCGTCGGGCCGATGGTATGGGGGATTCGTTTGGCGGTGAGGCCGGTGAGGCCATCAAAAAAGGACTGCTGAAGTTTACTAAAGACGACCTGCCCGACGTTAAAGGCAGTTTGTGGAAATTCATCCGGCGGCTGCCGGAGGCGGCGTGGAAATTTGGTGTGCAATATCGTCCGCGCCGGGGTGAACTGCTGCTGGAGATTATGCATTTATTGACCGATGAGCAGAATCGCAAAGACTATTCGAAGATGAGCGATGAGGAGATGGCGCGGGAGCTGCTGGTGTCGGCCAATTCCAGTACTGCCGGGTGGGATTTGATTATGGTGACAGGGGCACTGTCGGCGTATCCGGTGCTGCGATTTGTGTGCAAACGATGGCTCAGCGAGCAGGATAACAAGCTGATTAATAAGCTGGTTCGCGGTCAGGGCGGGCTGGAGGATGTGCAGGCGGGGTTTGAGCTGTGGGATATGGCAAAGCTGATTCATGAGCAGCCGTCGCTGCGGGCGGCGTTTGCATCGTCACAGACCTGGGAGCAGTTCCGGGGGCATATCGAATCGAGTCCGTCGGGGCGGGCGTTTCTTGCGACATGGGATGCATTTATGCTGCGGCATGGGCATCACTGCCGGGGGGAAATTGAGTTGTCCAATCCGNNTCTGAGACGCCGGATTATGTATTGGGGCTGGTTCGGAATTATTATGCGGGGATCGATTCGTTTAATCCGAGACAGCGGGCGGCGGAACACCGGAAACAGCAGGAGGAGCTGCTAGAGATGATTGGCCGGAAGCTGCGCAATCCGATTAAGCGATGGTATGTCCGGCGGCTGGTCAATCGATTTCAAATCGGGGCACGGCTGCGGGAGAACTGGAAGAATGAGGCGATACGTTTTATCGCGTGGCTGCGGAAGTGGCTGCTGGAACTGGGGCAAAGGCTTTGTGCGGCCGGGATGCTTGAGCGGACGGAGGACATCTTCTTTCTGACTTTCGATGAATTGCCTGCTGCGGCCAGGAGGCAAAATCGGGACCCGCTTCGAGCCGCCATCCAGACCCGGATTGCCGAATACCGGTATTATCAAAGTCTTCAGCCTCCGTCGCTGATTTTTGGGCGGTTCGATGCGTCGTTGTGCAGGCCTCAGAAAGTGGATTCCACGACCCGGTTGTTTCACGGGATATCGGTTTATCCGGGCAAGGTGACCGGGCCTGCCCGCGTGATTTTGAGGGCTGATGACAAGGCTCAGGTTCTGCCGGGGGAGATTCTGGTGGCTCCGTTTACCGATCCGGGGTGGACGCCGTATTTTGTGACGGCTGCCGGGGTGGTGATGGACCTTGGGGGCCTCTTGTCGCACGGCAGCATCATCGCCCGCGAGTTTGGAATCCCGGCAGTGGTCAATGTGGGGCCGGCCACGCAGGTCATCCGGACCGGACAGACTATTCTGGTGGATGCCGACGAGGGCAAGGTGGTTATCCTGGACTAAGGTTAAATCGTTCTACCGCGATTGTTCTATCGAACTTGATGGGGCACTTTCGCCAAGACGGTCAAAGAAGCCCTGCTTGCGGAGATACTGATAGATATAGGACACACCGACCAGCGTCAGGCCGGTGGCGAGGAAGGCCGTGATGCGGTAGATGCTCTTGACTTCGCTCATATCAAACAGGAATATCTTGGCCAGCAGGATTCCGAACAGGCCCAGGGCCATATAGCGAAGGAGGGCAATCCGACGGTTAAAGCCCACAATCAGCAGGACAGCACCATAGGCCGCCCACAGCAGCGACAAGCTCATGTGGGCCTTGAACTTCCAATTGAGCAACCCCGGGCCATACTGGTCCAGACAATGCCAATAGACAAAGACCTGTTCGCTGAGAATGGCCCATAGCGTAACAACCCCGGCAAGGCCAAAGTATTGATACCATCTGGGGGCAAGTCCTTCGATGCGGTTCTGGGAACGAAACTGTATGGCGGCGATGAAGATGGCTGCGACGACGGATGCCTGTACCGCAAATGAGCCGTTTAACACAAAACGAAACGACGTGTAATACAGTGTATCAAGATTGGCGATTGCGGCGATAGCGCCGATGACGGCGACCAGAACCGCGGCGGCCCTGCATATCAGTCCGGCCGGGCAAACGGGCCGGGAGACGACGGCAACAATAAAGACCGCCGCTGCCAGCAGAAACGCCTGCAGGGTTCGTGTGTCAATGAGAAAGTCTTCGATCTCCTGATGGCTCCAGTAGCGATGCCATTCGAGGACGCCGGTGCCCAGCAGCACGGCGACGGCGATGATATAGAGCCACTGCGACTGCATGGCGTGGTGTTCAGGAACGGGGGTTTTCCAATAGCGATAAAGCAGATGCTGAATCGCGGCACCCAGCCCCACACAAAGCCATGTGCCGAAATGGGCATTGAGGATGGGGCGATAGTCGCCGACATGGCCGAAGATTGCCAGCAGACCGGCCACACTGGCTGCCAATGCGATAAACCCGGCACCGCAAATCAATGTACCGTGATATACCAGGCCGGCCAGCGTGAGGACCACACTAAAGAAGGCAAAGATGCACAGCAGGCCTTTGGGGAAAAGCTCATTGGCCTGGGCACTGCTGAAGGTCATGTCGCAACAGGCATTCCATTCCAGTCCGCAGGCGGTGATTAAAACGACGGCGGCCATGATAAACAGAATTTCGCTAAGGGTGGAATATTCGGGTTTCCGCGATGCGTTGCGTCGATAGACTATGTGGCTGG
>DLFY01000227.1:15419-18980 GCA_002482415.1 Phycisphaerales bacterium UBA7708
GGCGGCACACAGCCATGTCCCGAAGATACCGTTGAAGACAGGAGTGAACGATGCATCCTGCGATGGCAGAAAGAACAGCCCGACAAGGCTTAATCCCATCGCCAGAAATCCCATGCCCTGCATCCAGGAGCCGGCATAGAGAATCCCGGCGGCAATCAGAATCACGGACTCGACCGTCCAGCCAATGACGAGGGCATGCGTCTCAAAATACAGAGGCAGGGCTGCGGTCAGGAACGCGGTGCCGGCGATCCCCATCGCTGTCCACAGGTTCTGGTCCTGTTTGCATCGGACTCGTGAAACGACAGCGGCGATCCAATAGGCCGCACCGAGCAGCGCGGTACAGAGGGCCAGTTCCGGGCGGAACAGTTCTTCGAGCATCGTCCACAGGTAATAAAAGGTGATGGTCCCGGCCGCACAGGGCAGGAGGAGGTCTTCGCCGCGAGTGACGGCCTGTTTGACCCAGCCATACAGCAACGGCATGACCAGATACACCACAAAGAATACGCCCAGCCATATCTCGGCAATCAGCAGGCGGCCGGGATGGGCTTGGGTAAAGCTCAAGATGGGCCGGGTGAATTTTTCGAACCACAGGATATACAGCAGGAAGGTACCGACAAAGGCCAGCAGGTTGACCGCACGCCAGCGGCGGAAAAATGCACAGCCCATCGCACCGAGGCTCAGTATCAGGACATAGCCGAACAGATGATGCGGGAGGTTCTGGCCCGTGGACAAAAACAGCGGTGTGGCATATCCGCCCAGCAGTGACAGGATGGCCACCAGTACTTCGTCGAGCAGGACCGCATAGGCCATGGCAGCGATGGTGATGACAATGGCGACGGCAAAGGCCGGGGTGCTGTCGACCAAATGATATCCCCGATAGGCCCAAAACACGGCGGCATAGAGCAGGGCAAAACCCATGGCGCTGACTCCCTTGGCAACGACCTCATAGCCGCGACGGCGGGTGATTTCGCCAATCACAAAGGCCACGATCCCACCTGCGGCGACGGCACTCACGCGTGCCCAGGGTCCCAGCCAGGCTTCATCGATGGCATGCTTGAGGATGAAACCGACGGCAGCAATCACACAGACGATGCCGGCAACCAGAATCCACTGGGTACCGATCTGCTGTTCCAGTCCTTTGCGAATAACCGGCTGCGGTTCTGCAGGCTGCGATGTTACGGGCGTAAGCGGCTTGGCTGCCGGCTGAGGCTGTGGTTTTGCATACTTTTGAACCAGGATATCGATTGTACCTTGCTCGGCGGGTACAGGAGGTGTTTCGTTTTGGGGGGCCGGCTCGATTGTAACGGGTGCAATCGGCTGCGGGACCGGCTCAACAGGGATAGACTGGACTGGCTGGGGCGTTGACTGAGGCTGAGGTTGAGATAATGGAGTCGGAGCATCCTGACGGAAACGCAGACGCCGCAATTCGGCTCTGAGGTTTTCCAATTCCCGGCTGAGGGTGCCGAGCTTGCCGAGGCAGACCACGGCAATAATGAATCCTATCGGCCCAAGGAGGGCAAAGCCCAGTCCGAATAAAATCACCAGTCCTTCAAACGGCATCTTGAGTTTTCCTTTATGCTTTGACTTGTTTGTGTTCGATCGCGATGGTTCGGATTTTGCGGATGTCCAGTTTGCCGGAGCCGAGTGTCGGGATGGACTCGACGGCAATCAGGTTGTCCCGTCTGGGTTTGGCCAGATTCGGCAGATCACTGCGGCTTAAGATATCCGACAGGTGCTGGCCGTCCACCATCGACTGGATATACAAGACCACGATCTGTTCGCCTTTTTTCTCATCCGGGATGCTGGTCACGGCCACGGCGCGGTCCTGAAGCTGGAGTTCCTTCTGGCAGACTTCCTCGATGGCGGTATGGGAAATCATCTCGCCGCCGATTTTGCTGAAGCGGCCGAGGCGGTCGGTGATGGTGATAAAGCCCTCGTCGTCGAGGGTGACGATATCGCCGGTGTTGTACCAGCCGTCCTGAATGACTTCGGCGGTCTTGTCGGGGGCGTTCAGGTAGCCTTTCATGACGCTGGCACTTTTAACCCACAGGACGCCCTGCTGCCCCGGCTCGACGGGCTGGCCGGTGTCGGGATCGATGACACGGGTAGCCAGGCCTGGGATGGGTCTGCCGACAGAGCCGGCTTTGGTGGCCCGCTGACAGGCGTCGTCGATTTCCACATCGGGGGCATTGACCGACACGAGGGGCGATAATTCCGTGGCGCCGTAGCCTTCGAGCGGGCGAATGCCGAAATAATTTTCGAAACTGTCGGCCAGGGATTGTTTCATTTTTTCAGCGCCGACAATGAAATGCTGAATGCTGCGAAAGTCTTCGCGCTCGCAGCGGCGGATGTAGGTCAGCAGGAACGTCGGCGTGCCGAACAGCATGGTGCACTGGTACTGGCTGACGGTCTGGCCGACCAGTTTTCCATCGAGCGGATTGGGGACAAAGTGGACCGAGACTTCCGAGAGAATCGGCAGCCACATGGCGGTATTGAGGCCGAAGGAATGGAAAAACGGCAGAATCCCGCAGAGGCGGACGGATTTGTCGAACTTGAAGATCATCCGCACCGCTTCCATATTGGACAGCAGGTTATGCTGGCTGAGCATGACGCCTTTGGGGCGGGTGGAACTGCCGGAGGAATACAGAATCGCGGCGGTCTGGTCGGGATCGACTTTACGGAATCCTCCCATCCAGCGGGCGGGAATCAGAAATGCCTTGAGCAGAGCTTTTCGTTTGTCGCGGTTTTTGATGGCGGCGGCGAGGTCTTCGACGAACAGATATTTGGAATCATCGGCAGGCAATCCGAGCTTCTCGAGGAATGCCCGCGAAGTGACGATGGTCCGGATGCCGCATTCGTCGATGGCCGTCTGGCGGTCGGATTGAGTGACGGTATAGTTCAGGTTGACGGCGGTCTTTCGCAGCAGACCGATGGCAACATTGGCAACCGCCCCGCCAACACTGGGCGGCAGCAGGATGCCGATATTCTGCTGATTTTTGAGGATGGGCCGGTAGCGTTCGGCGAAGATGATGGCGGCAATCAGGGTCTGGCCATAGGTCAGCTTTTTGCCGGTGGTATCGGTCATGCACAGGCGTTTCCAATTGCGGCGGGCGATTTTGACGAAGGTCTGGGCCATCGAAAGGCGATGGTATTTGCGGGATTCGATCCAGTCACAGGATAATTCCAGGACGGCCTGGCGAATCTTTCGGGCGGTGGAATCGGCGGGCATGGGGGCACCGAAATGCACGCTGACGGGGTATTCGAGCGGGCGGGGTCTGCGACTGAACAGCTTGCCGTAGCGATGGCTGGAGACAGAGTCCCACAGGCCGCCCAGATAGACGGGGATGACGGGGCAGTCGGCGGCTTTGACGATGCGCTCCAGGCCGGGGCGGAAGGACGCCAGGTGGCCCGTGCGGGTCAGATAGCCTTCGGCAAAGATGCACACGATATAGCCGTCTTCGATGGCCTTACGGGCCTTGTTCAGGGATTCGACAAGCTGGCGAGGGCCGTCGGCGGCGCTGATGGGGATGGCCTTGATAAAGCGGAAAAACCAGTGCAGAC
>DLFY01000227.1:18990-26708 GCA_002482415.1 Phycisphaerales bacterium UBA7708
CGAGGAAGCGGATGCGCCGATGCTGGACGGCGCTGAGGACCAGTCCATCCATCCAGGAGACATGGTTAGCCACCAGCAGCGCCCCGCCTTCGATGGGCAGGTGTTCTTCACCGAAGACACGTAATCGATAAATCATGCGAATGGGAATCGACAGGACGAAACGAAAGACATATTCCCGCAGGTAATACAGGGTTACGATAAACGTCAGAAACCCCAGACCCGACAGGACGATAAACAGGGATGCGGCGGACATTTTAAGCATGCCGGCCAGAAGTCCCACGATGCCCGAGGCGAGGGCAACACCCAGCCAGCCCAGCGAGTTGGAGGCGGCGATGATGCGTCCCAACAGGGCACGGTCGGCCCGAATCTGGATGAAGGTCTGGACCGGCACGATGTATAAGCCCGCACCGGTACCCATCAGAAAGATGGCGATGAAAATCCAGGTTTTGGAGTGGCCGGCGGCCAGCCATATCGTACCGATGGAAAATAACAAGACTCCAAAGGGAATGATGCCGGCCTCCAGGCTCCGGCCGGACAGCCTGCCAGCCCAGAGGGAGCCGATGCCGATGCCGATGGCGGCAATGACAAACAGATAGCCGCTCTGGATGGCATTATATTGGCACACCTCGATACCGTAGGGAATCAGGTTAATCTGGGCGAAGCCGGCCAGAAACATGAAGACTGCCGCGGCAAAAACCGACGCCAGCAGATCCACATCCTGCCGGACCAGCCGCAGGGTCCGCCAGACCTCGACGAAAAACAGCGGATGGGAACTGCCGGACTGTCCGCCGGCGGGGGTTTTGCGAATCAGCAGGGATGTGATCGTTCCGACCACGGCCACGACAACACAGCCGATGCCGGCCAGCGGGTATCTTTCGCCGGTAAGCTGGGCCAGTGCGGGTGCAGCGGCCATACCCAGCACGATGGCCAGATAGGTCATGCCTTCCAGATAGGCGTTGGCCCGCGACAAGTGCTGCGGGGCGGCCAATTCGGGGATGATGCCGTATTTGCTGGGCCCGAAGAAGGCGCTCTGGGTGCACATCAAAAACAGCACGGCATAACAAAAGACCGTGTTGGACATCCAGAATGCCAGGCAGCCCAACCCCATCAGCACGATTTCGGCAAACTTGACCAGCACGATAATCCGGCTTTTGCTGAACCGGTCGGCCAGAACGCCGGCAAACGGAGTAAACAGTAAAAATGGAATCACAAACAGCATCGCGGCGGTCGAACTGACCTGGGAGGCCTTGTCCTGTCCAAGTTTGCCGATTAATAAGAAAATCATCAGCCCTTTGAACAGGTTATCGTTGGCCGCGCCGAGAAACTGCGTGGTATTCATGTAACCGAATGTATTGCCGATTTTTGAGGATTCTGTTTTCATAATTATTGTACCGCAGTGGGCTTCTCTTTTCCGCAATGCTCGCAATAGGGCAATAACGTATGGCGTATCTGGCCGCAGGAGTCACATTTGTCATAGAGGTTCGTCCCGCAGGATGGACAGGTATAGACCTGCCCAGCAAGCGTCTCTTTATCCTGGCCCAGGACCAGCGTGGTCTTTTTCCGCAGGCCGCCCGCATAGCGAAGCAGGCCGATGCGGATGGGTTTGGAGCAAACCGGGCATATATGCTTGTCGTAATCCTGCTGATACTGGCGAATGAGCAGTTCTTTTTTGGGCGCGATGATCATCCGAATCAGGTATATCAGAATTCGGATGACGATCGCCAGTATCACAAGCAGAACAATATATTTGAAATAGGGCTTGGGGAATACGTCGTTGACAACCATTAATAGTTTGACAAAGACCGCAATAAAAGCCGCCCACACCATGGCCCAGTAGGTGCTTGTGCGGTATTTCATAAACAGCCAGGAGATAACCAGAAAAATCGGCACGAGGATTCCCAGTTGGATGGCCGCGATTTTCCATATATGCTGTTTTACTAACTGCTGCAATTCGACCTGAGCATCCTGTTCACTGAGTTTTATTTTTTCACCGACGGCGGTCAGTTTATCCTCTGTTTCCTGTTTCCGAGCGGTCAGATCGGTGACCTGCTGGATAAATTGTTCCGCTTGTTTCTGCTTGTCCAAAAAGGCATCCTGACTTTTCTGCAGGGTCACCCAGCTTTGTTCGGAAAATTCGATATTCTTGGCCAGACTTTCCCGCTGCAGGCTCAAAAGCTGATCCATCGTACTGCGGAGATTGCTGACACTGTCGTCAAGATTGCGCTGTTTTTCCCGGACATTTTGAAGCTGGCGCTCGATGTGCTGCAGTTCCTGCTGCAATTGGCTGCGCTGGTGGTCATCGTCAGCATTGACATAACGGGCACGCACTGCATGATATTGCGGGCCTTCCATCGTGCCGATGTCTTTGGTGATAAAATTGAGCAGCCAGTAGAATAATATGCCAAATACAACGCTCAGCAGCAGGATAAAAAAGCGTATCCCCCACGAGCCTCTGGTTTTTCGTTTGGTTTCCATGCCTTCTGTCTCCTTATTGATTCAAATAGTGTAAGACCCGGCTAATCGCAATCTGCCTGCAGGGTTGCGCCTCATTAAACAACTCATGCTTTGCGGCCGGGAGAATCTCCATTTGTGCGGCGGGGAATTTGTCCCGCAGCAATTGGGTATTATACCGCCAATCCACGGTGGTGTCTCTATCTCCCTGCAAAATAAACAGCTCTTTTTGTCTGGTCTGGATGCGTGTAAAGTGGTCGTTCCAGTCAAAAATCGATTTGACCCAGTCGAGTGAAACCACAGGAGTATGCAGGGGATCGCAATACCTGTTAAAATGGAGAAAATCCGGGTCGGAGGAATTGGCCTGGGGCAGGCGAGGGACACGATCCGTAAACGTCCGGTAAAAGGCATACGTTGCCTTGGAGACGGTATAGCCCCGCCAGCGTATCAGGGGGGCGGCAAGGACGATCTTGTCAAACAGGTCGTCCTGTCCCGATATCAGGCTGTCCAGGCCCACCGTCGCCCCGGTGCTGAATCCGACAAAATGGATTTTCATGACCAACTCAGTCGGGGGCAGGCCGGAGGCCGAATAGAAACTCAGTCCCGCTCGTAATCCGCGTCGCCTGGGTATGCATATTTCAGCATCCAGCGTCTGCTTGATGTCCTTCACAAAATCCCGTAAGGCCTGGGTATAATCCTTTAAAGCTCCTGCTGCCGCCTGATGTCCTTCGCTCAGTCCATGCCCGGGCAGGTCAAAGGCCCCTGCCGCAAAGCCATCGTCCAGCAGGCCGGCAATCAGATGCTTCATCTGGCCGGTATGGTTCATGTAGCCATGTAAAACAATAACGAGGGCTTTGCATGTCGATGGTATCCAGAGATGCCCGGCCAGCTTCAGCCCCCCGCTGGTAAACCAGCCGAAGCGGTGCCGGACATAAGACCAATCCAGTCCGTAATGGTCAAAATAAGACTGGACGGGTTCGGGATATTCCGTCTCCCTGGTTTCGGCGAGCATATCCATCACGGACTGGATTGTCTGTTTATCCTGCATATCCTCTATCTTAGTTGAATGTTCTATGGTTACCACAATTAATCCTTGATCTTCAAAATTTCGTCTTCGGAAATCGGTTCTGTCTTTTTGATCGCCTCAACTGTTTTCAATGTTTTTTCGCTGGGTTTATACAGGGCTACAATCGCATCGGTGACATCCACGAACTGGGCACCATCGACCTGATAATCAATCTGCCATTTGCTGACAATGATATCGACTCCTGCCTGCTGAGCTACGGCTGCTAATTCCTTTTCCACCGGGACAAGCCATTCTTTGACCGGTGCGGTTCCAAAGCCCATCAAGTGTGCCTTTTGCTGATGTTGATTGCCCCATTGTTCAAGCTCCCTGACTTTCTGCTCATCTCCTGCCGCCTTTGCTGCTTGTATCTCTTTCATCTTTTCGCGGACCTGGGTATTCCACCATTCGGAGGGGGCACAGGCAACCGCGATACAACGGGAATCGTATATCCCCACCCGCAACGGCTTGACGACCTTTTTATCCTGGCCGTGAACCGCCTGCGACACCAATCCCATAACCAGTACTACGCCTGCGGCCATTGTTAAACCTGTGATCCATTTCATCGTACACATCCTTTCTGCATTTTATTTTGTACGCGTGTCGTTTCCGTTGCGATTCCGATAGCCATTATCATTCCAATCAGTACCATGCTCAGAACTGTCAACCATGTCCACATCATTTTACACATCCTTTCTTGTTTTCTTTTCATGCATTCTTCACTTTTTTATCTCTGTGAAATGATATGAACAAACAGCGTGCCACAGCATAAAATAGCCATAAAGCTATATATTTAAATGAATTATGCTTGCTTAGAAAATGGTTCATGCCAGAAGAAAAAGTTGTGATATACAATATTTGTATATGCAATATACTCTAATTGAATATTCAAATTGTGTATACAAAAAAAGCCGGGGCCCAGACCCGGCCTTTAAATACTACTTTTATACTCTTTATTTACGGAAAACCAGTTCGGCGGAATCAGCCGACTGAGGCAACTTCCGGCCGCTGGGCAGCCAGGTGCTGCTTCTGGTAGCACTGTTCGCGGAAGATGGCGATTTCGGCGTCCAGATTGGGATTGGGGGAGTCGCCAAAGTAGGCATCAATCACCGGAAAAACGATATCCGGATGCTGTTTTCTCCACCGGCGAATCATGCCTTCGGTCTTGGCGGTGACGACCCCTTCGTGCATGCAGGTAAACGGCCCGACATGGAAGATGCCGGAAATGCCGCGTCCGTGCCGGCCGGAGATGCCATGCAGCAGGACATAGACCATGCCGATTCCGAGGATGGATTCGCCGCTGACGGAACTGTGGAATTCACCGGCATTTTCGACGGTCTTGAGCAGGGTCATCATCGGAGGCAATGAATGTCTGCCGTTGAGGATGTCATGAAATGGTTCCGACATAATTTTTCGGATATGCCGGATATAGGCATATTTGACCGTAAGCTTTGTCCAGGCGGCAATACCGCCGAAGACGTCACGCCAGTCAAACGTCTTTAACGCCGTTGCGATGCGACGACGCGTTTGCAGCAGATTGGTGCAGTTGATATAATCAAACCATTCGATCATGGAACAGCGGACGGCTTCGAGGCGATTTTCTTCGAGTTTTTCAATCACGTTATTGGTGTAGGGGTCATGCATCCGCATATAAATCTCGCCGGAATACAGCACCAGCGGGAAACGTTCGCTGGTTTGAAACCGACCGAACTGGCGGACCGTCTCCTGACCCCAGGCAGCCAGTTCCTTAACAGTGCAGCCCCGCATGAGACATTGTTCCAGTTCGGCCAGCCGCAATTCCTTGAGCTGTTCGACCTGGTCTTTGGGGCAATAGGGCCGATACCGCAATGTGATATCATCCAGCAGGTCGCTGGCAATCAGACCCCGCAGCAGCAGTTTTTGTATCTTCATTTGATCGCCGGCAGTATATTTGCCGCTGAGGATATCGAGATAGTCGGTTTTGGTCGTCGGGCCGGCGATGGGCAAGTCCGCATAGCCTTCGTCATCGAGGAAAAACCGTACCGTCTCCCGATATTTGCCAAAGCGGCACGGGCCATCGGTTGTGGGCAGGATAAACACATAGCGGCTTGTGACCGCTTCCCGGCCATGACGCTGTGTTTCCTGTTCGAGAAAGCCCAGCAGGTCGCCTACCACGCCCTTGAGGGGATGGCAGACTTCGGTGTGAATATGCCTGCGGGCCAGTTCATAGCCTTCCCGGGTGTTGGTAGGCAGAACGATTGCTTCAATTTTATAATGACGCAGGCACGCCGCCGCGATGCGGCTGCTGATTCCCATGTAGGGCAGCAGCCACGTCCGTCCGTCGATGCGGCTGGGTTTTGTGATGTCGGTCATGTTCATGCTCCTTGTGATAATGGCCATGCACAACGCGTTCAAAGGCCTCGGTTCGGGTAAGGAACGGGGCGTTATTGGTCTGTGCATCGGTTAACAATGTCAGCATCGGCTTGCCGCCGGCAAGATGGATGCGTTCTTCCTGATAGATTTTCATGCTGTCCGGGCCGCATCCGAAATTCATCAAACGAATCGGATATAATCCCGGACGCGACGCCGCATACAGGTGGGCACGCAGGATATCAATGCTTTCGCACCAGTATTCGGTCTGTTTCAAGTCCTGGCTCAGTGCAGCAAAGCGGTGCCGCAGGAAAATCTGCGGGATAAAATCCAGTCCCCGCGTCTGCGAAAACATGGCGCCGGCATAGGAACTGGCTTCCGGGTCCAGCACGACATAATCGCGGCCGACGCCGAGGTAGGCGATGCGGTCGCTGGTTTTTTCGAGGAAGCTGTCGCCGCGGGCGTAAAGGTCTTCGAGAAAGGCTCTTTCCGCGGCATCGGCGGCTTCGATAGCCTCGCTGATCTGACGACGGGAGAACCGATAGCCTTTGCTGCGCAGGTCTTTGTCAATATTTTCCACCAGAATGGGGCCGCTGTTGAACTGCAGTACGGGGCTAAGCTGTTTTTGCGGGTCCATCGACAAGTCATCGTTCAGGATGAAAGCCTCGGATTCGGTGTAGATGCAGTATTTCAGGGAATGACTGCCCTTCTGGAAATGCTCGATGAAGGTCGGGTTGAACTGATAGCGAATCCCGGGGTGATTCATCAGCAGCATGGCGTGGCCAGTGACCAGTTTGCGGGCGATGCAGAAGTCGGTCTTGGAATGGTCCACACCCTGACGGGCAATCGCTGTATTGCTGACCGGGGAGGCAACCGGCACAAATCTGAGCCGGGCCAGCAGCGCCGCCGACCAGATGCCTTTTTCGGCAATGGTTGACGTCGCCCGGCGGATACCCACGGTTTTATCCGGGGCGGGTTTGCCGTCGAGGTCGGCCAGCAGAAGACCGTATCGGCGGAAATGCTTGTCGAAAATCGAATGAAAGACATCGACATAATTGGTTCGCGGTTTTTCACGGCTTTCCGAATTGCCTTTGGGGCAGAATCCGCCGCTGAGAATCGTTTCGTTATCTATGGAAAAGACATCCAGAACACAATCCCGCATGTCGCAGCTTCGGTCCACGACGTCTTTGCATTTCTGGTGCGACTTGCAGAATTCCATGGTCACCAGTTCCCATCCGCGAAACGCCGTCTCACAGGCCATACCGCTCTGAGTCATCTGGTTAATATGGGAAAGCACATCCAGCGCCGCTCCCCAGGCCCCGAATATTTCGCGGTGCGGATAGGCGTAGATATCCTTGTTGGCCACCTGTGCCAGCGCTGCCAGGAACGCCTTGCCCAGGGCAGGCCCGCCCTGAGCCGAACAGACCGAGCCGGTGTTCTGGGCGCCGCCGACGAATTTATGATAATAGCTGGCGGCGGTCCCGCGGATGATTGCCGCGGCGATTTCTTCGCGGCTAAAGCCTTCGGAAATCAACCGGGTTTCATCCATTTCCATAAAGACACCGCAGGTCGAGTCAATAATCGGAACACGTTTGGCCCGCAGGGCATACTCCTGCAGGGTCGTCCGTACATCCAGACCAATCAGGTCGGCCATGTTTTCCAGCGTCTGGCCGCAGCCGGCCTGACAACTGAAATTCATCTTGGCATCGCGAACACTGCCGTCTTTGTTGAAGACGGTATATTTCATATCCTGGCCGCCGATTTCAAAAATCGTATCGACACGCTTGTCGTAGTGACGGACGCCGAGGGCATGGCAGGTAATCTCGTCGGTAATACGATCCGCGGGAGTCTTGCC
>DLFY01000262.1:0-16929 GCA_002482415.1 Phycisphaerales bacterium UBA7708
TACTGGATAAGCTGAGTTCGGATTTGCCCGCCATTCGCCTGTGGGCTTTGGATAAAGTCCAGCGATTTCAAACAGAAGCTGCGGCTGGATTGCGTGACAGACTCTTGCAGATGTTGGCCGATGAAAACCGTCAGGTCAGGCTTGCCACTGCGAAAGTCTGGAGTACGATGAGTGCGCTGAATCCCGCTGAAAGGCTGATGGAACGTTATAAAGAGGAAACAGATCCGCAGGTGGCCGTGGCGCTCTTTGAAGCCCTCGGTGAGGCCTGCTTTTTTGCCTTTTCGCCGGGTTCGAGGGTGATTTTATCACCTGAATTCAAGACCCAGACGATGCTGATTGCCGACAGCTATGCCTCGAAAGATGATCCCGAAATGGCTAAAAAGGGTGCCGAGGTCTTGCGTAAGCTGCTGGAACTTGATGGGCTGACTCCAAAAGAAGCAACCAAATACCTTGAGACTATCCAAAATCGATACCTGCTGGAGACGGATAAAAAAGGTCCGGTTCGTGGAGATTTGCTGGCTATTATGGCCCGTTTGTGCAAACAGGGTAGTCAAAAAACAATAGCAGTGAAACTGTATCGACAAATATTTGAAGACGTCTTGCGTAATCGCGATGAAAACAGTCTTGTTCGACAGGCCGCTGCGGCAGGGATGGTCAATGTTGATCCAACGGCTGCGATGAAATTATTCCGTGAATTGAACATCAATATGGACAGCAGTCCCACGGTCCGATTGATTATGATTTATCTGGCCGGACAAAGCGGGACGGTTGAAGATTTGACCTGGTTGACAGGCCAATTGGGTTCGAATGGTGAGGGAGAGCTGGCTTGGACGGCCATCATCGATATATTGAAGCGGCAGGATGCAAAGGTGGCAGCTGACTGGTCGGTTCGTCTTGAGCAGAATCCGTCCGTGGGGGACCAGATACGTGAAGTTTTGGAATTGGCTGAGCAGAAAGCCGAGGCCCAGAAAGAAGGGGCTTTGTTGTGCGATTTGCAGGTTCGGCTGCTGAAATGGCATCTTGGCAAGGGGTCTTATGAACATGTTGCCGCATATCGCGAAAAGCTTGTGCTTAATAATACCGCGAGTATTGAGGTTAAGAAGAGCGCCATCTTTCAGACGAATACTCATGCAGTGGAAGCTTATCTGCAATTGCGGCAATATTCAAAAACTGCCGACGTTATCAGCGGGATGCTGCGTGAGAATACGTTGAACGATAAATCTGAAATATTAGATATGATAAATGCATATTTTCTTTCTGAAAAGATTGCCGCAGAAGACAAATCAAGTCTTCTTAATTCCCTATTTGAAATATCCATTACTACTCAGCAGCGCTGGTGGCAAGATAAAATAGAGCAATGGAGAGGGATGATAGCTTTAAAGGCAGTTTAATTTTTCCCTGGTAATTTCGGATATTTTATACAATCCCGTTTAAAACCTTTATTGAAATCACTGTGTTTGTATTACAAATTTCTTAGTCGATAAAAGACGTATTGACGCTGTTATTCGGTGAATCTTGGCATAAAAATTAATAATTTTTGATGTTTTTACGATTTTTCTGATTGCAGTTCTGCGATCAGGTTTATATACTCTTTCCTTTACCATAGAGGCGGCGCAGGGAGTCCCTGTTTCCATTGCGGCCCAGTGAGGCGGCAGGATGGATTGTGTCGTTTTCTGAAGCGGGACCTGGTCAGAATAGTCTGTGACCGACCTGCTCGTTTGAACTTGATGTGAGTCGCTGCTGTAGCTCAGCCGGTAGAGCGCGTCCTTGGTAAGGACGAGGTCATGGGTTCAAATCCCATCAGCAGCTAAAGTAAATTGGCGTGTCCGAGCTGGTCTGTGAGGCCATGAAGACGTCGCTCGGAATAACGAAAAAGTAAAAAAAGCGAATATTAGAACATTGTAACCAGAACCAGGAATATCAGGAGGTTATTAACAGATGGCTAAAGACGTATTTGTAAGAAAGAAACCTCACGTAAACGTCGGAACGATTGGTCACGTGGACCATGGCAAAACAACGCTGACTGCTGCGATCACGAAAGTGGCCAGTCTGATGGGCTTGTCGAAGTTTAAATCTTATGATGATATCGCCAAGGCGTCCGAATCACAGGGCCGCCGCGATGATTCCAAGATTTTGACCATTGCGACCGCTCACGTGGAATATGAATCCGATACGCGTCACTATGCACACGTCGATTGCCCCGGTCACGCCGACTATGTNNACCGGCGCCGCCCAGATGGACGGTGCGATTCTGGTGATCAGCGCCTATGACGGCCCGATGCCTCAGACCCGCGAACACATCCTGCTGGCTCGTCAGGTTAACGTGCCCAAGATTGTGGTCTTCCTGAACAAAGTCGATCTGGTCGATGACCCGGAACTGATTGACCTGGTGGAAATGGAAGTTCGCGACCTGCTGAACAAGTACAACTTCCCCGGCGACGATACCCCGATTGTCCGCGGTTCCGCCGTGAAGGCCATGAAGGCCGAATCCGCCGATGACCCGGCCTGCGAACCTCTCAAGCAGCTTCTGAAGGTTCTTGACGATTATGTTCCGGTTCCGGAACGTGAGGTTGACAAGCCCTTCCTGATGCCGATTGAAGACGTGTTCAGCATCAAAGGCCGCGGTACCGTGGGCACCGGCCGTATCGAACGCGGTATGGTGAAAGTCGGCGACGAAGTCGAAGTCATCGGTCTGGTGGAAGACATCCGCAAGACGACGGTGACCGGCGTTGAAATGTTCAACAAGACACTGAATGAAGGCCAGGCCGGTGATAACGTCGGCGTGCTGCTGCGTGGTGTTGAAAAGAAAGACCTCGAACGCGGTATGGTTCTTGCCAAGCCCGGTTCGATTACTCCGCATACCAAATTCATCGGCGAAGTGTACGTGCTGACCAAGGAAGAAGGCGGTCGTCATACCCCGTTCTTCCCCGGCTATCGTCCGCAGTTTTTCTTCCGGACGACCGACGTCACCGGTTCGATTACCGCCATCCGCAGCCGTGAAGGCAAGGCCGCGGAAATGTGTATGCCCGGCGACAACATCGAAATGGAAGTGGAAATCGGCTCCAAGATCGCGATGGAAGAAGGTCTTCGCTTCGCGATTCGCGAAGGCGGCAGAACCGTCGGTGCCGGTGTTGTAACCAAGATTCTTGCATAATTGAACGACACAATCATGGGGCGTCGAGTGTCTCGGCGCCCCATTTTATCCTTGCCGGGCAGTCACGCCCGTTAAGGATTGTGTTTTAGAGAGGCATAGCATAATGGCAAAGCAGCAAAAACGAGAATGGGTGTGGCTTGAGTGCAAAGAGTGCGGCGATCGTAATTATCGTACGCCGGTCAATGTGCAGGGCGGAACACCGAAAATTGAACTGGTCAAGTTCTGCAAACGCGAACGGAAACGTACCGTTCATAAGATCCGCAGGAAGTAACCGCGATACACTCACGATTCCGATATCGGAAGCGTCATGGGTTATAGGTCAGTAGCTCAATTGGCAGAGCAGCGGTCTCCAAAACCGCAGGTTGGGGGTTCGACTCCCTCCTGACCTGGTGAGACGGCTGTCCGGCGGACGAGGGCAACCGACAGCGGTTTGCATAGGATTGCACGCCGACTGAATTGAACAGGTACGATACGGTTAAGGGTACAATACGACGATGAAGAATCTGAATATATACAAACGCGGCCAGGCGAAGAATACTCGTCTCTGGACGGCGATATCGGCGTTTGTGATCTGTGCTTACGGATGTTATGTGCTTCATCAGAAACTGGCGACGATGAATAACATCTGGGTGGAGACACTGGTGCCGTTTGGACTTTGCGCCGTGTTGGGGGGACTGATCGCATGGCTGATGAATAAGCCTTCGGTTGCGGATTTTCTGATTTCTTCGGAAGGGGAGATTAAGAAAGTCAGCTGGTCCACCCGCAAGGAAATCGTCAGTTCCACCACGGTAGTGATTGTCGTGATGCTGACGATATCGATTTTCCTGTATCTGGTGGATATGGGATTTGTTTGGACGTTCGATAAGATCGGGCTTTATTAATCGAAACAATCCCCGCAGGAACACCGAGGATTACTATGTATTGGTACGTATTACGAGTTGCATCCAATAAAGAAGAACAGGTTCGGGATACACTGGCCCGCAAGATGGAAGTTGACGGGGTCAAGAGTGTCGGGCGGATTATGGTGCCCACCGAGCAGATCAAGCGTATTCGCGGCGGCAAGCAGCGCGTGATCAAGCGGAAACTCTACCCGGGCTATGTTTTTATGGAATTGGAGCCCAAAGACGACGGCAAGATTCCGGATGATGTCTGGTTCATCATCAAGGAAACCGGCGGCGTGGGAGATTTCATCGGTACCGAAGGCGTACCGACCCCGATGCGCGACACGGATGTGGCCAAGATGCTCAAAGAGGCCGAAAAACCCGAAGATACGCCCAATATTAAAGTGGAATTCGCCAAGGGGGATGTGGTCAAGATTCGCGAAGGGGCGTTTGAGAATTTCGAGGGCGCTGTGGATTCGATTGATACCGAGCGCGGTGTGGTGCGTGTCATTGTGACGATTTTTGGCCGCAGTACCCCGCTGGATATTGAATACTGGCAGATTGAAAAAGTCTAATATACCCGAGGGTATGATTGTTCTTCGAACAAAATGAGGTATGTGGTTTAAGCTGCTGTACTTAGCCGCGATAAACGGAAAAAATCAAGTACGATTCAGTATAGAATAGAGGTAAGGACCAACTATGGCCAAAGAACTGGTAAAAGTAATTAAGCTGCAGGCACCCGGCGGCAAAGCGACGCCGGCCCCTCCGATCGGCCCCGCGCTGGGTCAGCACGGTGTCAATATCGGTCAGTTTGTATCTCAGTTTAACGAGCGCACCCGTGAAATGAACGGAACGGTGGTTCCGGTTGAAATTTCTGTTTACAGCGACCGGAGTTTTGATTTCATCGTAAAAAGCCCGCCGGCGGCAGTGCTTCTGAAAATGGAAGCCGGGATTGCCCAGGGCAGCGGTGTTCCCAACAAAGAAAAAGTCGGCAAGGTGACCAAGGCTCAGATTCGCAAGATTGCTCAGACCAAGATTCAGGACCTGAACGCCTATGATCTGGACCATGCGGACCGGATTATCATGGGTACCGCCCGCAGTATGGGTATTGATGTAGTTGATTAGCTGGTTGTAAAAACTGGATTCCGTGCCAGCGGATTGCGTCTGGAAAACATCCGGACGAGGTTTTGCGGCAGTGAATTCATGTTTAAAAAGATACGCTAACCACGGCGAAACAGTGGAAGCGAAGTGTACTAAAAATGATTCGCGAGGATAACAATGCAGAAACGAAGTAAACGCTATAACAATGACGCCAAGAAGGCGGTGCAGGAACCGCAGAGCCTTCCGCAGGCCGTCAAGAAACTCAAATCATTTGCATCCACGAAGTTTGACCAGTCGGTGGATATTGTCATGCATCTGGGCATTGATCCCAAGATGGCCGACCAGGGGATTCGCGGAGCCATCAGCCTGCCCAACGGTATCGGCAAGGCCCGTCGGGTGATTGCTTTCTGTGAAGACAGTGAAAGTGAAGCCGCTAAAAAGGCCGGCGCAATCGAAGCCGGTGCTGATGAGCTGATCAAGAAAGTCAGCGACGGCTGGACCGACTTTGATGTGGCGATTGCATCCCCGAAAATCATGGGCAAGGCCGGCAAGCTGGGTAAGGTGCTGGGACCTCAGGGTAAAATGCCTTCGCCCAAAAACGGCACAGTCACCGCGGATATTATTACCGCCATCAAGGAGTTTGCGGCCGGTAAGGTCGAATTCCGCAACGATGCTGGCGGCAATGTGCATGCGGTGGTCGGCAAACTGAGCTTTGATGATGCCAAGCTATCCGAGAATATCCAGTCATTTATCGACCATATCAAGCGGATGCGGCCTTCGTCGGTCAAAGGTGTGTATATCAAGAAGATCAGCCTTTCGGCGACGATGAGTCCCGGCGTGCTGTTGGAAAACATATAAACCAGGCAATCAGGCTTTCAGCCTATCCCAATCAATAAGAGGTGAACTATGAGTTATGCAGTAAAAGGATTAGTTCAAAACGACTATACCAAACGCTTTAAGGGTGTCAGTTCGTTTGTTGTGCTCCAGACGATCGGCATCAGCGGCGTTGATAATAACAAGATGCGCGGTGATCTGAAGAAAAAAGGCGTGAAGATGATGGTTGTCAAGAACAGCTTGATGCGTCGCGCTCTCGAATCACTGGGACATCCCAAGGGCGGTCAGTTGTTCGACAGCGGTCCGTGCACGGTCGCTTTCGGCGGAGACAGCATTGTTGACGTCGCCAAGACGCTGGAAACCTGGCTCAAGAAGAAAAATACACCGCTGGCAGTCAAGGGAGCCTACATTGAAGGTGACGTGCTGAATGCCGCCGCGGCCAAGGGACTATCCAAGATGCCGACACGGGCGGAACTGCAGGCCCAGATCGTTGGTATTGCCATGACACCCGGTTCCAATGTTGCCGGCTGTCTGGTGGGTCCCGGCAGTGTTATCGCCGGCTGCGTGAAGACGCTGATCGAAAAGAAAGAAAAAGAAGCGGCATAATATCCGTTTCGAGAAGTATAAAAAAAGAAATTAAATGCGGTTATCGTGGTTGTCCCGCAGCAGCGGGTTAAAAGGGACGGCGGAGTCCTCACTACCCCGAAGCCATAATCCTACAGGAGTATGTGAAAATGTCTCGTGAATTTAGCGATCAAATCAAGCAGTTGGGCGATCAGATTGTTGCGTTAACCCTGATGCAGGCCAAAGAACTGGCTGACTATCTGAAAGAAGTGCATGGCATCGAACCGGCAGCCGGTGGTGCTGTGATGATGGCAGCGCCCGCCGCAGGAGCCGGTGAAGCCGCTGCTGCTGTTGAAAAGACCAGCTTTACCGTCGTTCTGAAGACGGCCGGCGACAAGAAAATCCAGGTCATCAAAGAAGTCCGTGCTCTGACCAATCTGGGTCTGAAGGAAGCCAAAGACCTGGTCGATGGCGCACCGAAGCCGGTCAAAGAAAATGTCAGCAAGGATGAAGCCGAAGCCGCCAAGAAGCAGTTGGAAGAGGCCGGTGCTGTGGTTGAAATTCAGTAAGTCAAGCAGCTTTGATTCGGTTTGAAACGATGCAGTGAGGCGAATGGAATTGGCCTTGAAATGGTTTTCAAAACCGGTTGAAAAAAATTGAACATGTAATTAATCCTGCGGCAGGCGAACCTTGAAAACAGGGTTCGCCTGACCGAAAGGATTTTGTTTGTAGATGCAATAATATCGGACGTGTTGACTCCAGCTTTAAGCGGAGTCATAATCAAGGCAATAAAGCCAACGGAGAGTTGTCGAATGACATCATTAAACATCCGTCATTTTCGTAATTTCGGCAAAATCGGCGATGCAGTTGAGGTCCCGAATCTGATTGAGGTTCAGCTTGCCAGTTACGAGCGGTTCCTTCAGCAGGATCAGGCTTGGGATACCCGCCCTCATACGGGCCTTGAGGCCTTATTCCGTGAAGTGTTCCCGATTGTCAGCTATGACAAGACGATGGAGCTGGAATATCTGGGCTATGAATTGGAGCCTCCGCGTTACAGTATCGAGCAGTGCCGGGAATTGCGGTTGACCTACGGGTATCCGCTGAAGGTGCATTGCCGCCTGAAACGCAAGGATATGGAAGATATCGCCGAGCAGGCCATTTACCTGGGTGAAATCCCGGTGATGATCGGCGGCGGCGAATTTATAATTAACGGGGCGGAGCGTGTGATTGTCAATCAGCTCCACCGCAGCCCCGGCGTGGATTTCGTGATTGACAGCAAAGACGGCGACCGGGTTCTGCACGGGGCGCGTATCATCCCCGAACGCGGAAGCTGGATTGAAATGTCGGTGACCCGCAAGGACGTGCTGGTGATTCGTATCGATCAGTCCAGCAAGATTCCTGCGACGACGTTTCTGCGTGCCATGAGTCCGGACTATGGGCGGACCGATGTGCTGCTGCGGCTGTTTTACCCGACCCAGAGCGTCAAGACCAAGAAGCTGGATCCCAACATGTGGGCGGTCGGCCCGATTGTGGACACCGAAACCGGGGAAATCCTGGTGGAAGCCGGCGCCCAGTTGGGTGATGCGGTTGGCAAGATTCAGGCCAGCGGTCTTGACAGCGTGGAAGTGATTACTGAAGTCGGGGACGGTCTGATCCTGAATACGATCTCTGAAGACGCCTGCGAGGGTCATGAAGAGGCGCTGATGAAGATTTATGCCAGGCTGCGTCCCGGCAACCCGGCCAACCTCGAAAAGGCCAAGCTGCTGTTTGAGGAAAAGTTCTACGACCTGAACCGGTATCGTCTGGGAGCGGTGGGGCGGTTCCGTTTGAATCGCAAATTCGGTCTGAGCGTCAAAGAAGATGAAATGTCGCTGAAGCCGGAAGACTTCCTTTATACAATGAAATACATCCTGGGTCTGCGCAACAGTCAGGGCGATCTGGATGATATCGATCATCTGGGCAATCGCCGCCTGCGTACGATTGATGAGCTGGCCGCCGCGGAAATCCGCAAGGGTCTGCTGAAGCTGCGTCGCACGGTGCAGGAACGCATGAGTTCCAAGAGTCCCGAGGAAGTGGCCCGTATTGCCGACCTGGTCAACAGCAAGAGTGTTTCGTCCAGCATTGAATTTTTCTTCGGCCGCGGTGAATTGAGCCAGGTTGTTGACCAGACCAACTCACTGAGCCAGTTGACCCATGAACGCCGTCTGAGCGCGCTGGGCCCCGGCGGTTTGAACCGAAAACGTGCCGGTTTTGAAGTCCGCGACGTTCATATCAGCCATTACGGCCGTGTCTGTCCGATTGAGACTCCCGAAGGCACCAACATCGGTCTGATTGTCTCATTGGGAATTTTCTCCAAAGTCGATGAATACGGTTTTCTGGTCACGCCGTACCGGAAGGTCAAAGATAAAAAAGTCCTCGAAGAAATCGTGTATATGCGTGCCGACGAGGAGATGAAGGCGATTTTTGCTCCGCCGAGCATGGTGAATCCGGCCAAACATGCCCTGCATGACGGGATGGTGCTGGCACGGAAAAACGGCGAACTGACCCAGGTTGACAGCATGGAAGTGCAGTATGTGGACGTGTCCCCCAAACAGATGGTGGGCGTTTCTGCGGCACTGATTCCGTTCCTGGAACACGACGACGCCAACCGCGCGCTGATGGGGTCCAACATGCAGCGCCAGTCGGTGCCGCTGCTCAAGACGGAAATTCCGCTGGTGGGAACCGGTATGGAAGAACCCGTGGCCCGCAACTCCAGCATGGTCGTTCGGGCACGCAAAGACGGTACGATTACGGCTGTGGATGCGACGCACATTGTCATCGACGGTGCGGATGAATATGAACTGCTGAAATTCAAAGGCCTGAACGAACGGACCTGCCTGAACCAGACGCCGATTGTGACGCTGGGCCAGAAGGTCAAGAAAGGCCAGATTATCGCCGACGGCGGGGCCAGCCAGAATGGGGTGCTTGCTCTGGGCCGCAATGTGCTGGTGGCATTTGTGCCGTTTGACGGGTACAACTTTGAGGACGCCATTTTGATCAGCGAACGGCTGGTCAAGGACGATGTCTTCACCAGCATTCATATCGATGAGTTCAGCGTGGAAGTCCGTGAAACCAAGCTGGGCCGCGAAGAATTCACACGGGATATTCCCAACGTCAGTGAAAAGGCGCTGCGGAATCTGGATGAGAACGGCATCGTGCGGGAAGGGACCCGCGTGGCGCCGGGCGATATCCTGGTCGGCAAGGTCTCGCCCAAGAGCAAGACGGAACTGACCCCGGAAGAAAAACTGCTGCATGCCATCTTCGGCCGGGCCGGCGAAGACGTCAAGAACGATTCGCTGGAAGTACCCAGCGGCTACGAAGGCGTGGTCATCAAGACTCGCCGGTTCATGCGGAAGGGCGCCGGTACCGAAGAACAGCGCAAGGCCTATAAGGATCAGATCAAGAAATACGAACAGGAAATGATTGTCAAGGAATGCACCCTGTTCAAGGATATGATGACGCAGATTCAGAACGAACTGGGTCTGGATGTGGTCGATCCGAACACCCGCCAGAAAGTTGGCGCCAGTGACGATATCGACGTGATTTACGAACAGATTGAGACTTTCGAAATCGGCTGGATCAAGCCGGCGAATATGCGTGACCCGGCCCAGAAAATTGTTGATATATTCTGGCCGCGGCTGCTCCAGCTCCAGGACGAAAAGAAACGCGAACTGGAACGGATGAAGCATGGCGACGAGCTGCCCAGCGGCGTGCTGGAAATGGTCAAGGTATATATTGCGACCAAGCGCACGCTGTCGGTCGGCGACAAGATGGCCGGTCGTCACGGGAATAAGGGCGTTATCGCCAAGATTATGCCCGAAGAGGATATGCCGTTCCTGGAAGACGGAACACCGGTGGATATCTGCCTGAATCCGCTGGGCGTACCCAGCCGTATGAACGTCGGCCAGATTCTGGAAACACACCTGGGCTGGGCGGCAAAAGTGCTTGGCTTCAATGCCATTACGCCGGTCTTTGACGGTGCCACCGAAGAGGACATCATGAATCTGACGCGTGAAGCCAATGAGCATGTGACTCATCGGATGAAAGACCTGGAAGCCAAAAAGCAGGTTCCGCCGGCCAGAGAAATCTTTGCCCGGGTTCCGCTGGATGGCCTCAAATCGCGGATTTACGATGGCCGTACCGGTGAGCCGTTTGATCAGAATGTGACCGTGGGTTATATGTATGTGATGAAACTGCACCACCTCGTGGACGACAAGATTCACGCCCGCTCGACGGGACCCTACAGCCTGATTACCCAGCAGCCGCTGGGCGGCNNCAGTTCGGCGGCCAGCGTTTCGGTGAAATGGAAGTGTGGGCGCTGGAAGCGTATGGCGCCGCCTATACCCTGCAGGAACTGCTGACGGTCAAGAGCGATGACATCGAAGGCCGTACCAAGATTTATGAGTCGATGGTCAAAGGCACCAATACGCTGGAAGCCGGAACGCCGATTTCGTTCGATGTGTTATGCAATGAAATTCGCGGTCTGGGTTTGAATATCCAGTTGGAAAAGAAACGTGTCGGCATGCCTCAGTTGTAACCGCGGCCGGCTGGTGAGTGGAAATAAAAGACGTGCATCCCATGCGTTTCAGCCGGGACAAAACCTGTAAAGGTCTGATGTGTTGACAGGCCGCCGCAGCCCCCGGCGGGTGAAATTAAGGGAATACTATAGATTGGAGTTGGTCCTGATATGGTGGAATCGATTTACGATCGAATAAATGATTACGGTTCGGTGAAGATTACGCTGGCAAGCCCCAACGATATTCGCAGTTGGTCGTTTGGCGAGGTCAAGAAGCCTGAAACGATTAACTATCGAACCTATCGTCCGGAAAAGGACGGGTTGTTCTGTGAGCGTATTTTCGGCCCGGAACGCGACTGGGAGTGCGCCTGCGGCAAGTACAAAGGCACCAAATTCAAAGGGATTATCTGCGATCGCTGCGGTGTAAAAGTGACCCACAGCCGCGTCCGCCGCAAACGCATGGGGCATATCAACCTGGCCGCCCCGGTGGTGCATATCTGGTTTTTCAAGGCGATGCCCAGCCGGCTGAGCACACTGCTGGGGATGAAGACCTCGGATATCGAGAAAATCGTCTATTTCCAGGATTATGTCGTGGTTGATCCCGGCCAGAGTCCGCTGAAGCTGCGGCAGCTTCTGACCGAAGATGAATTCCGCGATGCCATCAACAAATACGGCCCGTGCTTCAAGGCGTCGATGGGGGCCGAAGCGGTCAAGGAACTGCTGGGCAAGCTGGACCTGAATACCCTGTCGATTGAGTTGCGCACTCAAATCACCGAAACCAGCAGCAAACAGAAAATTAAAGACCTCAGCAAGCGGCTCAAGCTGGTCAACAGCATTCGGACCAGTGAAAACAAGGCCGAATGGATGATTCAGGATGTGATTCCGGTGATTCCGCCGGATTTGCGGCCCCTGGTGATGCTGGAAAGCGGCAATTTTGCCACCAGCGACCTGAATGATCTGTATCGCCGCATCATTAACCGCAATAACCGTCTGAAAAAGCTCATTGACCTCAATGCGCCGGAAGTCATTATTCGCAATGAAAAGCGCATGCTGCAGCAGGCCGTGGACTCCCTGTTCGACAACGGCCGCTGCCGTCGTCCGGTTCTGGGCAGCAATAACCGGCCCCTCAAGAGCCTGACGGACATGATCAAGGGCAAGCAGGGTCGTTTCCGTGAAAACCTGCTGGGCAAACGCGTGGACTATTCCGCCCGTTCGGTCATTGTCGTTGGTCCTCACCTGAAATTGTATCAGTGCGGTCTGCCCAAGCGCATTGCACTGGAATTGTTCCAGCCGTTTATTATTCGTAAACTCAAAGACCGCGGCTATGCCGACACCATCAAGAGCGCCAAGCGGATGCTGGAGCGGCGTGAAGAGCATGTCTGGGATATCCTGGAAGAAGTCATTCATCAGCACCCGGTGCTGCTGAACCGTGCTCCGACCCTGCACCGTATGGGTATTCAGGCCTTTGAACCGGTGCTGGTGGAAGGCAATGCGATTATGCTGCATCCGCTGGTCTGCCATGGCTTCAACGCCGACTTTGACGGTGACCAGATGGCCGTTCACCTGCCGCTGAGCATTGAAGCCCAGATTGAAACACACACCCTGATCCTGGCGACCAACAACATTTTCTCGCCGGCCAGCGGTTCACCCATGCTGGGCCCGTCACAGGATATGGTTCTGGGCAACTTCTATATCACCCATATCGCCGACAAGCAGCCTGGTGAGGGGATGGTCTTCCGTGATATCAATGAAGCGATCACGGCGCTGGATATGCGCAAGGTTGCCATCCATGCCAAAGTCAAGGTCCGGATCCCGGCAGGCAAGAAGATATTTGGTGAAAGCGGCCTGGAAAAAGGCCCTGTCATTACGACGACTCCGGGCCGGTGTCTGTTTAACGACATCCTCGATTCACGGATGCCGTTCTACAACATGACCCTCGACAAGAAGAAGCTGGGCAATGTGATTCAGGACTGCTACGAATACGCCGGCGCCAAGGCCACCCTGGAACTGCTGGACAACATGAAGGAACTGGGCTTTAAACGGGCCACCCTGTCCGGAATGAGTTTCGGTCTGATTGACCTGCGGATTCCGCCGGAAAAACAAAATATTATTGATCTGACCCAGAAAAAGTGCGACAAGATTGTCAAAAACTTCCAGCTCGGCGTGCTGACCGAAGGGGAACGCTACAATCAGATCATCGATGCCTGGACCCATGCCCGTGTGGCCGTGACCAACGCGATGATGAATGCGATGAAAAACGACACCCGCGACGGCAAGCCGTATCTGAACCCGATCTGGGTGATGAGGCATTCCGGCGCTCGCGGCAGTATCGACCAGATTCAGCAGTTGGCCGGTATGCGTGCGTTGATGGCCAAGCCCAGCGGTGAAATTATCGAAACGCCCATTAAGTCGAACTTCCGCGAAGGCCTGAACGTGCTGGAATATTTCAGTTCGACGCACGGTGCCCGCAAGGGATTGGCCGATACCGCGCTGAAGACGGCTGACTCGGGTTATCTGACTCGTAAACTGGCGGATGTCGCACAAAATGTCATGATCAGCGAGCCGGACTGCGGAACGCTGCAGGGTATTACCAAGACCACGGTGTATAAAGGTGAGGCGGTCGATATCGCCCTGAAGAACCTGATTATCGGCAGAACTGCCCGCGACAATATCCGCAATCCGATTACCGATGAGATGATTGCTCGTGAAAACGAAGTGATCACCCCGGAAGCCGCGGACAAGATTGAGCAGCTCGGACTGGATGCAATTCGTGTTCGCAGCCCGCTGACCTGCGAAAGCAAGGTGGGCGTGTGTGCCAAATGCTACGGCTGGGATTTGAGTACCGGCATGGTGGCCGAAGAAGGCCTGGCTGCCGGAATTATGGCCGCCCAGTCCATCGGTGAGCCGGGTACGCAGCTGACCATGAGAACTTTCCATACCGGCGGTATTGCGGCGGTGTCCCTGATCGAGACTGATCAGAAAGCAACCCGTGACGGTGTGGTCAAATATATTGATTTGAATGTGGTCGAGGCCGATCATCAGGGGACGCAGCAGAAAATTGCTCTGCGTCGTAACGGTGAAATGGCCCTGGTGGATGATAAAGGACGCGAACTGGAACGATTCAAGGTGCCGTACGGCGGAATCGTGGTCACCGAAGACGGCCAGAAAGTTAAACGCGGCGAACGGCTGTACGCCTGGGACCCGCACCGTGTGCCGATTCTGGCAGAAGTCCCTGGTTTTGTCCGCCTGGTGGATGTGATCGAAGGCGAGACCATGCGTGTGGACGAAGAACGCAAAGGTCAGCGCGGTCGCCCGGTGGTTGTCGAACACAAAGGCGACAAGCATCCGCAGGTCATCATCGAAGACGGTGAAGGCAAGATTCTGGATGTTCACTATCTGCCGGCCAAGGCCCGTATCGAAGTGGATGAAGGACAGCAGGTCGCCGCAGGTGCACTGCTGGCCCGTCTGCCCCGCGGCGGCGGCGGTACGCAGGATATTACCGGCGGTCTGCCGCGTGTGACCGAAATCTTTGAAGCTCGCAAGCCCAAAGATCCGGCCGCGATGGCGGAAATTTCCGGTACTGTCGAACTCAAGAGCGACAAGCGCCGCGGCAAGATGACGATTATCGTTCGCAACGAAAGCGGTATGGAAAAAGAACACCACGTGCCGCGTGACCGTCACCTGAACTTCCATACCGGCGACCGGGTGGAAGCGGGCGATGCCTTGACCGATGGACCGCTGGTACCGCACGATATCCTGCGTATTAAGGGTGAAGAAGCCCTGCAGCGGTATCTGCTCCGGGAAATTCAGAACGTGTATCGTGCCCAGAGCGTGACCATCAATGACAAGCACGTTGAGATTATTCTGTCTCAGATGATGAATAAGGTGGAAATCGAATCCGTCGGCGACAGCCAGTTCCTGCCCGGTGAAGTGGTGGATAAGCTGGATTTCCGCAGGGCCAATGCGGATCTGTCCAACAGCCTGCGGATTAGTGAACCCGGCGATACCGACTTGAAGGTCGGACAACTGCTGACCAAGGAACAGCTTGAGGCAGCCAACGAAAAGGTCGAAATGCTGGGCGGTACACCCGCCAAAGGCAAGAAGCCCAGACCCGCAACGGCAACCACGCTGCTGCTGGGTATTACCAAGGCTTCGTTGCAGTCGGACAGCTTTATTTCCGCGGCCAGCTTCCAGGAAACAACAAAAGTCTTGACGGAAGCGGCATTGTCAGGTAAAATCGATGATTTGCTTGGCTTGAAAGAAAATGTCATTCTGGGACACTTGATTCCGGCAGGTACCGCGTTCAAGAAATATCTGGATGCCAAGGTCAAGCACATGGGCGAACCTCCAGTGCCCAAGCAGCTTGAAGAATTGCGTCAGGCCAAGGAAGCCGAGGCGGCCGCAGATAAGGCGGTCAAGGCGGCACTGGGTCTTGAATAAGGTGATGAAAAGTTATATAACTTGTTTATTTACAAACGCTTAACAAAGGTTTGGAGAATTTATGCCGACAATTAATCAGTTAGTTCGTAATGGCCGTAAAAATGCAGGCAAAAAGAGAGTTTCCGATATTACCGGAAGTCCACAAAAACGCGGCGTGTGTCTGATCGTCAGAACACAGACCCCCAAGAAGCCTAACTCGGCGTTACGGAAAATCGCCCGTGTGCGATTGACCAATGGTACTGAAGTGACCGCCTACATCCCGGGTATTGACCATAACCTGCAGGAACACAGCACCGTGATGATACGCGGCGGCCGTGTCCGTGACCTGCCTGGTGTTCGGTACCATATTGTTCGCGGAACGCTCGATACCTCCGGCGTAAACGGACGTAAACAAGGCCGCAGTAAGTACGGCGCCAAAAGAGGTAAGTAAGGATTTGTCCTGTATTCGAGTATTTGGATACAGATAAGCCATAAATAAAAGAGCCTGTAAAACCCTAACTATAGCAAGGTGCTTGAATGGGAAGAAAAAAATTCGTAGAAGCTGACAGTCGATATTTAGTGCCGGATCACCGGTATCAAAGCAAGCTGGTCTCGAAGTTCATCAATTGCATGATGTGGGACGGCAAGAAGAGCCGCTCACAGCAGGTTTTCTATGATGCAATGGATCTCATTGCCAAACAGATAACCGACAATACGCCAATCGAAGTCTTTGAGACGGCCATTGAAAACGTCAAGCCGATGCTGGAAGTTCGCAGCAAGCGTGTCGGCGGCGCCAGTTATCAGGTTCCGATGCAGGTTCGTCCGAAGCGTCAGCAGTCGCTGGCTTTTCGCTGGATTCTGGCGGCGGCCCGTGGCAAGAAAGGCAAACCCATGGCTCAGCGTCTGGCCTCCGAACTGCTGGATGCATTCAAGCGTGAAGGTGCTGCGATGACCACACGGGAAAATGTTCACCGTATGGCCGAAGCTAACAAGGCTTTTGCGCATTTTGCCTGGTAACAATTTGTTTGAAAAATCCTGCCACGGTCGGCGTAAGCAACCGTGGCAGTTTTCTATATAGAGACAGCCAGTCCGACTGAGACATTCGAGTTCAAGTATGTCATCGCTGCGGGCAAGGCTGTTTTCGTTTTATCGCGGCAAAATAATGCTTGTTAAGTATTTCAATCATTGAATGACTATGGCAGACGATCTGACACAGGTAAGAAATATCGGCATCATGGCCCATATTGATGCGGGCAAGACCACCGTATCGGAACGCATTTTGTACTTCAGCGGAAAGACCTACAAAATCGGCGAAGTACACGACGGTACGGCTGTGATGGATTATTTGGAAGAAGAACAGCAGCGGGGGATTACGATTACATCGGCTGCGACCAAGTGCCCGTGGAAGGGGTATGATATCA
>DLFY01000262.1:17048-17485 GCA_002482415.1 Phycisphaerales bacterium UBA7708
TGGTCTTCATCAACAAGATGGACAAAATCGGCGCTGATTTTGAGATGTGCATGAAGAGTATCCGGGAGAAGCTGCTGGCTCATCCGGTTGCGGTGCAGATGCCCATCGGGCAGGAATCGTCTTTTCAGGGCATGGTGGATTTAATCACCATGAAAGCGGTATATTTTCAACAGGAAGACAAAGCGGCCAGCTTCTGGGAAGAGGATATCCCCGCGGAATTGTCCTCTCAGGCCGCCGACTCCCGTCATGCGATGCTCGAGGCTGTCGCTGAGTTTGATGAAGAATTGCTGGACCTGTATCTGCATGACAAGCCCATTCCGGAAGACGTGATTCGCAGGGGGATTCGCAAGGGGACTGTGGCCAATAAAATCAATCCGGTCCTGGTGGGTTCGGCGCTGAAGAATATGGGGGTTCGCAGGCTTCTGGATGCAGTGGTC
>DLFY01000262.1:17523-30265 GCA_002482415.1 Phycisphaerales bacterium UBA7708
GCAGTAAAAATCAGCAGATTGAGGTGGTCTGTGATCCGCGGAAACCGCTGGTGGCCCTGGCGTTCAAGGTGGTCAGCGACAAACACGGCGACTTGTACTTTTTGCGGATTTATCAGGGGACTTTATCCAAGGGCGTTCGGGTATATAATCCCAACCGCAAAACAAAAGAGAACGTCACCCGCCTGTTCCACATGCACGCTTCCGACAGACTGCTGATCGACAGTGCCGGGGCAGGGGATATTGTTGCAGCCCTGGGTTTGAAAGATACCCTGACCGGCGATACCCTGTGCGACAGCAAAGAAGATATCATGCTGGAGACGATTACATTCCCCGAGACGGTTATCAGCATGTCGATTGAACCGGTATCGGCCGCCGAACGGAACAAACTGGGCGAGGCTTTGACTACGCTTCGCAAGGAAGACCCCACGTTTAAATGTAAATATGATACGGAAACCGGGCAGACGATCATCAGCGGTATGGGTGAATTGCATTTAGAGATTCTCCAGAATAAGCTGATTCGAGACCTGGGTGTCAAAGTCCGGGTTGGCAAACCCCGTGTTGCGTATAAAGAAGCCATTGTGAATGCGGCAGAGGGCGAAGGCAAGTTTATCCGTCAAACCGGTGGACGGGGGCAATACGGACATGTGGTTATCCGGATTGAACCCCTGTTTGCAGAGGATGGCCATTACGCCAAAGAAAATGAATTTGAAAATGCCATTATTGGCGGTACTGTTCCCAAGGAATATATTCCGGCCATTGAAAATGGTGTTATGGAAGGTCTCAGCTCAGGAAGCCTCGCGGGTTATCCTGTTGTAGGTGTTAAGGTTACGTTGCTGGATGGTTCATTCCATACGGTGGATTCCTCGGAACTTGCCTTTGAACAAGCGGCTATCATTGCATTGCGGGATTTACTGCCGAAGGCAAAACCGGTATTACTGGAGCCTGTAATGCGTGTTCAGGTAATTGTTCCAGAGCAGCATTTTGGAGCGGTGCAGGGCAATCTGGTCTCCAAGCGGGGCGAAATCACCAATTCCCACGTGCATGGCGGTGTACGGGTGATTGATGCCAAGGTTCCCCTGGGTGAAATGTTTGGATATTCCAGCCAGATTCGCAGCGCCACGGCAGGGCGCGGGACCTTTACGATGGAGCCTTTGAATTATGAACGCGTCCCGGAGCAAGTTTCTGAAAAAATTCTTATGGGAAGCTATTGACAAAGCATTTGGACTATAGTATAGTCCCCGTTTCCGGCCGAGCGAGCACGGCGAAATTGGATACCGTGCGATTCGAGTTGGGCTGTCATCTCAGAGTGAGATTTCAAGGACGGCAGTGGATGCCCGAAAGGGCAAAAGCGCCAAAGTAGTCCTGTACAACGACTTACAACAAGTAGTGTGCAGAAATAAAAAAAGTACCACGGCGTATTTTGGCATTAAGGATGGTTTTATTTTTTAAACCTCCTGTAAACATGAAGGTCAGGCGAATCTGAAGCCTTTCCTGCCTTTAAAAAAGAAAAAAAGGAAGTTATCCGGAAACTAAATGCTGTCTGTTTGTATCTGGATGAAAAATTCCGTTTTTTTCCTTGTATTTTCTATGTGAAATTGTTATTTTTCTAAACTTTCTATATTTTGGTAGTAGATACTGTAAGTACAGATTAAGGGTTAACCATGACGGAAACCGAACGCATCAGAATAAGAATGGAAGCCTATGATCACAGGGCTTTGGACAGCTCGGCCAAAGAAATCGTCGAGCAGGCCCGTCGTACCAACGCACGGGTGAGTGGTCCAGTTCCGCTGCCGACACGTATTGAGCGTTACACGGTATTGCGGAGTCCTCATATCGACAAAAAGTCACGTGAACAGTTCGAAATGAGAACGCACAAGCGTTTGATTGATATCTATGATGCGAATGCCCGCACGGTAGAAGCCCTCAACAGGCTGGTTGTACCTGCGGGTGTTTTTGTTAAGATTAAGGCTTAGTCCGATAATCAAACGCACGCTGGTAGTGATTGGGAAAGAATCGGGAACAGTAAGAGTAGGACTCGAAGGAAATAAACAATGGTAATGTTGCTGGGAAAAAAGATCGGCATGACACAGGTGTATGATGACGCCGGTCGTATGACAGCGGTGACGGTGATTCAGGCCGGCCCCTGCACTGTGATGCAGGTGAAGAAGCCGGAGACCGATGGATACACCGCAATACAGCTTGGATTTGATGATAAGAAGCCTTGCCGTGTACGCAAGCCCGAAGAAGGTCATGCCAAGAAAGCCAATACCGTGACCAAACGGTTTGTGCGGGAATGGCGGATAGACGGCGAGGAACCGAAATTCAATGCCGGCGACCAGGTGGATGTCAACCTGTTTGAAGGCGTCACCTACGTGGATGTGATCGGCACAAGCAAGGGTAAAGGCTACCAGGGTGTGATGAAACGTCACAACTTCGGCGGTTTTCCGGCTTCGCACGGTACCGAACGCAAGCATCGTGCCGGCGGATCCATCGCCAGCCATGCAACCAACCGTGGTAACAGCGGTAAGCCCAAACGCGGCAAACGCATGAGCGGACGGATGGGCAATGAACGCGTTACGGTGAAAAATCATAAACTGATTTCTATCGATCCGGAAAATCATCTGCTGGTGGTCAAGGGGAATATCCCCGGCGCCAATGGCAGCTATGTGGAAGTCCGGACGGCTAAAACGAAAAAGTAAGATTGCAGCAGATTCCGACTGGAACAAAATATGATTGACATTGCAGTATATAATAAAGATGGTAAGGAAGTCGAAAGCCTCAAGGTGGACGAAAGCGTGTTTGGCGGCGTGGTTCGTCACGCCCTGATCAAGCAGGCGGTGGTGATGTACCAGGCCAACAAGCGGATTGGTACGGCCGCAACCAAGCAGAAAAGTCTGGTCGAAGGGTCGACTCGCAAGCTGTACAAACAGAAGGGGACCGGTAATGCCCGTATGGGTCAGGTTCGTACTCCTTCCCGCGTCGGCGGCGGTGTCGCGTTCGGCAAGAAAGTGCGCGACTTCGGCAAAGACATGCCCAAAAAGCAGCGTCGGCTGGCCTGTGATTCGGCGATTCTGGCCAAGCTGCAGAGCGGTCATGTGGTTGTGGTCGATGAACTGAATTTCAATGCACCCAAAACCAAGGAATTTGCCCGGGTGCTGGGGAATTTGAAGATTGATCGCAGCTGCCTGGTCGCCGTCAAGGACCGCAATGACAATCTGATCAAGTCGGTTCGGAACGTGCCCAAAGTGGAACTGATGCAGGTTGCGGACTTGAATGCGGGAAGCATTTGCAACCGGGTCAAGATGCTGTTTACCAAAGATGCATTTTTGACGCTGTTGAACCGGGAACAAAATAATTAATTTCGTACGCAGGTGGTATCCAAGATGAACGAATACAATGTAATAGTCAGGCCGATTGTGACCGAGCAGGGGATGCATTTTGCCAATACCAAAAATGCCTATTCCTTTGAAGTGCACAAGGATGCCAACAAGATTCAGATACGGGATGCGGTTGAAAAGCTGTATAACGTCAAAGTACTGAATGTTCGCACGGCCAATGTAAAAGGCAAAGTTCGCCGCAGAGGTCGGTTCTTCGGGACGACACGGAGCTGGAAAAAGGCCGTGGTGGTTCTGCATCAAGAAAACCGAATTGATTTGTTCTAAGATAACGCGAATCCAAAGCAGGAATTTGAGAAGAGACTATGGCAATTAAGATATATAAACCAACGAGCAACGGACGGCGAAACTCCTCCGTGATCGATTACAAGGCGGTCCTGACGAACACCGAGCCGGAGAAGAGCCTGTGCGTTCGTATTAAAAAGAGCGGCGGCCGGAATCATCACGGTGTCACTACGGTTCGGTTCCGCGGCGGCGGCTATCGCAAAATGTACCGTGTCATCGACTTCCGTCGTGATAAGGACGGCGTGGCCGGTAAAGTCATGAGTATTGAATATGATCCCAACCGCAACTGCTTCATTTCGCTGATTCAGTACAGTGACGGGGAGAAGCGGTATATTCTGGCTCCTGAAGGACTCAAGCCGGGCATGACGATCGAAAGCGGCAACACTATCGAAGCCAAAGTCGGCAATTGTCTTCCGCTGTATGCGATTCCGGTTGGTGTGGAAATTCACAACATTGAAATGAACGCCGGGCAGGGCGGCAAGCTGGTTCGCACCGCCGGCGGTGTGGCCCGCCTGATGGCCAAAGAAGGCGACTGGGCAACCATCATCCTTCCCAGTGGTGAAATGCGTGTCATCCGCAAGGAATGCCGTGCGACCATTGGTCAGTTGAGCAACTCGGATTATCAGAATGTCAGCATCGGCAAGGCGGGACGTTCACGGCACATGGGTCTTCGTCCGCACGTTCGCGGCAAGGCTCAGAACCCTGTGGCGCATCCGATGGGCGGTGGTGAAGGCCGGTCCAACGGTGGTCGCCATCCGTGTTCGCCGACGGGTGTTCCGGCCAAGGGCGGCAAGACGCGTAATCCCAGAAAGGTTACGAACAATCGCATTATTCGCCGTCGCAAGAACAATCGCGGTATTCAGCTTGTTCTTTAACGTCAAATAGCAAGAGCAGAAATTCTTAGGAAATAGATAGAGGAAAGTCAATGGGACGTTCTCAGAAAAAAGGGCCTTTTGTGAATGAAAAGCTGTATCTGAAAGTACAGAAGCAGATACAGACCGGCAAAAAAGAACCGATTAAGACATGGGCCCGCGCCTGTACGATTATCCCTGAGTTTGTGGGATACACCTTCATGGTTCACAACGGCAAGATGTTCCACAAGGTGTTTATCACGGAAGACATGGTAGGCCACAAGCTCGGTGAATTTTCGCTGACTCGTACCTTCCGCGGTCATTCAGGCAGCAAGGCGGAAGCCAAGGCGTAAAGCGTCATCGATGGAGAAATCAAGACCAATCAGCCATGCAGGCTGAGCGTTCAGAGGTTAAATAACGATGTTAAGTTCGAAGAAATTTACAAAACTGGCACAGCAACGAAGCGTAAGCGTACAAACACTGGCCGACCATCTTGCCCGCGGCGGGATGGATAAGGATACGGCGGTGGCGGCGGTGAAGAACTGGCAGAAGGGCCTGTTTACCCCGAAGCCCGGCAAGCAGGACGTCGAACGTCTGGCCGGTGCGCTGGGCGTCAATGTGAACGAGATTTCCGAATGGAAGTCTTCTTATAACTACGCCCCGATGTCGCCCCGCAAGGTTCGCCTGGTGACGTCCCTGATAAGCGGCCGTGATGTGCAGGATGCGATCGATATCCTGACATTCACCCGCAAACGGGCAGCCGAGGCGGTTCGCAAGACGCTCAAAGCGGCGATTGCCAATGCGGATGAAAACGAAGCGGATATGGACAACCTGGTGGTTTCAGAAATTCGGGTTGATGGGGCCGGCAGGCGAATCGGCACCAAGGGTTTCAGAGCCAAAGATCGCGGTCGGGCTCATGCGATTCGCAAAGAAGCCAGTCATATACATGTTACAGTCTCAGAATTTTAATTCATGGATAACGGGTAATATATGGGTCAGAAGACATCACCAGTCGGGTTCAGAACGGGCATAACGCTCGGATGGCAGAGTACGTGGTTCGCACCGAAAGCCAATTACGGCGAGTTTCTTATTGAAGATTATAAGATTCGCGAGTTCGTCGACAAGAAATTCAATCGGCAGCCTCCTTATGCTGCGGTTGCCAAGACTGAAATTGCACGAACCCGCAATGAGGTGAAAATCACACTTCATACCGCTCGCCCGGGCATGGTCATCGGTCCCCGTGGTGCGGAAGTGGACAAGCTTCGCGAAGAACTGGAGAACCTGATTGACCGCAAAGTCAGCGTCAATGTGATTGAAATCAAGGAACCCGCTCTGGATTCCAAGCTGGTTGCCGAAGGGATTTCGGAGCAGTTGAAAAAGCGTGCCTCATTCCGCCGCGTGATGAAGATGGCCTGTGAGAACGCGATGAATGCCGGAGCCAAGGGAGTCAAGATTATTATCGGCGGTCGCCTGGGCGGTGCTGAAATCGCCCGCAGCGAGGCCCAGAAATTGGGTTCCATACCGCTGCAGACACTGGATGCCAATGTGGATTACGGCGTAGCCACTGCGGTTACCACGTATGGCAGTATCGGCATCAAGGTCTGGATTTACAAAGGCAAATTCGGCGAAGAGATTATTCCGGTTTCGCGTCCGGCCGAACGCCGCCGTCCGCAGCGGAGCAAGAGCCGCAAGACCCGCCATGATGTCGCGCAGACTCGTACCGTAGCCGGCCAGGATGAGACCGACAGCGCAGATGCCGGCGACCAGGACAATAGCACGGAAAACAGCTAATCGCAACACAGATACGATAGAGGGAAGTACTTATGGCTTTAATGCCCAAAAGAGTTAAATATCGCAAGCAGATGCGCGGCCGAATGCACGGCAATGCCTGTCGATGCAATTATGTCGCTTTCGGAGAATACGGCCTGCAGGCTGTGGAAGGCAGCTGGATTACCGGCCGGCAGATTGAAGCCGGTCGTGTGGCCGCCACACACTTTCTGCATCGCGAAGGCAAAGTGTATATCCGGATATTTCCCAACCATTCCTATTCGGCCAAACCGCTCGAAACCCGTATGGGTAAGGGTAAAGCCGAAATCGAAGGCTGGGTAGCCCGCGTCAAACCCGGAACGGTGATGTTTGAAATCGGCGGCGTGGATGAGCAGGTAGCCAAACTTGCGTTGCTCCGCGTAGCTCACAAGATGCCTATTAAATGTCGCCTGGTCACACGGCGGCATGCTCTCGGATAAGAAAGGAATACTATGAAGTCTTCGCAAATCCGCGATCTGAGAAATGATGAACGCCAGGAAAAGCTCCTGGACCTGAATAAGAAGTTGTATGAACTTCGTTGTCAGGCGGTCACGGAAAATCTTCCTAACCGTCATGCGATTCGCAATATTCGCAGGGATATTGCCCGCATCAAGACGTTCATACGTCAGGATCAAATTAAAGGCTGAGCGATTGAAGAATAAACCAATTTCGCCTTACTGCTGGCGGACCAGGTGATACAAAGGTTGAACATGGAAAAAGAAAAAGTAAAAACACAGCGTGCCGTGGTCATCGGCAAAAGCACCGACAAGACCATTAAGGTCCAGATTGATTTCCTGGCGCGTCATCCCAAGTATGGAAAATTCCTTCGCCGCCGGACACGGCTGGCCGTTGATGATCCCAAGAATCTGGCCGCGGTGGGTGATGTGGTGGAAATTACAGAGTGCAGACCCATCAGCAAGAATAAAAGCTGGCGTCTGTTGAACGTGGTTCAAAAGGCTGTCGTAGAATAAAGGGTGAGCCGTGATACAGCAAGAAACAATGTTGGAAATCGCCGATAACAGCGGTGTCAAAGAAGCGCAATGTATTCGCGTTCTCGGCAAGAGCAGCGCACGAAAAGGCAAATATACCCGGGTTACCGCATCGGTCGGTGATATTGTCTGCGTGGCAATCAAGAAGTACCTGCCGAGCTGCCAGTTGGATCGAAAAAAAGTATATAAATGTGTTATAGTACGCACCAAATTTCCGGTCCGTCGTCCGGATGGCAGCTATGTTCGCTTTGACAGCAACGCGGCGGTCATTATCGACGCCGAAAACAATCCGATCGGAACACGTATCTTCGGTGCGGTGCCGAGAGAACTGCGTGACAAGAACTTTATGAAAATTATTTCGCTGGCCAGTGAAGTAGTCTAAGGCCTGTGTCAGGATAACAGATATGGCAATGCATGTTAAAAAAGGCGATACAGTAAAGGTCATTTCCGGAGACAGCCGGGGCGTAACCGGCAAAATCCTGCGGGTCATTCCGGACAAGGAACGTGTGGTTGTGGAAGGTGTGAACCTGGCTTACAAGCATGTCCGTCCGTCGCAGAAGAATCCGCAGGGCGGACGTATTCGCGTGGAAAAACCCATTCATATCAGCAATGTGCTGCCGCTGGACCCGAAAACGGGCAAAGGCACGCGGATTCGCATGGCCGTGGATGGAAAGTCCAAGAAACGCGTCTCCAGGGCCGGCAACGAAATCAGTGTTGTGACCAAGGCAAAGAAAAAGTAACGAGAAGGTAAATTATGGCTCGCTTAAAAGATTTATATAAAAGCAAGATAGCGGCTTCGCTCAAAGAGAAGTATGGCTATTCAACCGTGATGGCGGTTCCCCGGCTTCAGAAGATAGTGGTCTCCATGGGTTTGGGCAAGGCCATTCAGGACAAGAAGTTCCTGGATCTTGCAATCAAGGATATGACCACCATTACCGGACAAAAGCCGCAGGTCTGCAAGGCCAAAAAGAGTGTGTCGAACTTCAAAGTGCGTGAAGGCGACAAGACCGGCCTGAAAGTCACCCTTCGCAAGGACCGGATGTATGAGTTTCTGGATCGCCTGATTAACCTTGCGATTCCCCGCGTCAAGGACTTTCGCGGCTTAAGCCCGCATGGTTTTGACGGCATGGGCAACTACTCGATGGGTCTGGACGAACAAAGCGTGTTTCCGGAAATTGATCCGGCCAAGATAGAACATCAGCAGGGTATGAATATTACCTTTGTAACCAGCGCCAAAACGAACGATGAAGGCCGGGAACTGCTGCGGTTGTTTGGGATGCCGTTCAAGTCCTGAACCGGAAAACAAGAGAAGATAATTGGAGTAAAGTATGGCAACCAAGGCATGGGAAAACAAAGCCGCAAAGAAACCAAAATATAAAAGCCGCGGATACACACGCTGCCAGATTTGCGGGCGTGCCAGGGCGGTGTACAGGAAGTTTAAAATCTGCCGCGTCTGCTTCCGCAAGATGGCGAACGAAGGCAAGATTCCGGGCGTCAAGAAGGCCAGTTGGTAAGAAACAAAACAAAACAACAGTAACAACCGTTTGGAGTAGATTGAATGAGTCTGAGTGATCCGATTGCGGATATGCTGACAAGAATCCGGAACGCCGGCAGAGTCGGCCGTCAGGAAGTCAAAGTGCCCAGCAGCAAAGTGTGCCAGGGGGTTGCTTCCGTGTTGAAAGAGGAAGGCTTCATCAGCGATTTTGACCGGATTGATGACGGTAAGCAGGGATTGCTGCGAATTCGCCTGAAATATTCACCCAGCGGTGATCATCTGATCAGCGAGGTCAAGCGGGTCAGCAAGCCCGGTCGCAGAATCTACTGCAGCGTGGATGAGTTGCCCAAAGTGCTCGGTGGACTTGGAATTTCCATCGTGTCCACCAGCAAGGGAATCTTAAGCAATAGAGGATGCCGCAAGGAAAATGTCGGCGGCGAAATTATTTGTACGGTGAGCTAAATGAGTCGCATAGGAAAAAAACCAATACCAGTTCCGGCCGGCGTCAAGATTGAACACAGCGGTACTTCCTTCAAGGCCACCGGCCCCAAGGGTACGCTCCAGATGAACATTCATCCGGATATCGCGGTCAGCGTGGAAAACAACCAGATCGTGGTGTCCAACGATGATGCCAATAACCGACAGAAAAAGGCTCTGCATGGAACCACGCGGGCGCTGATCCAGAATATGATGGTTGGCGTGTCCAAGGGGTATCAGCGGGATATGCAGATATTCGGTACCGGTTATAACGTCAAAGAGCAGGGCGGCAAGCTTGTTTTGACCGTCGGGTACTGCAATACCGTGGAAGTCCCGATTCCCAAAACTGTGAAAGTGGAAATCAAAGTGGCGGCAACCAAAGGTAATGAAACCCCGGCTGTCTTCACAGTCAGCAGTGCCGATAAGCATGCTCTCGGGCAGTTTACCTCGAATGTGCGCCGCGTGCGTCCCCCCGAGCCGTATCAGGGCAAGGGTATTCGTTATGCGGATGAGCACGTGGTACGCAAAGAAGGCAAGGCGCTGGCTTCCGGCGGTTAATCAACCGGTGCAGATGACAGGATTTATTCACGGCCTGACAGCCGCTTGAAATAATACAGGAAATAATGATATGCTCAGAGATAGAATTCAAAAAACGAAATCCCGCCGCGATTGGCGGTCCCGGTCAAAAGTGTTCGGTATGCCCGATCGCCCGCGCCTGGTGGTGTTCCGTTCCGGCCGTCACATTTATGCCCAGATTATCGATGATGTGGCGGGATTAACACTGGCTTCGGCAAGTACCCTGGCCAAGGGAGTCAAGGAAACGCTGAAAAAGACCGGAAACAAAGACGCCGCAGCAACGGTTGGTTCAGCTCTGGCCAAACGGGCAATGGAAGTCGGCATCAAGGCGGTTTGTTTTGACCGTAACGGATACAAGTATCATGGACGCGTCAAGTCTCTGGCTGATGCGGCACGCAAGGCTGGACTGGCATTTTAATCGTAATAGATAAACCATAACAGGTTTTTGATAACGGAGAGCAAAGTTGGCTGAGGAAGCAATCAGAACAGAAATGCACGGCGAGCAGCCGCTGGAAGAGACTGTGGTTAAGGTCTATCGTAACGCCAAGGTTGTCAAAGGCGGCAGACGCTTCAGCTTCGCGGCTCTGGTCGTAGTAGGGGATCGTAACGGGACCGTCGGGTATGGTTATGCCAAGGCAAATGAAGTGCCCCCGGCCGTGGAAAAGGCGATCAAAGACGCCAAGAAGAATTTGAAGAGAATTACAGTGGTGAATGATACCCTCCCGCATGAGGTTCGAGGCAAATGCCGTGCGACGGATGTGATTATGCTGCCGGCCGGTCCTGGAACAGGCGTCATTGCCGGATCCAGTGCTCGTGCGATGCTGGAATTGGCGGGTGTTCGCAATGTGCTGACCAAGGTGTACGGCAGCCGTTCACCCAAGAACGTGGTCAAGGCCGTTATGGCCGGGCTGGTAAAGCTCCAGAACAAAGAAACAATCGAAGCTCTTCGCGGCGTACAGATTGAAGCTTAAAAAAGGACGTGAGTGCGATTATGTATATGCATGAAATTACTGCAATAGCCGGAGCGTATAAGAAACGCAAACGGGTTGGACGCGGCAAAGGCAGCGGACACGGCAAGACCTGCGGACGCGGTCACAAAGGTGACGGCAGCCGTTCGGGATTTGCTCTGCCGCTGACGTATGAAGGCGGACAGATGCCTCTGTTCCGTCGTCTCCCCAAGCGGGGCTTTAACAATGCCAATTTTACAACCCGCTATGAAGTCGTTAATGTATCGCAGTTGGAAAGACTGTTCGAAGACGGTGCCGCAGTCGGCGTACAGGAACTGTATGTCGCCGGATTACTCGACAGCCAGGCCAGCCGCGTGAAGATTTTAGGCGATGGCGAATTGACCAAAAAATTAAACGTATCGGCCCATAAGTTCAGCAAGAGTGCCGAGCAAAAAATATCCGGCTGCGGTGGTACGATTAAAGTCGTAGCCTGAGAATCATAACGGAAAAGGATTTTCAGATGCTGGGAACATTTGTCAATATCTTCAAGATACCGGATCTTCGGAACAAGATTCTGTTCACGGTGGCTTTGCTGTGCATCTATCGGATCGGCTTCTATATCCCGGTTCCGGGATTCAATCAGCTCGCCACTGCGGCACAGCAGCAGGGTGATAGTCCGCTCAGCCGGGCTACGGATTATCTGGAGATGTTTACCGGTGGAACGCTGAGCCGGAGCAGTCTGTTCGGCCTGGGTATTATGCCGTATATCTCGGCATCCATTATTCTGATGCTGCTGGGTGAAGTGATTCCTTCGCTTCGCAAGCTTCGGCAGGAAGGGGCGACCGGCTACAAAAAAATACAGGAATACACCCGCTACCTGACGGTGCCGCTGTGCATCCTTCAGGCGATGATGTATATGCGAATGTCCTCTCTGGAGATATTTACCGGCATGAAAAGCCAGGCTATCATGATGGGGATTGTCGGTATGACGGCTGGCACGATGTTCCTGATGTGGCTGGGTGAACAGATAGATGAATATGGCATCGGAAACGGCATCAGTCTGTTGATTATGGCCGGCATTCTGGCTCGCTTTCCCAAAGCGGTTATTGATGTCTGGAATAATACCACTTTCCAAATCGGCGGCTCGTCCAGTCAGTATGGTCCGGGAACGATTATTTTCCTGGTCGCAGCATTCGTATTTGTCGTTGCCGGTGCGATTCTGATTACACAGGGCCAGCGTCGGATACCGATTCAGCAGGCCAAGCAGATGCGCGGCCATCGTATGTATGGCGGTCAGCGCCATTACCTTCCGCTGCGGGTCAATCATGGCGGCGTGATGCCCATCATCTTTGCGTCCAGCTTGATGATGTTCCCGCAGATTATTCTGGGACAGGTAATGAATCATTTCCCCAATCTGTTTACCAATACATTATATAACGCGTTTAATCCGACCGCTTATACCTACAACGTGGTCTATATTATCATGATTTTTGTCTTTGCGTTTTTCTGGACCACGGTTCAGTTTCAGCCCAAAGACATGGCCAAGAATCTCCGTGACCGCGGCAGCTTTATTCCCGGCCTGCGTCCCGGACAGCGAACCGCAGAATACCTGGAAACCGTGATGATTCGGATCACGTTCTTTGGTGCGGCGTTCCTGGCGATTATCGCGGTGATTCCGAGTGTGGTGTCGGGTATGCTGGGTGTAAATTATGTCGTAACGTCCTATCTGGGCGGCACGGGATTGTTGATTGTCGTCAGTGTGTCGCTGGATCTTGTCCAGCGGATTGAAGCGAACCTCTTGATGCGCAACTACGAAGGCTTCACGGATGCTGGACGAATCAAAGGAGCATACCGATGAGACTGATTCTGCTCGGACCTCCCGGTGCCGGCAAGGGCACCCAGTGCAAACGCATCATTGACA
>DLFY01000262.1:30295-37690 GCA_002482415.1 Phycisphaerales bacterium UBA7708
CTGCAGGAAGTGATTTGGGCAAAAAGGCACAGAGCTATATGGATTCCGGAGCGCTGGTTCCGGATGATTTAATCATTGATATGATGGTCAAGGCTATGACCGGTGCGTCGAAGGGATACGTTCTGGATGGTTTCCCCCGCACGACCGTTCAGGCCGAAGGGCTGGATAAAGCTCTGGCCAAAGCCGGCGAAAAGATTAACGCGATTGTAAATCTGGTTGTAGATGACGCTTTGATTCTGCCCCGTATGACGGGTCGTCGCAGTTGTCCCGAGTGCGGCGCCGTCTATCATGTTCAGACGCTCAAACCCAAAGTGGCAGGCAAATGCGACAAAGGCTGCGGCGACCTGGTTCAGCGTGCGGATGATACACCCGACGTGGTGGGCAATCGTCTAAAGACCTATCATCAGCAGACTGCTGCGGTGGTGGGCTATTATAAATCCAAAGGTGCCGTGATTCTGGATATTGACGCGGCGCAGGAAATTGATCAGGTTACCCAGGCGGTTTTACAGAAGCTTGATACCCTGAAGAAATAGGTTGTTGCTCATGGCGATAACGCTGCGAAGCAGCCGTGAAATTGAAATGATTCGCAAGGCCTGTTCGGTTGTTGCGAAAGTTCTTTTAAAATTGCAGGAGTATGCCAGGCCGGGTGTGAGTACCGCCCAACTGGATGAGCTGGCGCTGGAGATGACGGCTGCGGCGGGTGCAAAAGCCCTGTTTAAAGGGGTACCTTGTCCTTACGGCGGCCGGGCGTTTCCGGGTGCGATTTGTGCCTCGGTCAATGAGCAGCTCGTTCATGGGATTCCTTCGCCTAAAGTGATTTTGCGGCAGGGTGATATCCTCAGCGTGGATTTCGGCGTCAAGCTGGATGGTTATTGCGGGGATGCGGCTGTGACTTTCGGGATTGGTTCGATTGCCCCGCACAAGCAGAAGCTGATTGATACGACGCGAAGGATGCTCGATATTGCCATCGAACAGTCCGCTCCGGGTGTCAAATGGAGTGCGGTGGCCGCCCAGATGGAAGAGTGCGCCAGGCAGGCCGGGTTTTCGGTCGTTCGGGATTTCGTGGGGCACGGGATTGGTACGGAAATGCATGAGGATCCCAAGGTTCCCAATTTTGTCAGCAAAGACCTGCTGCGGCACGACATCCTGCTTCAGGAAGGGATGATTCTGGCGATTGAGCCGATGGTCAACGCCGGAAAATATGCCGTGCGAACCCTGGCGGATGGATGGACGGTTGTGACCAGTGATGGAAGCTGTTCGGCTCATTATGAGCATACCATTGCAATAACAAAAAATGGTTGTGACGTTTTAACCGACGCCACAGAAGTAAATAAGATCAGTAATTAAAAGGTATTATGTCGAAAGAAGATGCTATCAGGCTCGATGCCAAAGTGATTGATGCTTTGCCGAACGCGATGTTTCGGGTGGAGCTCGAAAACGGCCATCGAATCCTGGCGCATGTGTCCGGCAAGATGCGAATGCATTTTATTCGTATTCTTCCCGGCGACAAGGTAACCGTTGAGATGAGCCCTTATGATTTGACTCGAGGGCGGATTATTCTAAGAAGCTAATATGATATTGATGGAACTACGGTGAGATTATGAAAGTACGAAGCTCCGTAAAGCGAATTTGTGAAAACTGTAAACTGATTCGGCGCAAAGGCGTCCTGCGGGTGATTTGCTCGACCAATCCCCGTCATAAGCAGCGCCAGGGCTGATTGTTAGAAAACCCTTAGAAACTCAGGAGATTATATGCCTCGTATTGTTGGTGTGGATATTCCGAATGATAAGCCCGCTTGGGTATCGCTGGCTTATGTCCATGGAATCGGCTATTATATGGCCAAAAAGATTCTCAAGGAAGCGAACATTGACCCCCAGGTCCGTGCCGGGAAGCTGACCGAAGATGAAGTCAGCCGCATCAGTCAGATTGTCGACCGGGATCTTCTGGTCGAAGGTCAGTTGCGCCGCCAGGTGGCTCAGGATATCGCGCGTCTGCGTGAAATCAACTGCTACCGGGGCATCCGCCACAAACGGGGTCTTCCTGTCCGCGGCCAGCAGACCCAGAGTAATGCCAGAACCCGTAAGGGCAAACGCAAGACTGTGGCCGGAAAGAAAAGCGTCAAGGAAATGCGTTAGTCGACCGGCCGCTTGAGGCCTGGCTGCTGAGCCGGGCCGGATAAGCAGGTTCAAGGACTGCGTGTTCGACGAGGCCGATGAGGTGTAAGAGATAAACGGCGAACAAATCAAACAAACGAAAAACGATTTGGGATTGCAAGCGAAATGGCAAAAGGCGTTAAAAAGAAAGTTAAAAAGAGTGTTGTTCGAGGTATCGTTCACATTAAAGCAAGTTTCAATAACACTCTGATATCGATTACCGACGCAGACGGTGCAGCGATCTGTCAGGACTCCGGCGGTTCGGTTGGATTTAAAGGTTCGCGTAAGAGCACTCCTTTCGCAGCTCAGAAAGCTGCCGAGAAATGTGCGAAAAATGCGATGCGTGTCGGACTTCGAGAAGTGGAAATTCGCGTTAAAGGCCCCGGTGCTGGCCGCGAATCCGCCATTTCTGCCATCCAGCAGGCCGGGCTTCGGATTTCGTCCATTGAAGACGTGACCCCGATCCCGCATAATGGGTGCCGGCCTCCGAAACGCCGCAGAGTATAAATACGATTATAAACGTAACAGATAAAGATAAGGAATACGAGCGAATATGGGACGTTATCTTCAACCGTCATGCAGACTTTGCCGTCGAGAAGGAATGAAACTGCTGCTCAAGGGCACTCGTTGCGAAACCGCAAAGTGCGCCATTGAAAAGCGTCAGAAAAGTATGGCTCCCGGCCAGCACGGCTGGCGGAAAGGCCGCGGCAGTGATTATGCGGTTCGGCTTCGCGAAAAGCAGAAGCTCAAACGCTATTATGGCCTGCTCAATACACAGTTCATGAAAATCTTTGACCTGGCTCTCAAGGGTAAAGGTGACACGGGCAAGCGCCTGCTGGAAATGCTGGAACGCCGGCTGGATAATGTGGTTTATAAGCTCAACTTCGCCCCGTCCCGCAAGGCCGCCCGGATACTGATTTCGCATGGTCATATTTATCTGAATGGCCGTCGCGTGGATATCCCCAGCATCATGGTCAAAGTCGGCGACAAGATTACGCTGAAGAATGCCGAAAAGACCCGCAAGCTGGTCAAGGCTCAGCTTGAGAGCAATCCCAATTATACCGTTCAGGGATGGCTTCAGTTTGATGTTGCCAAGCCGATGGCGACCGTGGTTGCACTGCCGACTCGGGATGATGTCCAACTGGCTGTGGAAGAACAGCTTGTTGTTGAATTCTGTTCAAGATAAGTGTTAACGTAATAGAGAAAGTCACAGCGGACGGATACCGGATAGCGTTTTGGATTTTGCCTGCCTTTTCAAACGCTGAGAACATCTGTCCTATTGTGGGAGGCTAAGAAATTATGAGAATAACCTGGAGAGGATTGGAATTACCGACTCGCATTGTACGCGATGAACAGGTGTCCAACGATCGTTACGGAAAATTTGTTGTGGAACCGTTTGAACGCGGTTTCGGTACTACTATCGGCAACAGCCTGCGTCGAGTCTTGCTGTCTTCGCTGGAAGGCTGTGCAATCGAGTGGATTAAAATCACCGGTGCAGATCATGAATTCACGACCATCAAGGGCGTGATGGAAGATGTCACCGATATTGTTCTGAATATCAAGCAGGTCATTGTCCGGATGCAGGGCGATGCCCCCAGGACTGTCAAACTGTCTGCCAGCAAGGCCGGACCGGTTACTGCCGGGATGATTGAAAGCGATTCGACGGTTGATATTCTCAATCCCGAACTGGTTATCGCCACGCTGACCGAGGATGTCAAGTTCGAAATGGAACTGGGCATTGGGATCGGACGCGGATATACAACCGCCGCGGAAAGAATTGCCCAGAAGGACCGGTTTGACCAGCAGTTGGGCCTGATCGAAGTGGATGCGATTTACTCGCCGGTATTGCGGGTGCGTTACAAGACCGAAGATACACGCGTCGGGCAGAGGACAAACTACGACAAGCTGATTCTGGAAATCTGGACCGACGGCACCGTGGCTCCCCAGATTGCTCTCGTGGAAGCGTCCAAGATTCTTCGCAAGTATATTAATCCGTTCGTGCAGTATTCCGAGCTTGAAGAAGAAACCGTCGAACTGGAAATGGCAGCCCCGGAAGTTGAGACAGGTGCTGTTGATGAAGAGCTGGCCGCCAAGATGGCCATGCCGATTGAGCAGTTGAACCTGACGGTCCGTTCCAGCAATTGTCTGGAATCCAACAACATTCAAACGGTGGGTCAGTTGGTCAGCATGGCCGAAGCGGATCTGCTCAAGATTCGCAGTTTCGGCAAAACAAGCCTGCGTGAAGTTCGCCAGAAACTTGCAGACCTGAACTTGTCGCTCGGTATGGGCCAGGTGCATTAAAATAACTAAGTACAAGCTAACCGAAAGTTAAGGGTAATTTAATATGCGTCATTTAAGAGCCAGAAGACGTCTGAATCGGACCAGTGAACACCGCAAAGCGATGCTGCGTAATATGGCCGCTTCGCTGTTCGAGCACGGAACCATTTCAACCACGATTCAAAAAGCCAAGGAAGTGCAGCGCTTTGCTGAAAAGCTGATTACTACGGCCAAGGCAGGCACACTGCATGCTCGTCGCCAGGCGATCTCCACGCTGAATAATCGTGCCATTTATGTTGAAGAAGATGGTCAGAATGTCCGCAAGGGCACCGTCATCGGCAAGCTGTTCAGCGATATCGCCCCGCAGTATCTGGATCGTCCCGGCGGATATACCCGCATCATCAAGCTGGCCAAGACACGTCTCGGCGACAATGGCCAGTTGGTCCTGCTGCAATTGGTCGGACAGGAAAAGAAAGAAGAAGCACCTGCCCCGGAAAAAAAGGCTAAAAAAGCCAAAAAGGCCCAGTAGTTTCTTGCCCTATGCAATCCAAGCCCGATGAACAGGTTTTCATCGGGCTTTTTTTATTGGGCTGGCCGACAAATAGTGATAAAATCGTATCCTGCAATAGTGAGAATCAGGTTCGCAATACAATAAATCTGGAGAATCAATCCCATGATGCAAACAGATTGTATCTTTTGTAAAATTGTGGCCGGACAAATCCCCTGTTACAAAGTGTTCGAAAATGACAATGTATTGGCATTTCTGGACATAGGCCCCATCAGCACAGGCCACACGCTGCTGATCCCCAGGACTCACGTGGACCGCATTGACCAGTGTTCCCCGAATATCCTGGCGGAAACAGCCAAAGTCCTCCCGCAGCTTGCCGGCGCCGTTTCCGCCGCGGTCAATGCCCCGGCGTTTAATATCCTATGCAACAATGGTTCTGCTGCCGGGCAGGTCGTCAGGCATCTGCACTTTCATATTATCCCGCGACACGAAAAAGACGGCGTATTGACGCAGTGGCCGGCCTTTAAATATCCAGAGGGCAAAGCCGACATGCTGTGTCAAAAAATTATAGAAAACTTGAAAAAATAGCCAGCAAAAGGTTGCGTATTATTTCGTTCTGTGTTACATTGTTCCATTCCTGAACGCGGGGTAGAGCAGTCTGGTAGCTCGTTGGGCTCATAACCCAAAGGTCNNGGTAGCTCGTCGGGCTCATAACCCGGAGGTCGTTGGTTCGAATCCAGCCCCCGCCAATTGCTTGTAAATAAAGGACTTGCGTTAATTTGCAAGTCCTTTTTTTATGGGTAAAAATCGTGCTTTGGGTACCATTTCGGGTACTAAAAAGCGAATATCCACAAAACGGGGACTCAAGAAAAATCATTATTTTAAACCCGGAGGTTCTTGAGTATGGCAGGATTATTCAAACGTGGAAAAATTTATTATGCAATGTATTATGTCGGTGGACATAAGCACAGAATCAGTCTGGAAACCGATTCCCTCCAGATTGCCAAAGAGAAGAAGCGTCAAATCGAATCGGCTTTGCTGAGGGGGGTAGATACCCCTTGCCGACCAAAACCCCACTGACGGACATTCTGGAGCGTTTTATCAAGTTTATGGAGACGTTCAAGACTGCCAAGAGTTTGCAGACGGATATATACTATCTCAGGTCGATCTTTGGGGATATCTGCCCGGCCCTGAAGATCACAAGCCGCAAACGCTCTCCCCGGCAGCAAAAGAAGCAGGATTTGAAAATCGATAAACGGGTCAAGCCCAAAACGATTGAGGCGGCCTGTATTGAAGATATCACCACTGCCGATATCACGGAGTTTATTACCGCCCAAGTCAGAAGCAGGGGGCTTGCCCCAAAAACCGCTAATCGATATCGGGAAATCCTTCACCGGTTTTTCTCATGGGCAACCAAACAAGCCGGGGTCAAAATGCCCGGCAATACCAATCCGGCGGCAGAGGTTGAACGCTACAAAGAAAAGGCCCCAGAAATCAGTTTTTTAACCCTGAAGCAAATCGATGAACAATTAACCGCCCTCAAAGACAAGCCCCAGCTTCAAACGATGATTGCAACCCTGATTTATGCCGGACTCCGCCGGGAGGAGTTGCTCTGGTTGACGCTGGATGATATTGACTTCAAATCCGGCCCCTATGGGATAATCCGAGTCCGGGCCAAGACGGTCAATGAAGAGTACTGGCAGCCGAAAACCAAGGTCAACCGGGCTATTCCCATTAGTTCAACCCTGCGTAAGATTCTGGATAGTTACGCACCCCGCCCCAGCCGGGGCAGATGGTTTTTCCCCAGCCCTTGCGGCCTGCGGTATGATCCGGATAATTTCAGCCGGGAACTGGAAAACGCACAGCCCGAAGGCCTGAAATGGACGTGTCTGGATTTTCGGCATACTTTCGGTTCTCAGCTTGCAATGAAAGGGGAAAGCCTGTATAAAATATCTAAATTAATGGGTAATTCCCCGGAAATCTGCCGCCGACACTATGCGGCCTTGATCCCGGAATCCCTGACCGAAAGTGTGGAGTTCGGTACAGAATCAGCACAAAAGAAAGTATCTTGAACAGGAAGGGCGTAACATGCCTGCCAAAAAAATGGATGGTTTTTCTTTGGATGTTAAACAACAGCTTGTAGAGATTCTCCAGAAAGAGACTCCCCAGATATTTACCGAGGGTAAAATTGATCCGGTCAAACTTGCGGCGGCACTGGGGCAGGAGGTATCCGGCGATAAGGAGCGTTACGGTCTAAGCTGGGCCGGAAAAAACGATTGTTTCCGCCATATTCAGGAGCCGACAACGGCAACACTGAAACCCTGCCGGAAGGAATCGACGGATTTTGATACGACGGAAAATCTTTTCATCGAAGGTGACAATTTGCAAGTCCTGAAAGTCCTGCAAAAATCGTATTATGGCAAGGTCAAGATGATTTTGTATTGGTTCAGCCTGAAA
>DLFY01000003.1 GCA_002482415.1 Phycisphaerales bacterium UBA7708
CAAAACCTGTGAAAAAGGTGCAACAAACAGCCTCTGGGCTACATGTTCGATATTTACCATTGCACCCTTTTCAAGAGATTATCTCTTGACAAATAAGAGAATCAGCCGGTATGCTATAGCCACAGGACCGGAACTATTCCGACCCCATCCTGCATGTACTGTATTCGCTAAAAATTGAAATGGATTTTGAAAGGAGTACACAATGGCCCGCTATCGTATCGGTCGCATCCTGACATCGTGTTGTCTTTTGTCAATCGTTATTCTTGCAGCATCCTGTCACCGGACATCTTCTGCCCCCGCTAAGCCGCTGTCTTCATTCGACGCCCAGGTCCGACAATGGGTCGCTAAAATGACCCTCGATGAGAAAGTCGGGCAGATGACGCAGGCGGAATTATCCGGCCTCAAAGAGATGTCGGATATCGAGACCTATTTTATCGGCTCTATCCTCAGCGGCGGCAGCTCCGACCCCAAGGAAGGCAACAGCCTCGAGGCATGGACCAACACCTATGACAACTGCCAGAAACACGCACTGAAAACCCGCCTGAAAATCCCCCTGCTGTACGGCATCGACGGCGTTCATGGTCATAACAATGTAATCGGGGCGGTGGTATTTCCCCACAATGTCGGCCTGGGCTGCACACGCAATCCGGAATTAATCAAAGAAATCTCCCGCATTACCGCTCTGGAAATTCGGGCCACCGGCATTAACTGGACCTTTGCCCCCTGCATCACGGTACCCCAGGACGAACGCTGGGGCCGCACTTACGAAGGCTTTTCGGAAGACCCCATTCTGGTCAGCGAACTCGGTCAGGCTGCCGTGGAAGGGCTGCAGGGAACCGACCTGTCCAACCCGGTCACGGTGCTGGCCTGTGCCAAACACTATGTCGGTGACGGCGGAACGGCCTATGGCTCGGCCCAGAAACCCAACAGCAAGAGCCTGCTGGATCAGGGCGATACCCGCATCGACGAGGCCACCCTGCGGCGGATTCACCTGTATCCCTATCCGGCATCCATTGCCGCCGGTGTCGGGTCGATTATGCCCTCGTACAATAGCTGGAACGGTTCCAAATGCTCCGGCAATAAATACCTGCTGACCGACGTACTCAAGACAGAACTGGGCTTTGATGGCTTCCTGATTTCCGACTATAACGCCATCGACCAGATCACCAAAGATTACAAAACCGCAATCATGATTTCCATCAACGCCGGCATGGATATGGGAATGGTACCCAACTCCTATCGGGAATACATTAAATGCCTCAAGGAACTGGTGCAGGAAGGCAAAATCCCGATGTCGCGTATTGACGATGCGGTCACACGTATTTTGCGTGTCAAGGCCGCAATGGGCCTTCTGGACAAGAATGCTTCAGTTCTGGCCGACCGTACCCTCCATCAGGATTTCGGCTCTCTCAAGCATCGTCAGGTCGCTCGTCAGGCCGTCCGTGAATCACTGGTCCTGCTGAAAAATCAGGGCAAAACGCTGCCCCTTTCCAAAACTGCCGCCCGCATCCATATCGCCGGCAAAAATGCCGATGATATCGGCAACCAGTGCGGCGGCTGGACCATCGACTGGCAGGGTAAAAGCGGCGCCATTACCACCGGCGGCACCACGATTCTTGCCGCTATCAGAAAAACCGTCTCAGCCAATACGCAGATCACATTCTCCAAAGACGGCATCGGGGCCAACGGGGCGACTCTGGGTATCGTTGTGATTGGTGAGACCCCGTATGCCGAGATGGAAGGCGACCGAAGCGACCTGGCATTGGACGTCGAAGATGTTCAGGCGGTTGCCGAGATGAAAAAGGCCGGCATCCCGGTGGTGGTCGTCCTGCTGTCAGGACGTCCCATGATTATCAACAGCGTGCTGGAGCAGGCGGATGCCTTTGTGGCCGCATGGCTGCCCGGCACGGAAGGTCAGGGTGTCGCGGATGTGCTGTTCGGCGATTATAAGCCCACCGGCAAGCTGTCGTACACCTGGCCGCGTTCGATGGATCAGATTCCGATTAATGTCGGCGACAAGAATTATGACCCGCTGTTTCCGTATGGTTTCGGCCTGACCTATTAAGAGAACATGATACAGCACGAGAATACACACAGGCAGCGGCTGCTGTGCATGGCAGGCCTTTTATGGGGGTCGCTCTGCTGGGGCAGCACCGATATTCGGCTGAATTCGCTGGGCTTCTTGCCGTCGATGCCCAAGAAAGCAACGATGATCAAGCCCTGCTCTGATTTTACGGTCCATCAGTCTTCCGACAACCGCGTCGTCTTTTCCGGCAAGACAACCGGTCCGACCTCTCAGAAAGATGTCAATCAGGACGTCTGGATTGCGGATTTTTCAGCAGTTAAAACGCCGGGGCAGTATTATCTGACTATCCCCGGCCTCGGGCGTTCGATTGACTTTCCGATTGGCGATAAGGTCTATGACTCCGCCTTTTATACCGTCATGCGGGGCTTTACTCTGTGGCGATGCGGTACGGCGGTCCAGGGCGAGCACAACGGCATCCGGTACAGCCATGCCCCCTGCCACATGAACGATGCGTACCAGACATATACCGGCTTTGGCGACACCCTCCGCGACGGCACCGGCGGCTGGCATGACGCCGGCGACTATGGCAAGTACACTGTCAATGCAGGCATTACCGTCGGCATGTTGTTTCTGGCCTGGGACCATTTCCAGCCCCGGCTTCAATCCTTCGCATTGAACATTCCCGACTCTGCTCCCGGCTGGCCGGACTTTCTCAGGGAAATCAAATGGGAAATCGACTGGCTCCTGAAAATGCAGTATCCCGACGGTTCCGGCAAAATCTCCCATAAACTGACCCCGTTGGATTTCCCCGGATTTATTATGCCGGAAAAAGATGCCTCCAGGACCTATTTTACCGACTGGGGCACAGCGGCCACGGCAGATTTTGTCGCCATGACCGCCATGGCCGCACGGTATTTCAAGCCCTATGATGCCGCGTATGCTCAGCGGTGTCTGGATGCATCGAAGAACAGTTATGCGTTTCTGAAAGCGAATCCCGCCGATAAGAAACCGGACCAGAAGGCCTTTTCGACCGGCGGATACGGCACCTCGGATTTGGATGACCGCCTGTGGGCGGCTGCTGAACTGTGGCAGACCACCGGCGACGCACAGGTCCTTCAGGATTTTGAAAATCAGGCCAGGACCATCGACAACAAGATTGATGCTGCATGGGATTGGTCCAATATTCGAAATCTCGCGATGTTTACCTATCTGCTGTCGGGCCGGGAGGGGAAGAATCCGGATATTGCAGAGGACATCAGGCGCGATTTGCTTTCTGTCGCAGACGCCATCGTCCAGCAGGCCCGCAAGGACGTGTACAGCAGGCCCCTTGGCGGCACGTATTACTGGGGCAGCAATGGGACCGTCGCCCGGCAGACGCTGACCCTGCAGATAGCTTACAAAATAGACCCGAAACCAGACTATCGCCATACCGTATTGGACGCAATCTCGCATCTATTCGGACATAATACGTATGGTCGCTCGTTTGTCACCGGAATCGGGCATCTGCCGCCGATGAATCCGCACGACCGGCGTTCGGGAGCGGATGGCATCAAAGACCCCTGGCCGGGTTATCTGGTCGGCGGCGGAACCTCCGCCAGCAACTGGCAGGATGTTGAAGAAGATTATCGAACCAATGAAATCGCCATTAACTGGCAGGCGGCACTGGTTTATGCCCTGGCCGGATTTGTCAGTCAATAAAGAATTCCATCAACACAGAACAAGGAGTTGCAATGATGTACATTCACAAACACAAAAACGCATTCATGGTTTTTATCGTCCTTTTGCTGCTGACGGCGATACAGACTGGGTGGTGTCAGCAGGCCGCATCGGATGGCAAATGGATGCTGTGGTATCCCAAGCCTGCTGAAAAGTGGGTCGAGGCACTGCCGATAGGAAACGGAATGATGGGCGCGATGGTCTTCGGCAAGACCGACGTCGAACGCATCCAGTTCAACGAAGACAGTCTCTGGACCGGACAGCCCTGCGACTATCAGAATCCCGGCGCAGCCGAGGNNCCTGCCCCAACTGCGGCAGCTTCTATTTGACGGCAAACAGGCCGAGGCCCAGAAACTGGCGATGGACCGCTTTATGAGTAATCCTCTGCGACAGGCCTTTTACCAGCCCTTTGGCGACCTGAAGCTGACCTTCGCCGGCCATGAAAATCCCACCGACTATCGTCGCAGTCTCGACCTGCGGGATGCCATATCCCGCGTTCAGTATAAAGTCAACGGTGTGACCTATACGCGGGAGATTTTCGCCAGCTATCCGGATCGGGTGATTGTCCTGAAATTATCCTGTGACAAGCCCGGCGCCCTGTCGTTTCTGGCTCAACTGACCAGCCCGCACCGTTCGTCTCAGATTGTTCGCCTGAATGATTACAGTCTCGCTGTTCGCGGCCAGGTCACCAATCGCGGCGAAAACGGCCAGGAAAGCAAACTGCGCTTCGAGGCTCAATTGGTTGCAGCAGCCCAGAGCGGCCAGTGTTTCGTGTCCGACAACGGTATCCAGATTACCAATGCCGACTCGGTCACTCTGCTGCTGACGGCGGCAACCAGCTATGTCAACTACAAGGATATCTCCGCCGACCCGACCGCCCGATGCGAGAAGGTTTGCGCTGCGGCTCAGCAGTATTCCTATGACCAGCTCAAGCAGCGCCACCTGTCCGATTATCAGGCGTTAATGAATCGCGTGGATATCGAGCTGGGCGATACACCCGCATCACAAAATCCCACCGATCAGCGCGTCCGGGAATTCAGCAAAATCGAGGACCCCGCCCTGGCCGCTCTGTATTTCCAGTTCGGGCGGTATCTGCTGATTGCCTCCAGCCGTCCCGGCGGCCAGCCCGCCAATCTCCAAGGGCTTTGGAATGAGCAGATGTCGCCGCCGTGGGGAAGCAAGTACACCGTCAACATCAATACGGAAATGAACTACTGGCCCGCTCAGATCACCAACCTGTTCGAATGTGCCGAGCCGCTGTTCAATATGATTCAGGACTGCTCGCAAACCGGCGCTCTGACTGCCAAAACTTACTACAACTGCCCCGGCTGGGTGCTGCACCACAACACCGACCTGTGGCGGGCTACTGCGGCAATCAACGCTTCCGACCATGGCATCTGGGTCACCGGCGGAGCCTGGCTGTGCCAGCATCTCTGGTGGCAATATGAATTCACCGGGGACAAGGAATTCCTGAAAAACCGGGCCTATCCCATTATCAAAAGTGCGTCCGAATTTTTCGCCGCCTATCTCGTCGAAGACCCGCGCAATCCGAATCGCTGGCTCATCTCAGGCCCGTCGAATTCTCCTGAACAGGGCGGCTTAGTCATGGGCCCGACCATGGACCATCAAATCATTCGGGCCTTGTTTACCAACTGCATCGATGCGTCCAAAATCCTTGAGGTCGATGCCGATTTTCGTGAGAAACTGGTTTCCATGCGTGCCCGCATAGCGCCCAATATGATTGGTAAACACGGCCAGCTTCAGGAATGGCTGGAAGATGTGGACGATCCCAGGAATGAGCACCGCCATATTTCGCACCTGTGGGCGCTGCATCCCGGACAGGACATCAACCGCTATGACACACCCGACCTGTGGCAGGCCGCCCGCAAATCACTGGAATTCCGCGGTGACGGCGGAACCGGCTGGTCGATGGGCTGGAAAATCAACTGCTGGGCCCGCTTCCACGACGGCAACCATGCCTTCACCATGCTGAAAAACCAACTGACGCCGGAAAAAACGCTGCCCAATCTATTTGATAACCATCCACCGTTCCAGATTGACGGCAACTTCGGCGCCACCTCCGGCATCACCGAAATGCTGCTGCAGTCACACGCCGGACGCATTGAACTGCTGCCCGCCCTGCCCGATGCCTGGGCTGCCGGCTCCGTCAAAGGACTCCGCGCCCGGGGTGGCTTTGAAGTCGATATCCAATGGAACGAAGGCAAGCTTGTTAAAGCCAATATCAAAAATCTGACAGGACAGCCTCTGAAGGTACGCTATAGCGGCAGGGACATCCAGGTGGAAATCCCCAAAGGACAAATCCGCACCCTGACCGCGGAGCAGTTTAAATAGACTGACCGGCCAAGGCTGATACTATCGCAGGCAATCCTGTATAAGTTCACAGAAACGTTGCCCAATCACGGCTGCATCATGCTGTTGGGCAACGTTTCTTCCATTATGACCCATGCTCTGCCGCCGGGAGGCATCATCGATGAGGGCCTTGATGGCATCAACCCATTCGTTTTCCTGCCCAGCAGCAAGCCCCGTTTTGCCGCCCATCAGAAAATCGCCGTTAATCCCTACCGGCGATGCAATCACCGGAAGCCCCGCTGCGAAATACTGTAAAATCTTGAAGCCGCACTTGCCGCGGGTGAAATTATCATCCGGCAATGGACACAGCCCGATGTCACAGGCCGCCAAATCCGCCGCCTCGGTTTCCAGCGACCAGGCCTTTTTCTCCACAGCCATTGCAGACAGGTCAAAGAAATCGTCGCAGATAATTCGCAAAACCACCTGCGGACAGGTCCTGCCAATCTGCTCCAGGGCAGGCGACAATTCCTTTAAATATCGTAATGTCGCCTTACTCCCAATCCAAACCAGGCGAATTCTGCCATCCGATGGCACCTTCTGTATGCCGCTAAATTTCGACGTATCCAGTCCGGTTGGCAGAATATGAACCGCTGTGCAGAATGGCCGGGCCTGTCCGGCCAGCCAGGCATTGCCCGCAATGACACAATCCGCCAGCCGCATCGTCCGCTCAAACAGGCGAAAATGGCTCGAATGCCGGCAATCCGGCTTGTGCGGGCTGAACATAATGGCATCGTCAAAATCATAAATGATCCGCCGGGCGTGCTTGCGTAAAATCCGGGCATCCCAGAAATTCAGCGTCTTTTTGTGCAGCAGGACCGCATCGTACTGTCCTGCCCCGGCAAACAGCTTCCACCGTGCCCAGTATCCCTTCGGGAACCGCACCACGGTACAGACAACCCCCGCCGCTTCCAACTGAGGAAGGTAAATCCCAATCCGCTGCCGGAAACTGGCCCGGTCCGGATTATGTGACAAGATTAGTACGCGTTTGTGAGTCATCCGATAATTTCTATTCCAGGATTAGCCATAATCTGGAATTATTATATTGAAAATATCGATAAAAACAAGTATTTTGCTGGCAGGATCCGGACTTCATCGGCTTAAGAATAGATGGACCATCGTCTCTGCGGAGCAGGATATCCATGGAAACAAAAGTAAAAGTTGATATTCAACAATTAATCCAGAAAAAAACACCGATTGTGATCGATATCGGCTGCGGCGCCAAGAAAAAGGATGGCCGCATCGGCATCGATCGCGTTGATGCGCCCCAGGTGGACATTGTGACGGATATTGAACGCGGGCTGCCGTTTTTCCCTGATCAGTCCGTGAATGAGATACACTGCCGCAGCGTCCTTGAACACGTCCATAACTTTGACCTCCTGCTCAGGGAAATAATGCGAGTACTCAAAAAAGACGGAAAAGCCTATATCTTTGTCCCGCATTTTTCAAATCCCTATTATTATTCCGACCCCACCCACGTCCGGCACTTTGGCCTGTATACGTTTTATTACTTCGTCGATTATCCGCTACAATTGCGACGGAAAGTCCCGAATTTCTATTCCGACCTTCGCCTGCAGATCATCTCTCAGCGCCTGATATTCCGATCCAAGTTCGGCCTGCTGGGATTTCTGAAAAAGGCCTTCGGCTGTCTGATTAACTGCTGCACACTGTTTCAGGAATACTACGAGGAAAACCTGGTGTACACCATCCCTGCCCATGGGATTGAATTTGTTATCGGGCATCCTTCAAAATCATAAATGGGTCTTGCCGGCTATTCTTTTTCTGCTTCGAGAATAAACTTCGAAAGGTCCGGATTGAGCAGCAAGGGAAGATATTGTTCAATCTTTGCGTCGTCCCAGTTCCACCAGGCAATCCTGAGCAGCCGCTGTATGGTTTCGTCGTCAAATCGCTTTTTAATCAGTTTGGCGGGATTGCCGCCCACAATGCCGTATGCGGGAACGTCTTTGGTCACCACCGCCCCCGCCGCAATTACAGCGCCGTCACCAATCGTCACCCCGGAAAGAATGATCGCGCGATAGCCTATCCAGACATCGTTTCCAATCACTACGTCGCCTTTGGTGGCCGGGTGTCCTGTGAAGTGTTCGGCGGATTTCCACAGCGAATTAAAAGGAAACGTCGTCACCCAGTCAATGCGATGCTCCCCGCCGAGAAATATGGTGACATCAGCACCAAAAGAACAAAATGCCCCGACCTTCAGCACCGCCCCCTCGCCCCACGACATCACTTTGGGCTTTCCATAACTCCACTTGCCGATTTGATATTCAGGAAAACGGGCATTCAGATATCGGCTTTCTTTTTTCTTTTTGAAGAACCTCAACATTATATCCTTTCACGCCGACGAATGCGGTTGACAGGCGGCTTTTTCATACAAGATGCAATACAGTCATCAGATCACACGATTCCAAGGAGCAGAGCAGGCATGCTTTTCCACCAAATCCATAAAGTGCCTGGCCATGACGACACAGTTGTATTCTCGATGCGCCTGTTCCATCCCCGCATCCGCGATTTTTTGTCTTTCGGATTCGTGCTTGACATACCAATCGGCCAATTCGATAAATTCCTCATACGTATCAAAATAGCACAGGTGTTTTTTGTCCTGATGCAGCAGCTCGGTCTGGGGAACCCGCTTGGCCAACACCAGCGGCCCGCAGGACAAGCTGTTGATTAATCGGTCGGAATGGTACAGGGGGATATCATTGGTGATATTTATGCTCAGGGCCACTTTGGCATTGCTCAGGGCGTGGAAATAATCCAATCCCTCCACACGTGGTACGCCAAAGGCTCCATAGACCCGGCAGCCCGGCCGCTGTGCAATCGTCTCAATCAGATGATATCGGTCGCCAACCTGACCCAGACGCTGATGGATGGGCTTGCCGGTAAAAATGATTTCCGCCTGCCACTTCGGGTCCGGAGCATAACGGTATTGAATATCCGGATCACAGACATTGGGCAAGAATGCACATCGCGGTACGCCTGCTTTTTTGTAGGTCTCCAGAAACGCTCCGCCGCTGGTGTTGACCACCATATCACACTCGGCCGCAATCGCCAGTCGTTCCTGATTTTTATCGGGAAAAGGATCCTCATCACGCCCCACTACGATCACCCCGGGCGCAGCCTGACGGATAACTCGAATGGTTTCCGGTTCCAGATATTTCATCCCGAATATATACACGATATCCGGATAGTAGGTCTTAATCTGGCAAACCAAGAGCTCATCCGTGCGACGCTTGACGAATTTCGGCATAAAACGCCGGAAATATTTCCCGGAAAAGGGATTAAACTGTGTCAGCACATTGCGATAGCTGAAACGCTGGACATCGTGTCCGGCCCGCAGAAGGCCCTTAATCCACATCCGGGACTGCAGACGAATCGAACGTTCCGACTCGTCTTTAAAATCCGCGATAATCAATATTCTTTTCATAGTCTCCCTGAACCTGCATTCCACTTCACAAATCCGGCGGAAAAAACCCATTTAAATCGTACAAACGGGCAATATCATTTTTCAGGCATTGCGGGCAAATGCATAGATATCGCCGAAATTGGATATCTGGTTTCCCATATTTGTCAAATAAGCCTTCATATCCTGAGCCGAGAGACGTGAAGCCATTTCAAATTGCCCTGCTTCTCCAAAACAGAAATTATACTCATACTGGCCGATAGCCGACAACCGATCGATGCATTCGAGGGTCTTTTCAATTTTTTCCGGGACAAACTCAAATGACAAGCAGGCAATCGGACTGGATAATCCTTTGAGTACTTCGGCCTCGGCTCCTTCGACATCAATCTTGCAAAACCTCGGTCTTCCGTGAATCTGAATCAGCCGATCCATCGTCGTGGTCTTGACATCCACCTGGTCAGCCCACTTGTGCGATGGAAAACGCCCGCTTTTTTTGACTGCATCGATCCATTCTTTGCTGGTGGATGAAATCGTTGAGGATTTGTCAATATACAGCGTAATCATTCCTTCTTTTTCGCCCAGCGCCGAGGTAACAATGACCACCCTGTCTTTCTGTTGTCCAAAACGCCTGGTCAGAATACGCCAGCAGCTTTCCTGCGGTTCAACGGCAATCACTTTGGCGCCGGCCTGCAGAAAGATGGCGGCCTTGTCACCCACATTGGCCCCCACATCAAACACAATATCTCCGGGCGAAAAGAGCTGCTTGTAGAAGGCCAACTGCACTTCTGTGCCCTGGGCATGCGTCTGACAGCGTTTCTGGACTTTTTTCCAGTTTCGATGTGCCTTGTATATCTCTTTTATTTTGGTAATCCATTTCATGGTGTATTTTTCCTTTATTTGGTAAACCAGAACATGCCGCAGGCATAGCGCATGGCCGCAAACGGCTGCATATCCGTATTCCGGAGAAAGGTCTTGTCATCCGTACTGCCTGAAAATTCAACCAGCTTTAATCCCTTGAAGTAATCCAGGATCTGCTGGGGGGAATGAATGCGATGCGCATTAAAGCAGAGTTTGGGCTGCCCGACCGGCAGTGAAAAATATNNGCTTCAGGCAGCGTTCAAGTTCTGCGGCTGCTTTTTTTGTGCCCAGCGGGTCCAAAGGGTCGCCGTATCGCCCCAGGCCGATATGCTCGGCCACGTGCAGACAGGAAATCGATTCCACACTGTTGTCAGCATAGGGAAGCTCGAGGATAGACCCATAGGTGCTTTCCAGATTCGGCAGATTGTTGACCGCCATCGGACGGATATCCACAAACTGAACTTTGGTAATCGTGCTGAGCAGACCGACAAAATCCACATTGGACCCGACATCCACATGCTGTGCGGGCCGACGCGCCGCGATCTTTTCCATCGCCCAGACATGCTGATAAAAATAATGACTGTCCACCCCCGTCCCGCTGGTCTTGTCAAACAGGCACGGGTATGTATCGTTCAGCCGAATCGGCTCCGCCCCTTCCATGCGGCTGTAGCGGCGCCAATCCCGGAAATATCCCGGAAACCGGCTCAGGCCCGACAGAATCTTCGAGCGAATCAGTTGCTTTTTCCATCGACTATAAAACTTTGACATTGCAATTTCCGTTAGCTTAAGGCAAGTTCACCATTGCGCAGCATGTGTTCAAAATAAGAAATGGTCCTCTTCAGGCCCTCGTCAAGAGCCACTGTCGGAGACCACTTCAGCACATTTTGAGCCAGGCTGATATCCGGTTTGCGCTGCGTCGGGTCGTCCTGCGGCAGCGGCATAAAATTCAATTGACTTGATGATCCGGTCAGCTCAATGATTTTCCGGGCCAGCTCTAAAATGGAAAATTCCTGGGGATTGCCGCAGTTGACCGGCCCGGTAAAGCTGTCTGGGGTATCCATCATCCTGACCATGGCCTCAATTAAATCATCCACATAACAAAACGACCGGGTCTGGCTGCCCTGACCATAAATGGTAATGGGCTTATTCTGCAGCGCCTGAACAATAAAATTCGACACAACCCTGCCGTCATTGGGCAGCATTCTTGGTCCATAAGTATTGAAGATGCGAATCACCTTAATCCGCAGCTTATGCTGGCGATGATAATCAAAAAACAGGGTCTCCGCACAGCGTTTCCCTTCATCATAGCAGGAGCGAATTCCAATCGGATTGACATGTCCCCAATAGGATTCTGTCTGCGGATGAATTTCGGGATCACCATAGACTTCACTGGTTGAGGCCTGGAGAATTTTGGCCTTGACCCGCTTGGCCAGTCCCAGCATATTAATCGCCCCATGCACACTGGTCTTGGTCGTTTGGACCGGATCGTGCTGATAATGAATCGGCGAAGCGGGACAGGCTAAATTATAAATTTCATCCACTTCAATATACAGGGGAAAGGTCACATCATGCCGCATCATTTCAAACCGGCCGTTCGGGAGCAAATGAAGAACATTTTGCTTTCGCCCGGTATAAAAATTATCCACGCACAGGACATCATGTCCCTCACGCAATAAACGCTCGCATAAATGCGATCCCAGAAAACCGGCTCCACCGGTTACAAGAATACGTTTTACCATGCTTTCCTCACATTTCCTTTTTGCATAACTTAAACCGCTCGGGACCGCCATGGGTTTGTCCGGGCTTATCCGCTGCCAGGCTGTCTATATCCAGCCGCCAGCCCTGCCGATATTTTTCCGCCAGCACTTCCACCGTCAGCCTGGCTGAATCATCCCACTCATTGACAGTCGTCGTATTCACCATGTTCACCTGGATGGCCGTACCGCAAATCGACCGATAGGCCAGCAGATGTCCAAACGCATCGGGATGTCTCTGCACATAACGGCAGCACCAGGACTCCAGTGTGTTGGGATTATAAAAAAAACCAAATCGTTTGTACAGATTCCGGATTTTCAAAAAACACCCATAAAGGTGCGCCGCCTTTGAACCGGGTCGAAAATAACGATTGGCAATCCAATTGTGACTCACAACCCTGCTGAATAATCGGCGAATATCTTCGGTCCGATAAACTGTCGCACAAAGCTCAAATGGATATCGCGTATTCGATGTCTGCCCCATTGTCCAATCCAGAGCATAGATGGTCTGCCCCTCAACATCCTCCGGCTGGACACTGCCTGCAGCAAAATCCTCGGGCATCTGCTGCTGATCCAGCCGTAACGAAAAACCAAACAGCAAATCCCCCAGCTTGTCAAAGGTTCCCTGGATCGTCTCCAGTCCAATGCCATCAAAATACACCAGATCATCAATCCCAAACAAAATATAGGGGGTTTTGATTCCCTCGAATAACCGCATGAAATCCAGATGGAAATTCGTCTCACGAATGACCCGGCAGGCCGGAAATGAACGAAAACACTGTTCATATTCCTCGCTAAACAGTTCCGGTTTATAGAGAATATAAACCTGTATTGCCTCCGACGGAAAATATCGGTACAGACTCTCTAAATACCCATGCAATTGCAGGGGGCGATTTTTTGTAAATACAATGATACTGACAAGCTTGCCCATTATTTCTCAGGGATAAAGACGAGATTCTGATCTTGTGCACGATATAAATCTGCTTTATGACAGCCGCAAATTTCATACGCCGTGTATCCAAAATCCTTCATGAATGTTTCAAATTCCGCGATGGTATGATTCGTCAGCGAAAAAGCTCTGTGTGATATCTCAATGACCAGGATGGGCAGACGGCCTTTGGACTTTTTCAGGAAACCCGTCAATCCCAGCAGAACGGGGAATTCATAGCCTTCTGTATCAATTTTAATCAGCGCCACTCGGTCAACCGATTTCTGTTCCAGATATGTATCCAATCGATGAACGGCAATCTCATGAGTTTTCTCAGGCTGGCCGGAAAGGAAATATCCTGACAGGAGCGAATGCCCGCCGGTATTTTCACTCTGATAAATAATCGTCTTGTCTTCCTTGTCTCCCAGTGCGGCCTGATTGACCGAGATGGAATAATTGGGATTCAACGAGCGAAATTGCTCCAAATAACTGAACAGCCACGGGACAGGCTCAAAACAGTGCACCTGCCCGGACGTTCCCACGCGAGTCGCTCCTACGGCGCTGAAATACCCCACGTTGGCACCTACATCCACGAAAACATCCCCCGGACGCAGATTTTTTTCGATAATTCTGCGTATCTCGATATCATACGCACCAAAATACATACTTCGTGTCATTTTCCCCAGCGCCAAATCGCAGGGAAATTTGACGCCGTGAATATCCATAACCGAAAGCCCGTCCGGCGCGTTGCCGTGCTTGAGCTTGTGATGGTAATACTTATTCTTGTAGTACAACACCGGGTGCTGCAGTAATGATAATCTTGGCATCGTATTTATCCTTTATTGATCCAGGGAATCGTCCTTTAATATCTGCTGAACCTGCTCGGATCGCATAATCTGTTCAATCAGCCGGCTGATTTTTCGTATGGTGCGTTGTCGGAGATTATACTGTCCTGCATTCACAACCTGGGTTGCATGGGCCAGGTGATACAGATACTGCCGCATAAATCGGTCCGGCAGTTCCACGGTCTTATAGCCCCGGTCCACCAGCTCAAAATACAGTTTCTTGCCGACAGTCAATCCTTTGTCTCGATCCATCAGGAACGACAGTTTTTCGCGTTTGAGAACCTCGGTTCGGTAAATGCTGCATACCGTACGATTATAATACCGGTGTATTCCCACAGGATCCGTCACACGCAGCAGTTTTCGTCTGAACGTCTTGAAATCTGTCAGCTTTTTCAGCCAGACCTGCCAGTCCGGCGTCAATTCCACTTTTCCGGCGCCGACACAGGCCGTCCGGGTATCCTGACCAAACATCGCCAGCAGTTCTTCCAGCCAGTTATCCCGTCGGACAAACGTATCCGAATGCATGGCGACAAAAAACTCGGTTTGAGTCTGCTCCAGGGCCATATCCAGCGCCGCGGCATGGGCATACCCGCCGGTGCTGTCATTGGTCTTGTCTTTTCGCTCGATCAGCCGAATCCACTTCAGCGACCGCAGGTATTCCGTCGAGGCATCCTGTGAATCATTATCCACCACAATCACCTCGTACGGACGCCGCGTATATTTACGGATGCTGCGAAGACACAACCGGGTCAAATCCAGGGTTTTGTAATTGACCACACCTATCGTCGCTCTGGCCTGTCGCTGGTTATCCATAGACCCATTCCGAAAAGCCGGTTACTGCGGCGACATCAACTGTGTCTCATACAGATTCTTATACACCTGGCAGCTTTGAATCAATTCCTGATGCTTGCCGTCGGCGACGATGCGACCCTTGTCCACGACAACGATTCGATCCGCGGAAATCACCGTGCTGAAACGATGGGCAATCAGAAAACAGGTGCGTCCCTTCATAATATCACCCAGCGCGGCATGAATCTTGGCCTCGCTTTCGGCGTCAATCTGGCTCATTGCTTCATCAAAAATCAGAATCCGCGGATTTTTCAGAATCGCCCGGGCAATCACAATCCGCTGCAGTTGGCCGCCGCTGAAACCGCTGCTTAATTCGCCGATCATGGAATCATAGCCGTTAGGAAGGGTCGTGATAAACTCATGGGCATAGGCCCGTTTGGCCGCCGCAATCACCTCATCGCGCGTCGCATCCGGCTTGCCATAAGCGATATTGTTGGCAATGGTATCGTTAAAGGTCACTACATTTTGAGTCACCATGCTGATCTGATCACGCAGGCTGTAGAATGTCGCCTGATGAATATCCTGCCCGTCAATCAGAATCTGTCCGCTGTCAGGGTCGTAAAACCGCGGCAGCAGATTGACCAGAGTCGTCTTGCCCGAGCCGTTGGAACCGACTACCGCCACCGTCTGACCTGCAGGAACCGTCAGAGAGACCCCCTCCAGCGCCGGCTGCTGAGCACTGGGGTAAGTGAAAACGATATCACGAAATTCAATCTGCCGCTCCAGAGGCTTCATCGCAAACGCCCCCGGAGCCTCTTTCTCTTTGGGTTCATCCATCACCGCAAACACACGTTCCGCCGCCGCATTGGCCTGCTGCACCATATTCCAGACATCACTGACCTTGCGCACCGATTCGGCGGCACCGCCCAGACAAGCCAGTAATGCAAAAAAAGCGCTCGGCTGCATTTTGTTATGGGTTACCCACACCGCCCCAATCAGAATTACTCCAACCGCGGCAACCATGCCCATCGCATCCATCACCGGGCTGGTCGCGGCGTCAATTTTCGACATGCGAAGCGAGTACTTCAAAAATTCCCGGTTTTTCTTCTCATATTCATGGACTTCCCACGGCTGACGATTATAAACCTTCACTACCCGGAGGGCATTCATCGCTTCCTGAATACGGCCCAGCAACTGGGCCGTTGAGACCAGCGATTTCTTCATGGCCCTCTTCATCTTTTTACCGAAAATCGCAATCACTCCAATGACTGCCGGCGCCGAGGTCAGAAAAATCAGCGACAACTCCCAACTGATCGTGAATGCGGCAGTCATCGCCCCCATTGCCACCAGCGGTTCACGAATCGTCTTACCGAACAGAATTTTAATTCCCTTACCACTCTGCGCGACATCCCCAATGATTCGGCTGGTGGTATCACTGGTTCCACGGGCTGCAAAAAAACCCACCGGCATATACAAGGCATGATGAAAGACATCTTCACGCAATTTCGCATTGGCGATGGAAACCACTTTTTCCGCCAGATAAGTTTGATAAAAACGCGCCCAGCAGCGAATAAAAGTCACAGCCGTCAAGGCAAGAATCACGATGATCATCGCCTTGAGCATATCTTCATTTTTTTCGGAACGTGGAATAAAGCTGACCGGCCACTGCATCCAGTCTGCATAAAACGGCATTTCCGGCACGATTTTATCGAGTGTCAACGGCACAGAGTTCCCCTGTGCATCAGTCCGTAAAACGGATAACACCAGAGACTGCCCGGATTCGGACGTTGCCAGCAGTTCCAGCATTCCCGCCAGCGAGCCGTCTTGACTGGGATGCTCACCAATAGTTACTTTGGTTATCTGGTCGCCATGCTTTAAACCCTGCTCCCCCCCCCACTTATCCGCATCAACGCGGCTGATGTACAAATACCGTGCTGCATCGGAGGTGATATCATATAATTCATTGCGGCCGGGAACCGAAAAATCAATCCCGTATCGTTCATTGCACACTTTCCGATCAATCCAGGCATGGAGACCTTCTTCCTCCATCATTACCTTTAATAGCGGAATAATGGTCAGAAAACTGGCCGAAAACATAACCGCAATCATCGCCGCCCAGAAAAACAAAGCAATCAGGGTCGGCCACTGCGGCCAGACATAACCCAAGACCCGTTTAAAAGCAGACAAATTTGTTGTTTTTTCACTCATTCCCTGTTCAGCCTTTCTCAAGAAAACGGCAAAGTTTACTCCAGAAAGACCCCTCGGTCAAGACATTCCTTGTCCCGCCTGCTGCCGCCAAATCTTCGGTTATCGATTGCTGTACATACTCTGATAATATTGCTGATATTGCCCGGATACAATATGATTAAGCCAGCTCGTATTCGCCAGATACCAGTCGATAGTCTTGACGATTCCCTCTTCAAAGGTCACCGTCGGACGCCAGCCCAGTTCTTTCATCATCTTGCCTGAATCGATTGCATACCGCCGGTCGTGCCCGGGGCGGTCTTTGACATGGCGAATCAGCGTCTCGGGTTTGCCCAGACGCTCTAAAATAATCCCTACCACCTCCAGATTGGTCTTCTCATTGTTGCCGCCCACATTATATATCGTACCCGGCTCAGCCTGCGTCAGGACTTTCCAGATGGCCGTGCAATGGTCATACACATACAGCCAGTCCCGAATGTACAAGCCATCACCATAGACCGGCAACTCTTTGTCATTCAAGGCATTATGAATCATCAAAGGAATCATTTTTTCCGGAAATTGATACGGCCCATAATTATTCGAGCATCGGGTAATATTGCACCGCAGTCCCCAGCTATGTGAAAATGCCCGCACCAGCATATCCGCTGAAGCCTTGCTGGCCGAATAAGGCGAATTCGGACTAAGTGGAGTGGTTTCTGTGAAAAAACCCTCCGTCCCCAACGAACCATACACTTCATCCGTCGAAACCTGCAAAAACCGCTCTAATTTGTGGTCTAATGCCACTTTCAGCAGCGTCAGCGTTCCGGTGACGTTGGTCTGAATAAACACCCCCGGTTCCACCAGAGAACGGTCCACATGGCTTTCGGCCGCAAAATTGACAATCGCATCAATTTTATGCTGGACCACAAGATCATTCACCAGTTCCCCATCGCAGATGTCGCCTTTGACAAAGATATGGTTCTTGTGATTCAAAAACTCACCAAGGCTTTCCAGATTGCCGGCATAGGTCAGTAAATCCAGATTCACTACCCGCACATCCGAATGCTCGCTGAGTATCATCCGCACGAAATTGCTGCCAATAAATCCTGCCCCGCCGGTTACCAGAATCGTTCGCATAGTCAATCCTTATCGTCTAAAAAATCAAATTAAATCGTTGCCAAATAATCCCGTAAAGCATCCTGCCATGGACGCATTTTTGCACCCAGTAATGTCTCCAGCTTAGTGCAATTAAATCGGCTGTTCAGAGGCCGTTTGGCTGCCGATGGAAAATCACTGGTCTTGCACGGGCTTAAATCCACGGTCATTCCCAGCGTCGTAAACAAATATTTAGCCATGTCAAATCGGCTTACATACCCGCCGGCCGCCAGATGATAAACACCCTCCGGAAACGCCGGCAATTGAATCAATGAGCATAAAATTTTAGAAACATCCTCGGTTGCTGTCGGTGCGCCCACCTGATCATCGACGACCTTCAGCGGTTTGCCTGCACGCGCCGCATCCAGCAGCTTCTTGGTAAAATTAACACCATTTCGACCATAGGTCCACTGCACCCGAACAATGCAGCAGCGGCAGCCCGACGCAATTAACGCCTTCTCGCCTGCATATTTGCTCGCCCCATAAGCACTGACCGGATTGGCTGCATCGGTTTCGACATAAGGCCTGTCCAGTGTCCCGTCAAAAACAAAATCCGTACTGATATGCAGCACAGGAATCTTTTTACTCCCGGCAATCCGCCCCAGCGTTCCCACCGCGTCACCGTTGACCATGAACGCAAGGGCCTGCTCGCTCTCGGCTTTCTCCACATTCGTATAAGCGGCGCTGTTAATCACAACACCGGCGCCGTCAATCGCCTTCTCAATCTGCCCTTGATCCACAATCGAAAAATCAGGCAGGTCATAGCCCCTGGCCGCTATCCCCTGCCGGGCCAGGCAGGCCATCAAATCCGTCCCGAGCATCCCCCGGGCACCAAGCACAACCACTGGACTAACCATCATCGTACTCCCTGCTGATAACGAGGAAGCCGTTCCACTGGATAGCTTTTCAACGGTCCGTATGCCGAATCTTTGGTCGACAGCGTCGGCTCCGATATCGGCCATTCTATCCCAATGTCCGGATCATTCCAGGCAATCCCGCCTTCATTGGCCGGGGCGTAATATGCCGTACATTTATAATGAAACAGGGCCGTCTCACTCAGCACACAGAATCCATGAGCAAATCCGGCCGGGATAAAAAACTGCCGTTTGTTTTCCGCTGACAGCGTTACCCCCACCCATTTGCCAAACGTCGGCGAACCGAGACGTATATCCACCGCCACATCATACACCTCGCCCTGCAGAACCTGGACCAGCTTGCCCTGTCCGTTGGGATTTTGAAAATGAAGCCCGCGCAGCACACCCCGCTGGGAAAACGAGATATTATCCTGCACAAACGTCTCCGGGATGCCCGCCTCGGCATATCGTTTTGCACTGTAGGTTTCGACAAAAAAACCCCGCGCGTCGCCAAACACCTTCGGCTCCAGAATAATCGCATCGGGAATCGCAGTTTCAACTCGGTTCATCCGTTTCCGCCTTTAATCAACTGAATCAGATACTGACCATATTCATTCTTCTTCAGCGGCTCAGCCAGATGCATCACCTGCTCAGCCGAAATCCAGCCCATACGATAGGCAATCTCCTCCGGGCACGAAATCATCAATCCCTGCCGCTGCTGCACCGTTTGGACAAAATTTCCCGCCTGAAGCATCGACTCATGTGTGCCTGTATCCAGCCAGGCAATTCCTCGGCTGAGCAGTTCCACCCGAAGCAGCCCGCGTTTGAGATATTCCCGGTTGACATCGGTAATCTCCAGCTCGCCGCGGGCCGAAGGCTTTATGGACGCGGCAATTTCCGTAATCTGCCGATCCTAATAATACAGGCCCACCGCCGCATAATTCGATTTGGGTTTTGCTGGCTTTTCCTCCACGCTCAGGGCTTTGCCGGATGCATCAAACTCAATCACCCCATACCGTTCCGGGTCGCGCACCCAATAGCCGAAAATCGTCGCCCCATCCTGATTCACAGCAGCATTTCGCAGGGAAGGCGTCAGGCCGTGCCCATAGAAAATATTATCGCCCAGAATCAGGCACGCCGGCCCTCCGGCCAAAAAGGATTTGCCTATGATAAACGCCTGTGCCAGCCCCTCCGGCCTTGGCTGAACGGCATAGTCAATCGAGATTCCCCACTGACTTCCGTCCCCCAGCAGCGTCCGAAACAGCGGCGTATCCTGGGGCGTCGAAATCACCAGAATTTCACGAATCCCCGACAGCATCAGCGTCGCCAGCGGATAATAAATCATCGGCTTGTCGTACACCGGCAAAAGCTGCTTGCTGACCGCCTGGGTTGCAGGGTAAAGCCGGGTCCCGCTGCCTCCGGCCAGAATAATCCCTTTTCGTGCCATACTCTCTCCCGTATCCACAGAGGTTATTGTGTATTATGAAAACTGCCGCAAAAACCGCAAATCATTTTCAAACAGCAGACGAATATCAGTAATCCCGTATTTCTTCATCGTCAGCCGCTCAATACCGAATCCAAACGCCCAGCCGGTATATTTCTCGCTGTCGATATTAACCGCCTTGAACACATTCGGATCCACCATCCCGCAGCCGCCGATTTCCATCCACGATTCCCGGCCGCTTTTGTCCACCCACAGAATATCCACCTCACAGCTCGGTTCGGTAAACGGAAAAAAACTCGGACGGAAACGGAACTGGGTGTCCGGCCCGAAAAAGACATGAATAAACTGGCTGATGGTCGTCTTCAAATCCACCATCGTCACCCCTTCATCCACAACCAGGGCCTCAAGCTGGTGAAACATGAACATGTGCGTTGCATCCACCGTATCCGGCCGATACACACGCCCCGGGGCCACGACGCGAATCGGCGGGGTCTGTTTTTCCATCGCCCGAATCTGAATCGTCGAAGTCTGACTTCGCAGCAGCATCGAGTCGCTGATATAATAATTATCCATTGGATCCCGCGCCGGATGTTCCGCCGGGATATTCAGGGCAATGAAATTATGCCATTCATCCTCGATCTCGGGTCCATAGGCAATCTGAAATCCCATCCGCCCGAAGATATCCAGCAGTTCACTGACCGTTTGTGTCAGCACGTGACTGCGTCCGCGCTGAATCGAAGCCCCCGGCAGGGTCACATCAATCATCGGCCCCTGCTTGACACTACTGGCCCCCAGATTCTGTTTTTTGCTCTCAAACGCCTCGGTCACCTGCTGCTTGACGCGATTGGCCGTCTGCCCGCCCTGTTTCTTCTGCTCCGGCGGCAGGCTGCCGATCTGGCTGAGCATGTTCGTCACAAGCCCCTTGCGTCCCAGATATTTGACCCGGTAATTCTCAAGCTCTTCAGCCGTCTTTATAGTATCCAGTTCCGCCATCGCGGAAGCGGCAATTTGTTCAAATTGTTCCAGCATAGTCGTGTGTATCCTTATCCTGATTTCACCTGAATTATCGCAGGTCGTCGCGGTTGTGATTCCCGGGATAACTCATGGCGAATTATACCCTGTGGGTATAAAAAAGAACAGCCTTCAGCGATAATTCTAATCTTAGCGCCGAAGGCAGTTCTCTGTCTTGATAATTTCGTTTGATAAAATGCTATTTTGCTGCAGCCAGCGCCTTTTCGACAATCTTGTCAAAACCGGCCGGATCAGCAATCGCTATCTCGCTGAGCATCTTGCGGTTTAATTCAATCGCCGCCTTCTTGCAGCCGTTAATCAGCAGGCTGTAGCGGATCCCGCGTTCACGGCAGGCCGCATTCAGACGGACAATCCACATCTCGCGGAATAAACGCTTTTTCTGGCGACGGCCGACGCGGCTGTACACGTTGGCGCGAACCACCGCTTCTTTGGCCAGACGAATCTGATTTTTCCTTGGACCGTAAAACCCCTTCGCGGCCTTTAAAACGCGCTTTTTGGACTGATGACGCGCATGTCCCTGACGTACTCTTGGCATACCAGCTTTTCCTTTCTGAACTTGGTTACATCGATTACACCCACTACGGCAGCTGATGGAGCCGGGAAGCGGGTTGCTTTACTTTAAGTTTGTTACGCTGCGAAACGCTTATGCACCCAGCAGTGTCCGGATCGCACGAGCCTTGGCGCCTTCGACAATCGCTGTCGATTTAATCGAACGCAGCTTGCGACCGCTCTTGTTGCTCAGCAGATGACCGCCATTGCAGCGCTGGCGTTTCACCTTGCCGGTGCCGGTAATCTTGACGCGTTTCTTTAATCCCTTGTGGGTTTTCATTTTTGGCATATAACTTCTTCCTCTTTATGAGTTTACGAAAATCATAGTCAAATTCGTACTGGAAAGCGGAATACTATACCCGCTTTGTACCATAAGGTCAACAAAAAACTACCCGGAATTAACAAAAGCCGATTTCTCAGGCCTTGGTCTTGAGTTCTATGTTCAATCCGGATGAATCAGGTCCTTTTTGTGCAGACTGACCCGCTGCAGGAGCACCCGCCACTTTGGATGGGACCAGAATCAGCGTCATGCGTTTGCCCAGCAAGTCCGCCGGACGCTCCACCTTGGAACATCCCTGCAATCGCTCGATAATATAGTTCATCACTTCTTTACCGTGATCAATATACATCATCTCGCGGCCGCGGAACATCATCGTAAACTGAACCTTGTCGCCGCGCAGCAGGAATTCCTCGGCATGCTTAATCTTGATATCCCGGTCATGATCGTCAATTTTGGGACGAATCCGAAGTTCCTTTAATTCCATCACATGCTGCTTTTTCTGGCTCAGCTTGGCTTTACGCTTCTGCTGATAGAGGAACTTGCCGTAATCCATTATCCGACAGACAGGCGGCTGGGTATTCGGAGACACCTCCACCAGATCAAGACCCGCTTCGCGTGCTTTATCCAGTGCGATTTGAATCGTGACAACGCCCACCTGACTGTTCGATTCGTCAATCAGCCGAACCGGGCTGATGCGAATCTTTTCATTGATGCGGAAACCTTCCGTACTGATAGCTGCTGCCTTTCCATTTTATATTGTTTTTATGGTCTTTATTTTTCATTCACCGCCGAATGAAAAATCACATGCCTAATTGATCGCTTTTTTGTGCGATTTGTTCTTTGGTTTTTGCAATAAACTGGTCAACCGATACCGTCACCGTCTGCTGGCTCTGACGCATACGCACATTGACGGCATCCTGTTCGGCCTCTTTGGGGCCAACCACCAGCATATAAGGCACACGGTCACCATGAGCCTTGACAATCTTGGCCCCGATCTTGTCGTCCGACAAATCCGTCGAGACGCGGAAATCATGGCACTTGAGCGTCTCGGCCAGCTTCATGGCATACTCATTGGTCTTTTCGCTGATGGGCATAATCCGCACCTGTTCCGGTGCCAGCCACAGCGGGAAATTGCCCGCATAATGCTCAATCAGAATTCCCAGGAATCGTTCCAGCGACCCGAGAATGGCACGATGCAGCATCACCGGCGTCTTTTCCGTATTATCCTTGTCGGTATAAGTTACCTCAAACCGCATCGGCATCGAGAAGTCAAGCTGAATCGTGCCCAGCTGCCACGACCGCCCGATGCAGTCATTAATATGAAAATCAATCTTGGGCCCATAGAACGCCCCGTCACCCTCGTTAATCTGGTATGCCAGACCCTTATGCTTCAAGGCCCCAGCCAGGGCATTGGTTGCAACCTCCCAGATTTCATCCGAGCCGATATGGTCATCCGGCTTGGTCGAAAGCTCGATATGATAATCCTTGAAGCCAAACGCCGAATAGAGTTCCTGCACCAGCGAAATGACGCCGATGACTTCGCTTTCGATCTGATCCGGAGTGCAGAAAATATGAGCATCATCCTGGGTAAACTGCCGCACGCGCACCAGCCCGTGCATCTGACCGCTGGCCTCGTAGCGGTGCACCAGCCCCAGTTCCGCAACACGCNNACGAATGCTTGTTGGATTTGTACACCAGCAATCCGCCCGGACAGTTCATCGGCTTGATGGCGTAGGTCATCTCATCGACCGTGGTAAAGTACATATTCTGTTTATAATGGTCCCAATGTCCGCTGCGATGCCACAGGGATTCATTAAGCATAATCGGGGTTTTGATTTCACAGTACCCGTATTTGCGATGAATCATCCGCCAGAAATCGATAATCTCATTCCAGACCACCATGCCCTTGGGGTGCAAAAACGCAAAGCCCGGCCCTTCATCCTGAAAACTGAATAAATCCATCTGCCGGCCAATCACACGGTGATCACGCTTTCTGGCCTCTTCTATCCGGGTAATATGTTCATCCAGCTCTTTTTTATTGCGCCAGACCGTACCGTAAATCCTTTGCAGCATCTTCTGGCTGGCATCCCCATGCCAGTAGGCCCCCGCTACGGACATAATTTTGACCGCTTTCGGGTCAACCGCCCCAGTCCGCGGAATATGCGGCCCCCGGCACAAATCCATAAATCCGTCGCCCTGCCGGTAAAAACTGATGACATCTCCGGCCGCACGGTCGATATTGTCCAGTTTATACACATCTCCCGCCATTTTCTGACGGGCTTCATCGCGATTCATCTCGATACGTTCAAATGGCCGGTCGGATTTGATAATCTCGGCCATCTTCGATTCGATTTTCGGGAAATCTTCCGGCCGGATGGGAGTATCCAGGTCCACATCATAATAAAAGCCATCGGCAACCGTCGGTCCATACACCAGACGGGTATTCGGCCACAAACTGCATATCGCCTCGGCCATAATATGCGCACAGCTATGGCGCAGTATCTCCACCCCTTCGGCGTCTTTATTCGTAATGATTTGCAGGCTCACTTCACCAGCAATGGGTGTGGATAGATCAACCATTTTATCATTAATGCGAGCCGCCAGAGCTGCACGGGCTAAACCCGCGCCAATCATCTCGGCGAATTGATACGCGTTCGTGCCGTCTGGAGCTTCCAACACAGCCCCGTTCGGGAGTTTTACTTTTGCCATGGACCTTTCCAATAAATAGCTGAAATTGCTCAGTTTGCGTCAATTCCAAGGCGCACCTTAAGTGAGCATACATAAATTATAACAATATAGGAATTTTGTCTTAAATGTCAAGAGACAATACGCGGATCGAGGCAATATATTTAGATTTACCCTGTATACATACTTCTTTTATCTAAAATAGGCCTTTAAGACGTATTGCTGCATCATCCGTTGGGTATTAAAGAACGATCCATTCATTGCCACGGCTATCGTCATAACACGATAAAAATGATGCTTATTATGGTAATATAAATCTGCCACCCTGGCCAGCTTGTCATACAAGGATGCTGCATCCGATGCCCTGCTTCCGCCCTGTTCGTTCTGACGACGGTGATTTTCACCAATCGCCCAGCCTGTCATTCCCTCGATACATCCCTCAATCCACCATCCATCCAGAATGCTCAATGACGGAACTCCATTCAGAGCAGCTTTCATCCCGCTGGTTCCGGAGGCCTCCATAGGCGGCTGCGGCGTATTCAGCCAGACATCTACACCCGCNNCAAAGACATATCATAATTAGGCAAATAGACAATTTTCAGGTCATTTTTCAGTTGTCCTGCCGCCGCAACAATGCGTTTAATTAACTCTTTGCCTTCCGTATCGTTGGGGTGAGCTTTGCCGCCATAGATAATCTGTATTTTGCCCACTTCCCGGCTGATACGAACCAGTTGTTTGGGGTCTGTAAAAACCAAATCCGCCCGTTTATAAC
>DLFY01000278.1 GCA_002482415.1 Phycisphaerales bacterium UBA7708
CGCTTACCCATTCGCCAACTGGGAGCCTACAATAACAAATTGTTTTTTTGCCGACAACGCTGCACAATGCGGTGGTGGAATGTGTAACTGGGGAGGTGTGGGGGTGAACGGAACATTTGCTCAAGCCACGATTACACAATGTACTTTTCAGAATAATTCTGCAAACTTATGTGGAGGGGGCCTTTACAATCTCGGCGCCAGTCCTTTGATTAGTCAATGTGTTCTTACAAATAATGAAGCACCAACAGGTGGCGGGATATATAATGAAATGGGTAGTTCAGCTTCATCCAGTGCGATACCTGTCATTTTGGAATGCACGTTTAACAGCAACACGGCAACATCAGGTGGTGCAATATACAGTCTTATCAGTTTCTCTATAAATCAATGTATATTTCGATCTAATTCGAGTAAGGATTATGGAGGAGCTGTATATAATAAAGGCTATACGTCAACGATTCATGGTTGCATGTTTATTGAAAATACATCGACTGCCGGAGGAGGCGTATGGAATTCCTCTTCCTGTCCAATCATAACGAATAGTATATTTAGCGGCAATTCCGCGGCCACAGGAGGCGGATTAGGCAGTACAAATTTATCCGATGCAATGGTTGACAATTGTACTTTTTATAATAATTCGGCCAAGCAATTGGGCGGCGGACTCTATAATACTTCCACACTGACCGCAGCAAATTGCATTTTATGGGGCAATACTGCGCCGGAAGGTACGCAAGTTTATGGAACGGTTGGTCATACTCCGATTATTACCTATTCTAATATTCAAGGGGGGTGGGCCGGTGCAGGAAATATTAACTCTGATCCTTTGTTTGAGAATGCGGCAGGCGAAGATTTTGCATTGCAGGCTGNNTAATGCAAAGATTCCTGCGGGTATTTTATGTGATTTTATTGGCACAAAACGAATTGTAGATGGAAATTACGATTGGATGCCCATCGTGGATATGGGGGCGCATGAATATTATCTGCCCGGCGATCTGAATTTTACATGCAGTGTGGATATGAGTGATCTTTGCATTCTATCTGGTTATTGGATGCAAGCCGGTTGTGTCGGTCCGGGGAACTGTGGTCAGGCAGATATTGATCGCAATCACATGGTCGATATTGATGATTTTATGCTTCTGGTTGAACATTGGATGAAATCCGAAAGCATTACTCCTCCTCCGCCTCCTTTGCCATTTCCGATGACGTGGTGGAAGATGAATGAGGCTGCCGGGACAGCTGTTTCTGACAGCGCCGGCGGATATCATGGGCAGACTGTGAATATTACGGGCACCCCCTGGGTAATAGGGCCTCACGATTATGCTCTGAAACTGGATGGCGTGGATGATTATGTGGATGTGGGCGGGTATGCGGGGATTACGGGGACGAATTCGCGGACGTGTACGGCGTGGATTAAGGCCAATTCCACGGGCAAGGAGCAGGTGATTTTGTCGTGGGGCAATGCGGTTAATGGGCAGAAGTGGATGTTCCGCGTGCAGGCGGATGGGAAGCTGGCAGCGGCGGTGTGGGGTGGTTACATTTCCGGGAGCGTATCGGTTGCGGATGGGCAATGGCACCATGTGGCGGCGGTGCTGGTCGATGACGGGTCGCCGAGCGTCAATGAGATCAAGCTGTATGTGGATGGATTTCCCCAGACGGTGGCGTCCATCAATAGCCAGGCGATTAACACCGTTGCAAGTCAGAATGTGCAGATGGGGTCGGTTTACAATGGTACGGCGCAGGGGAGTTTTTTCAGCGGTCTGCTGGATGAGGTACGGATTTATGATGTGCCGCTGACGGGGGAGCAAATTTTGCGGGTGGCGATGGAGTGAGGGAATTGAGAAAAGTTCGGAGTTCGGAGTTCATAGTTCATAGTTCGGAGTTCGTAGTCGGTTGTGAAGATATACAAGGATGCAGGGGGCAGGAATGCGAGGATACAAGACTGAATAAGCCCGAAATGCGAAGCACGAAATCCGACACAAAATCGAAATTCATCAAAGAGAAGATCCAAGACTATCCTATGTGAGGGGCTTGCCGGTCACCCTCAAAAAACGACCCCGAACGGTATTTTTATTGCAGATAGCCGTCTTTCAGGGTATGATTTTACCTTAAAGATAAAAAGGAATTGGACAAGGAGTGTCTTTTACCCTGAAGGGGTTGCCATGGTGGAGCTAATTGAGTTTGTTGGGATTAGGGTCGGGGCAAGCGGGGCATTTGCCGCGATCAACCCCGAGGTGTTGCTATTCAGCCCAATAAAAATCATCTGTCTTGTCGGATGGTTCTACTTATGCCTGTATTCTATCCGCCGCTCGGACAACAGTCCGCTGGTCAGTAATCGCTATCGATACTTCTCCAACATCGGAGCATTGATTGTAGGTCCGCTGGCTTTGTTTGTTCTGTTTGTCGCTGATGTGGTTAAACGCATCCATCGACGGGAGATGGCGCTGACGGAAGTTCCGCAATTCTGCCTGGATACCATTTTAAGCAAACCCGTTCGCATCAAACCGACCGGCCCGTCCAGGCAGCCCGAGATAGAACTGATGGATACTTCCGGCCGGCGATTTGCCGATGTGTATAGTCGGGAAAGTCGCCAGCGTACGGAAGCCCAGGAAGTCGTCAGCTACACCGAAAATATGGTCCTGACGGCGATTAAAAGCCGTACCACGGATATTTTGATTGACCCGCAGGGGGAAATCAATTACAGCATCCGGTTTCGTGTCGATGGCTTTCTGCGGCTCCATGAGCAGCTCGATACCAAAAAATGCAACGCCGTCATCAACAGCCTCAAGGCCATTTCCGGCATGGACATTGCCGAAAAGCGCCGCCCGCAGGATGGTTCGTTTATGGCTCAGACCCCCGCAGGCCAGATTTACTTCCGTGTCGCCAGTTCCGGCGTCATCGGCGGCGAGAAACTGGCCATTCGCGTCCTGGACCAGACCCGCGGAGTAATGACCCTGTCGGAAATCGGTTTTGAGAAAGACCAGGTCAAAACCCTGACCTCGCTGGTCGAACAGCCGCAGGGCATGATTCTGATTTGCGGCCCGACCGGCAGCGGCAAAACCACCACGCTTTATTCGATGCTCAATCTCATCAATTTCAATGAACGCAATGTCGTATCCATTGAAGATCCCATCGAACATGTATTCCCCAGCATCAGCCAGATCGAAGTCAATAACAGGGCCGGAGTGACCTTTGCCAATTCCTTGCGCAATATTCTGCGTCAGGACCCGGATGTGATTTGCGTCGGTGAAATCCGCGACGCCGAAACGGCCCAGATGGCGGTGCAGGCCGCACAGACCGGCCACCTGGTTCTGGCAACCCTGCACGCCAGCAGCAATATGGCGGCGCTGGTGCGGCTGATTGATCTGGGGATTCGGCCGCTGCTGATTGCCTCGGCGCTGAGTGTGATTATCTCGCAGCGGCTGGTGCGAAAATTGTGCGACCACTGCAAAGGGCCGGCGGAACTGTCCCACAGCCAGATGGACTTCTGCACCCAGAACCAGGTTGATCCCCATCGTATTCTGCATGCCCAGGGCTGCGGAAGCTGCGGCGGCACCGGCTATTACGGCCGCACGGCCATCATGGACGTGATGTATATGAACGAGCACATCCGGACGGTCTTGTGTAATAATACCCTGGCCCCCGGCGACCTGAAGCAGAAGGGCGACAAGCAGTTCCATGCAACGCTGCGGCACATGGGCATGAAAAAGGTAATTGACGGNNGCGCGTGACTTCGACATTGGAGTAAGCTATGATATTCTGGTTAACATTAATTCTTGGCAGTTTGTTTGCCGCGCTGGGCCTCAAAAAAGGCCTGTATTGGATGGCGGCGGCGTTGTTCAACCTGATGGTCGGCATCTATGTCAGCGTTCTGGCCGCACCGCTTATTTTGTCGATGAGTCCCGAGTACAGCAATTCAGGGTATTATGCCGCGATNNATTACGATTTTTGTGCTGTCGGCGTTTATTTTCACCGTGTTGCAGGTCTTTGCATGGTTTTATTTCCTGCGGGATGCCGAGGATTATTTCCCCAAACTTATCGATCAACTGGCCGGGATTGCCGGCGGGTTTTTCTTCGGTTATTGTGTCGTTGGATTGATTTTTCTGCTGATTGCCATCATGCCGTTTTCCCGAGGCAATATCCCTTCGTATCTGCCGCAGCGGGAGAAAATGCTGTCGGCTTCGTCCCTGGCGGTCCAGCGGGTATGCAATTTTGTCGGCTGGTATTCACTGGAGTGTTTTGACGGTCAGCCGGAAGCCGCGGTCAATTATCTGGTGAATCTCCAGGACACTCCAAAACCCTCTGAGTCGCAGGACAAACCCTTATGATGCTCAGCCAGGCCATACCCTTTCCGCCGCATTTACCCTACAGCCCGGTGAAGCTGGTACTGCTGGTTGCCTGGTTCTGCCTGTGTCTGTACAGTATCCGTCGGACCTATCGCAGCCCGCTGATTTCCGACCGCTTCACCGATGCGGCCTGCCTGGCGGCCCTGGTTGCAGGGCCGCTGCTGCTGATTGTGCTGTTCATTGTTGATACGGTGTGTCAGATTGCCGATGGCCGGATGCCGCCGCGTCGGGTCGTGCCTTATGTATTTCATACGATATTCCGTGCGGAACATCCTGAAAGTCCTTCCGTCCAGTTGATGACCGAAGACGGCCAGAGCCTCGATCAGGTGCTTGGCCATACAGCACCCGCCGATGCAGAGCCGCAAGAACACCCAACGCCGTTGCATGCGGATGAGACCCCGATTCAACAGCGGCCGGTGGTGGTGGACCTGCTCGGAGATGCCGGCCTGCCCGGAAAAGAACAGCCCGCCTTGCCCGAAAAGGCATCGCAGCCGGTTCATGAGCATCCAGCCGATTCCGTTCTTGAGGTGCAGTTCCGTACCATCGTGGAGGCTTTCTGTGCCGAAGCGATGAAGCGCAAAGCTCAGTGGATTATCATCGAGCCGGATATCGCCGGCGGCTATCAGGTCGGCCTTGAAATCGGGGGACGATACCATCGCTGGCAGCAGCTTATGCCCCGCGAGGCCGCCGGTGTGTTGTCCCTGATACGAACCATGGCAGGCATGCCGCAGCATCCTAAAGAAGGCCGCCCCGGAACCTTCACCGGCAGGTCGAGCGGCGTAACGGCCTATTTTCGTGTGCTTGAGGTCTGTGCCCTGGCAGGGCAGCGGATGACCATCCGCGTCTTCAATTCCGCACTGACCCCGCCCAAACTCGACCAGCTTGGCTATACCGCCGCCCAGCTTGCACAGATTCAAAAAGCCCTGAACAAAGACAGCGGCCTGATTCTGATTTGCGGCCCGGCTCGCAGCGGCAAAAAGACAGCCCTTTACTCCGCCCTCGATTCGGTGCGAAGCCTGTCGCGTCATATCGCCACGGTCCAGGAACAAATCGAATTCGCCATGCTGGGAATCAATCAGACCCAGGCGCCCGACCAGCGGTCGGTCGCGCAGATGCTGCATACCCTTGAACAAACCGATGCCGAAGTCGTTATGATTGATTGTCTTGCCGAAGCGGATACGGCACAAATGGCTGTCCGGCTGGCGCAGAACGGACGGCTTGTTTTGGCCGGTCTGGATGCCTCATCCGTCGAAGCCGCCTTAGTCAAATTGACCGACTGGGGCATCCCCGCCCCCGAACTGGCTCAGGCGGTGGTGCTGGTCTGTGCCCAGCGGCTCGTGTCGTACTTGTGTCCGATATGCAAAATCAAAGCCCAGCTCAGTGATTTCCAGCAGGATTATCTCGGAAATAAAAAGGTTGGCACCGGCAGTATCTATGCCCCCGGCGGCTGCTCAGATTGTTTCCAGACCGGCTATATGGACCGGGCGATTCTGGCCGAAGTGGTTGAGATGAATGAAACGCTGGCTCAGCAGCTTCGCGATCCGCAGTTCAACGCCGCCCGCCTGGCAGCCGAGGGCGATGACCGGATGTACCATCACCTCCGCCGTGAAGGGATGCAATGGGTGCTGGCCGGCAAAACCTCCATGCAGGAAATCAAACGCATTATTCAGGGACTGGGGGGCAAATCATGATACTGATTCTCTTTTTACTTGTGTGGGTTGTTCTGGGCATCAAAGCTGGCGCCTATCGTATGGCGATTCACCTGTTCAGTCTGGTCGTTGCGGTGTATGCCGCTGTGATGTCCGCGCCGTTTCTGCTGCAGTCCGGGCCGAAATTCTTTCTGCCGGATTGGATTGCCGCCCTGATCTGTCTGGTTGCCGTCGGTGGTCTGATATTTGTCGGCCTCGATTATTTCCTGTTCCGATTTTTCGTGCGGGGTGCGGATAGCTATTTTCGCCCGCTGGTGAAAATGGCAGGCGGCGCCGCTTTTGGTCTGCTGTTCGGCCATATCCTGTGGGGCTGTCTGCTGATGCTCTATTGCATGACCCCCTTGTCTCGCTGGGAGTCGGCGGAAAAATTCATGCCGCGTCAGAGTGCCCGCGCATTTGCTTGCGTATCCATTGCCAGGGTCTGCCAGACCGTCGCCTCGATCAGTCTGGACTATCCCGAAGTTGATCCAAGGGATATTACCCTGACTCTGATGGAACTGCAATAAGCCGCTGCCGGTTACGGCTTCGAATCAAAGACGCTTAAATCCCACTCGTCCCGCCACCGCAGAATCGGTCTGTTGTCTTCAAACTCAATCGGCAGCCATACATATCGCCCGTCGATGGCATTTTGCGGCCGCCAGCGGTCGGCCATAAAGATAAAACAACCCGGCTTATTGGCAAGCGGCAAAACGTAAGTGCTCTGACTGTCGAATGTAGTCTCGATTTTCTCGCCCTGACACGGATTGCCCAGCTCCTTCCACGGCCCCCAGATGGACTTGGCCACCGCCGAATGCGCCGGATTGGGGTTCCACCCCGTACATTCCGAGCCGATAAAATAATACAGCCCATTGTGCTTGAAAATCGTTGGAGCTTCCATGTGGCCCCGCGGGAAGACCCGCACATACTTGCCCGCAGGCTTCAAATAATCATCTGTCAGCAGGGAGATATTGAGCGTATAGTTTTCCTCCGCCGAGTAAATATGATACGCTTTGCCGTCGTCATCGACAAACAGCGTCATATCCCGCGACATCTGCCCGCCCTCAAAATCCCGTGCCAAAAAATTGTCTTTCCCCGGCTGCTTATCCTCGTCGGTCACATTCTCCGGCCAGACGCCCGCATTAGGACGCAGCGAATACAAATACTGATATGGCCCCGTGACTTTGTCGGCCACCGCCACTCCCGCCCGGGCCGCGGTGTAGCCTTTGCCCCGCAGTTCCAGGTGAAACCACATCACAAACTTGCCGGTCTTG
>DLFY01000279.1 GCA_002482415.1 Phycisphaerales bacterium UBA7708
ATCCATTTGAAAAACAGTTCGATCTGCCAGCGATACTTGTACAATCGGGCAATGGTCAAGGGCGACAGGCTGACGTTGTACCGGATCAGGGCATCCCATTGGTTTAAGACATAGTTAATGGCCTTGCTCATCGGGCTCTTCGCAAGCACCTGAGGTGGCCAACTTATGAGTTGCCCTTAAAAAGGGTATCAAAACAGTAAAAAACCGTGTTGGGATAGTAAAGAATAGAGATTGTCTAAGTTTCTGTCTTCGCTATAGTTAAACGTTAAATACCGGTTTTTTAAATACGTTTACAAAAAGAGGGCAAATTGAATCCCACCCTCTACGTTTTTTCTTTATTCGCCACAATCACGTCTATAAGTTCTTGTAATTCAATGGGTTGCAGATTCTTGTTTATTTTATATTCATCCACTGTCCTCAAAATCATCACCGGCAAGTTCAGATGTTTCCGATTTGGCAAGTTCCATCCTGGTCTTCTGGCTGTCGTCACCGTGGAGGTGATAAGGTTGACCCAGCGGGGCAGGTTTGTTATTGGCGATATCCGGTGTTGGCCTGAAAAAGAGAATGGCGGGACAGGGCTGTTCAAAAAGAGTTACTGGTGAAAAACGAACTTGTTCTTACTCCGTTTCCGGTTACCTTATTATAGGGATTCTATTTTAAGGATTTAATTATGCGACAGGGACCGATGCTGAAAAACGGAAAGAATACGGCGCACAGCTTGCATGGTATTGCTTTGATGAAGAAATTTCCGTTGTTCTTAAGGCTTTCTGTCCTTCTTATTCTGGCCGCTCCTGTTCAGGCGGGATTGGGCCTTGCACAACAGTTTGTCAGCGAGAATTCGGCGTCGGGCAGCTTTCCTGTTGTCGCTGCCGGTCAGGCATCACCGCTTTGTTGCGACCCCGACGATTATAAGGGCGTGATTCGTGCAATCGGCGACCTTCAGGCCGACATTGAACGCGTGACCGGCCGGAAACCGGAGATTAAGACGGCTCGTTCCATCTCCGGGCGTTCCATTGTCATCGGTACCCTGGGCAAGAGCAAGCTGATTGATGGACTTGCCGCTTCCGGCAAACTGGGGACGGCGGATCTCAAGGGCAAGCGGGAGTCTTTCGTGATAGCCACGGTTGAGCAGCCCGCATCCGACGTCGGCCAGGCCCTGGTGATTGCCGGCAGTGATAAACGCGGCACGATTTACGGGGTCTATGAGCTTTGTGAACAGCTTGGTGTTTCACCGTGGTACTGGTGGGCCGATGTCCCGCCGACACAACGCAGCGAGGCCTATATTCTTTCAGGCCGGTACGCTTCAGGCGAACCGGCTGTGAAGTATCGCGGGATATTCATCAATGATGAGGAACCGTGTTTTGGGCCGTGGGCCCGGGAAAAATTCGGCGGCATCAACTCCAGGATGTATGCCCGCCTGTTCGAGCTGATTTTGCGTTTGCGCGGCAATTACCTCTGGCCGGCCATGTGGGGAAAGGCGTTTAACGAAGACGACCCTGAAAATCCGCGTCTGGCGGATGAATATGGCATTGTGATGGGGACGTCTCACCACGAACCCATGATACGTGCCCAGGCGGAATGGACCAGGCACAGATCCCGTTTTGGTAATGGTTCATGGAATTATGCGACCAATGAGGAGGGTCTCAGGGCGTTCTGGGAAGAGGGGATCCGACGCAATAAAGACTACGAGAGTCTTGTTACGATTGGAATGCGGGGGGACGGCGACGAGCCCATGATCAAGGGCGGCGACATGGAATCCAATGTCGCGCTGCTGGAACGTATTGTCGCCGACCAGCGGAAGCTGCTTGCGGACATCATCAACCCGGACGTTGCCCGGGTGCCTCAGCTCTGGGCGCTTTATAAGGAGGTTGCGGATTACTATGCCCATGGGATGAAAGTGCCGGACGATGTGACGCTGCTGTGGTGTGATGACAACTGGGGCAACATTCGCCGCCTGCCCACGCCGCAGGAGCGAGGCCGTTCCGGCCGGGCCGGCATCTATTACCACTTTGACTATGTGGGTTCTCCGCGTTCTTATAAATGGATCAATACCAATCCGCTACCCAAGATTTGGGAGCAGATGAACATGGCCTATGACTATGGTGCCGACAGGGTTTGGGTTGTTAATGTCGGCGACCTTAAGCCCATGGAGATTCCCATCGAGTTCTTTTTGCGTATGGCGTGGGATCCCAAAGCCATGCCAAAGGAGAAGATTGCCGAGTTTACCCGGACATGGGCCAAACGCGAATTCGGGTCCAGGTATGCTGATTCGATTGCAAATATCGTTTCGAAATATGCCAAATACAATGGCTGGCGGAAACCCGAGCTGCTGGAGCCGACCACATTCAGTCTTGTAAACTTTCAGGAGGCCGAGCGTGTCCTGGCGGGCTGGCAGACCATTACTGCGGAAGCGGAAAAGATTCATACCCAGTTGTCGCCGGAATTCCGCGATGCGTTTTATCAATTGGTGCTCTATCCGACCCAAGCATCGGCCACGGTTACTGAAATGTATATCGCGGCCGGACGTAACCGGCTTTACGCCGCCCAGGGTCGTGTCAGCGCCAATGCACAAGCCGAACGTGTTCGGGAGCTGTTCCAGCGCGACAAGGAACTCACCGAGGCCTACCATCGACTTGGCGGCGGCAGGTGGAACCACATGATGTCGCAGACCCGCATCGGCTACACAAGCTGGAATGAACCAAGAAACAACATCATGCCCAAGATAACCGAAGTGACACCGGCTGAGTCTGCATCCATGGGGATTGCGGTCGAAGGGTCCCAGAGTGCCTGGCCCGGTGAATCGAACACTGCGGTACTGCCCGCATTTGATTCGCTCAATCGACAGAGCCGCTGGTTTGAGGTGTTCAAACGCGGCAGTGAGAACTTTGCGTTCTCGGTGTCGGCGGATCAGCCGTGGATTCGGTTCAGCGCCGCCTCCGGCACCGTGGATCAGGATCAGCGTATCTGGGTGAGTGTCGATTGGGATAAGATGCCTGTGGGTGAATACCCTGCGGTGATTACGGTATCCCGAACGGATGGGGAACGTGTGCAAATTCATCTCAATGCAGTTCGTTCAGACAAATATACACGTCAGACTGTTGCTGCCTTTGGCGGATTGACCGGGCCGATTACCATGGCGGCCGAAAGGGCGACGAAAATTGTTGATGCAGGCGACGTAAGATGGGAAAAAATCCCCGACTACGGCCGCGGCTTGTCAGGGATGGCCATTTTTCCGGTTACTGCCAAAAGCGTAACGCCGCCGGAGAATGCCCCGCGAATGGAATATCCTGTCTTGATTGCCAGGGCGGGAGAAATCCATGTTGACCTGGTAACGGGGCCGACTCTGAATGTTCAGCCGGACAGGGGTGTACGAATAGCCGTTTCGTTTGACGAGCAGCCGCCGCAGATTATCGACGCATTCCAGGAGCAATCTTATGCTGATCCTTCCAGGCGCGGTGATCTCTCGGCACCTGCGATTCGAGACTGGTATGCCTGGGTTAAGGACAATGCCAGAACGTTGAAGTCAACGCATCAGATTTCGGAGCCGGGTGTGCATACGCTCAAGGTGTGGATGGTGGACCCGGGTGTGGTACTGGAAACATTGATTGTGACCAGCGAAACTCCGCCTAAATCTTACCTGGGGCCGATTGAAAGCCCGTCATATTTAAAATGAGTGATGGATAAAAAAGCGTATGATTGACGAAAGGCAGCTTATGAAATCGACCGGAATAGTGCGACAAGTCGTCTTGTTTTCCGTCATCGTGCTGGCTGTTGCGGGATGTACTCGCACGACGGGTCATGCATCAAGTTCGGGTTATCACTGGGTGGGGACCTGGGCATCATCGGCTCAGGAGGTGGAGACAAAATTGATGCCGTCCGCGTTTCAGAAACTGGACGACACGACTCTGCGGCAGGTGGTGCGTGTATCCATCGGCGGCGGGAAATTGCGTGTCCGCTTTTCCAATGCCTTTGCGGACTGGCAGGACAGCCTGAACATCAGCGAGGCCTGTATTGCGGTGTCCGCCGGCGGAAATGCCGTCAAGCCGGAGACGGTCAAACCGCTGACTTTTGGCGGGAATGCCTCGGTTGTGATTCCTTATGGTACGCTGTTTGTTTCGGATCCGGTTGATTTCGACCTGAAGCCGGGTTCAGATCTTGCGGTCACGATGCATATTGCAAAGGCTCCAAAAAAAACCACCGGGCATCGCAGCGCCAGAGGCGAAGCGGTCTTTATCCAATCAGGAAATGCCGTAAGCGAGAAATCCCTTCCGACCTCCGTTGCAAACACGTGCTGGTATTATCTTTGCGGCGTGGAGGTACTGGCTAACCACTCCGCTGCCGCCGTGGTTTGCCTGGGAGATTCGATTACGGATGGGAAAGGCTCCACTGAGGGGCAAAACCGGCGATGGCCTGATTATCTGGCACGCCGGCTGCGAGCGAACACCGAAACGGCTGCTATCGGTGTACTCAATCAGGGAATCGGGGGCAATTGCCTGTGGTCCGGCGGCATCGGCCAGCCCGTTATGCAGCGGCTGGATCGGGATGTGCTTGCCCAGCCGGGGGCTCGCTGGGTTATATTGCTTGCGGGAATCAACGACCTTGGCGGGGGGCGGACTGCCCCGGAGGAGATCATAATCTCGATGGAGCAAATCGCAGTCCGATTACAGGCCTGCGGTCTGCGTGTTTATGGTTCGACGATTCTTCCGTGCGGCGGCTCCTTTTACTATAACAATGAATTGGAGGCCAAACGCCTGAAAATCAACGATTGGATCCGAACCAGCGGTATCTTTGATGCGGTGATTGACTGGGATGCGGTTGTCTGCGACCCGACCGATCCCTCTCGGCTGCGTCCGGAGGCAGACTCGGGCGACCACCTCCATCTAAGCGATGAAGGATACCGGATGATGGCTGAGGCGGTGGATATAAAACTGTTGTTGAATTAATACCTGATTTTGAAATAAAGGTAACCGGAGAAATGAATGAATAATCCAATAAAAACAACAGCCATGTTTTTTTTGATGATCACGGTTTTGTCCATTGCGGCTCCTTTAAAACCGCGTCTGGTTGTATTGACCGACATCGCACCGGACAACGTGGAGCCCGATGACATGCAATCCATCATTCGGCTCCTTGTCCATGCCGACCTGTTTGAAATCGAAGCCCTGATTCACTCAACCGGCTGGAATACGGACACCACCAAGGATAGTTATTATCAACTGATTCATGAAGCAATCAATCTGTATGAAAAGGATTTGCCCAATCTGATGAAGCGTTCCGGCCAGACCGGATATGTGCACGATCATGAGCGTCAGGAGACAGGATACTGGCCCAGTGCGAACTATTTAAGAGACCGCACCGTTTATGGCAGCCCTGCCAGGGGCTTTGAGTCGATTGGAGCCGAGAATGTGTCTGATGGAAGCCGCAGGATCATTGCTTTGGCTGATGAAGAGGATGATCGTCCCGTTTGGGTCACCATCTGGGGCGGCGGCAGCACCCTGGCCCAGGCATGCCGGCAGGTGCAGCAGGAGCGGACACCGGAACAATTGCAGACATTTCTAAACAGAATTCGTGCCTACGCAATCACGGATCAGGATGGGGCCCAAAAACCGGGCAATATCATCCATTGGCCCGAAAGCTCGCATCAATGGATGCGCCGCGAGTTTGAAAAGGATCTTCTGTTTATCTGGGATGAAAGCGCCTGGCTTTACCAGGCTGGTACCGGCAGAAGCAAATGGAATGACTATCAAACTCATATCCTGGGCCATGGCCATCTGGGCGGCAGGTATCCTAAATATAAGTATGGCGTGGAAGGTGATACGCCGGCATTTCTTCATCTGATACCTGTCGGACTCAATGATCCGGACGTTCCCAATCAAGTCGGCTGGGGCGGCTATTTCGAGTTTGGAAACTGCAAGGACAACGCGACCCGTGCGTATCAAAACCATGATGGTCATGCAAAGAGCATTTCCTCAAAATATCAACAGTATTTTTATCCGGCCACGTTTAACAATTTTGCGGCCCGCATGGACTGGGCGAAGGATGGCAAGGGAAACCGAAATCCGGTTGTTGTCATCGATGGTGACAAAGGCATGGATATCCTGATCCGCACTCCCGCGCAAGGCACGAAGGTCACCCTTGACGCATCCCAATCGTATGATCCGGATGGTGATAAGCTGGTATTCAAGTGGTGGATATTACCTGAAGCGGGCACCTATTCCGGGAATGTCTTTATCTCAAACAGCAGCTCAAGCATTGCCTCAATCGACATCCCGTCAGACTCGGCTGGAAAGCGTTTTCATGTGATCTGTGAGGTTGTTGATGATGGCGTGCATAGTCTATCGGGTTACCGCAGAATTATCTTTGAACCCACGGGCAAGGATAATTTATAAATTCAGTATAAAAAAGGAGTTGCAAACATGTTTAAAACTATCGCTGGTACTGTGATCATGCTCATACTGGCCCCTACGGTTCTTGCCGCAGACACCCCGGATACTTCCGCCTGGGTGAAATTTTCGTCGTTTGCATACACGGGCAAGGCTGCCACAGAACCGGCGGCGGATGAATATCTGAATCCCATCATCGCCGGCTTCTATCCGGACCCTTCCATTTGCCGGGTTGGCGACGATTATTATCTGGTCAATTCCTCCTTCAATTATTTCCCCGGCATCCCGATCTGGCACTCCAGAGACCTGGTCAATTGGATACAGATCGGCAATGTTATCGACCGTCCGTCCCAGTTTGCCATGCGTGGGGGGCAGGTCTCTGCCGGAACGTTTGCACCCACGATTCGCCATCACAAGGGCACTTTCTATATGGTCAATACCCTCGTTGGCGGAATCGGCAATTACTATGTCACCGCCACCGATCCCCAAGGCCCCTGGTCGGATCCGGTTCGTTTACCGGAAGTCGGCGGAATTGATCCGGATATGTTCTTCGATGACGATGGCAGGTGTTACATCCTCAGTTGTGACGAGCCGGTGGGGCAGGCCAAATACAACGGCCATCGCACCATCCGGATTCAGGAATTCGATCTCGATCAGAAAAAATCCGTCGGCGAAAAAACCGTACTTGTCGATGGCGGCACCGATATCTCCAAAAAACCCATCTGGTGCGAAGGCCCGCATCTCTACAAAATCAGCAACAGGTATTACCTGATGTGTGCCCAGGGAGGCACCGGGACGGCCCATACGGAAGTCATCTTCANNGATTCGCTTCGCGGCCCCTACGTTCCCTGGGACAAAAATCCCATCCTTGCATCACAGGACCTGCCGTCTGACCGACCCAATCCAATCACCTGCACCGGCCATGCCGACCTTGTACAGACACAGAAGGGTGACTGGTATGCTGTGTTCCTTGCCTGCCAGCCCTATCAGGCCGGTTTCTATAATACCGGCCGTCAGACATTCATGCTGCCGGTTACCTGGGCCGACGGCTGGCCCGTCATCCTGCCGCCGAATACGCCGGTTCCGTTGACTGTAAAAAAGCCAAATCTGCCTTCGGGCAAGGCCCCGGCGGTACCGTCCACCGGCAATATCCGTTTCACCGACAACTTTGATTCGGACACGCTGGGCTTTCGATGGATCGGCTTACGGGCTCCGGTTTCAAAATGGTATGTTATATCCAAAACAGACAGATGTCTTTACCTTGAACCCCGCAGCGAACTTCTTTCGGGGCAGGGGAACCCCTCGTATCTGGCTGTGCGACAGCAAAACAACGACTTTGCCTGTACTGTGACGCTGACGGCCCAGCCCGGGACAACGAATTGCATGGCCGGATTAGCCGCCTTTCAGAATGAAGGCCATTATTACGCCATCAATGTTAAAATAGACTCCGGCCGTCTCACCGAAATTTCTGTCGAACAGTCCGCCGGGACAGCAGGCCGCGGATTCCGTCGTAACGGCCAGCAGCCGCAGCCTGAGATTTTGACCTCTCAGGCACTGCCTGACAATACGGCGTCTATTGACCTTAAGATCGAAGGGCAAGGTCCCCATATCCGCTTTTTCTGCAAGACCGGCGGCGAGTTCACACCGCTTGGCCGGGATTTTCAATCTTCTTTCCTGAGTACCGATACCGCCGGTGGATTCCAGGGGGTGACGCTGGGCATGTTTGCACACAAATAAGCAGAAGATTTCTTATGAAGAAAAACGAATTAAGGTTATGATATTATACCAAAATAAAGTGAAATTAAGTATGGATAGGAGATCGAGTATGAAACGATTTGTCTGCTGCGCAATGATCATTGCCTTCTATGGGATTGGTATGAATGATGGATTTGCGGATAATCCTTTGATTCTCGATCAATTTTCGGCAGATCCGACCGCACGCGTATTTGAAGGCAAAATATATGTTTATCCTTCGCATGATATTCCCGCCGCTCCGGGCAGGGGACGCGCCGGGTGGTTTGTCATGGAAGACTACCATGTTTTCTCATCCGGGAACCTGGTGGACTGGACGGATCATGGCGTCATTTTAAATCAGACCGATGTTCCCTGGCTTGAGCGAAAATCCTTCGATATGTGGGCGCCGGACTGCGTTTTCAAAGATGGAAAGTATTATTTTTATTTTCCCGCTTCAGGCCGAATCGGTGTGGCTGTGGCAGACAAACCCGAGGGACCCTATAAGCCGGAGGATAAGCCCATCAACGGTGTGCGAGGGATTGACCCCTGTGTTTTTATTGATAACGATGGAAAGGCTTATCTGTATTATTCGATGAATCGCATATTCGCGGCCCGGCTCAAAGACAATATGCTGGAACTGGATTCCGAACCCCAGGTGATCGCAAATCTCCCTCAGAAAGGACTGATTGAAGGCCCCTTTGTATTTGAACGGAACGGCATTTATTATTTGACCTATCCGCATGTACAGAATAAAACGGAACGGCTCGAATATGCGACCAGCACCAGTCCGATGGGGCCTTTTGAACATAAAGGAGTTATCATGGATGAATCGCCCAGCGGCTGCTGGACCAATCATCATTCCATCGTGGAATACAAAGGGCAATGGTATTTGTTTTATCATGACAAAGATTTGTCCCCGGACTTTGATAAAAACAGGGCGATCAGGGCGGATTATCTTTCCTTCAATGAAGATGGCACCATTCGGAAAGTGACTCCGACCCTGCGCGGTGTGGGGATTGCTGATGCGTCCAAAGAAATACAGATGGACAGGTATAGTGCCGTCAGTCCCGACGGCGTAACGGTTGATTTTGTGGATTCAAACCAAAAACAAAAGGGCTGGAAGGCCGTTTTGGCGGCGCAGAATGCCTGGGTGCAGTACAACGACGTTGATTTCGGCGAGCACAAATGGACTTCGGTCCGGGTCAAAGCCGCATCGCAGACAGGCGGTATGGTTGAGATTCGGATTGACAATGTCGATGGACCGTTGGCTGCCCAGGTCGAGATTCCGCAAAACAGGGATTGGTCGATTGTCAAATCCGGGCTTGTGAAGAGTTCTTCCGGCGTTCACAACCTGGTTGTGAAGCTCAACGATGCAAAAAATGTCGAGATTGATTGGATACAATTTGAATAAGAGAGTCGGTTCAATATGACGCATAAAACAGGTCACAGTATGCTGCATAAAATGATATCTATTTTTGTCTTGTGGGGACTGTGGGGCAGTTTTGTCCGGGCTGAAGACGGGTATCGGTTGTGGCTTCGCTACGAACCGATTACGGATTCCAGATGTCTTGAGCAGTATAGAAAGTCCGTCGTACAAATCGTGCTGCCCAAATCGTTTCAAGACGGTAATGTCGTCAGGCAGGAACTTCAGTCCGGTCTGTCCGGACTTCTTGGAATTGAACCGTCTGCTTTTACTGAGGATATATTGCATGACGGAGCACTGGTGATTGCATCAGCAGACACGGCCGGCTTGATAAGTGAAGTCATTAAATCCTCGGATCTGGAATCGTGCGGCCCTGAAGGCTTTCTGATCCGGTCGACGAAAATCAAGGGGTACTCGGCCACCGTGATTGCCGGTAAAACACGTCCAGGGGTGATCTACGGCGTATTTCATTTCCTGCGGCTGATGCAAACCCTTCAGCCAATAGATGCTCTGGACATCATGGAACAGCCTGCACTTCAGTTGCGGTTAATGAATCATTGGGATAACCTGAATGGAACGATTGAACGCGGTTACGCCGGACGCTCGCTGTGGCAATGGAACGAATTGCCCGGAACACTCAGCCCTCGCTATACGGATTATGCCCGGGCGTGTGCCTCGATTGGCATAAACGGCTCAGTCATCAATAACGTCAATGCCGATCTTCGCATCCTTTCATCGGAATATCTTCGAAAAGTCGCCGCGATAGCTGACCTGTGGCGTCCCTTTGGCGTGCGTATGTATCTGAGTGTCAACTTCGCCTCGCCGATGCGGCTGGGAGGCCTGCCGACTGCCGACCCGCTGAATCCGGATGTGATGACCTGGTGGAAGACAAAGGCCGACGAAATTTACAGCCTGATTCCTGATTTCGGCGGCTTTCTGGTCAAGGCCGACTCCGAGGGACAACCCGGCCCGAAAACGTATGGACGCACGCATGCCCAGGGTGCCAATCTGCTGGCCGACGCCCTTGCCCCCCACAAGGGCATCGTGATGTGGCGAGCCTTTGTTTATGACGCGGATGTCGATCCGGATCGTGCCAAACGTGCCTGGCTGGAGTTTACACGGCTGGACGGACAATTTCGCCCCAACGTCGTGATTCAGGTAAAAAACGGCCCCATTGATTTTCAGCCGCGTGAACCCTTCCATCCGTTGTTTGGCGCGATGAAGCAGACCCCGGTAATCGCCGAAATCCAGGCCACGCAGGAGTATCTGGGGCAGGCCAGGCATCTGGTTTATCACGGTCCGATGTGGAAGGAATTTCTGGATTCCGATACGTATGCCAAAGGTCAGGGTTCGACCGTGGCCCGTGTGCTGGCCGGAAAAGTGCATCCGTTTCGCATGACTGGAATGGTATCCGTAACCAACCCCGGCCTTGACACCAACTGGTGCGGCCACCATTTTTCGCAATCGAATTGGTATGCGTTTGGCCGACTCGCGTGGAATCCGGAGTTGTCCGCCGAAACGATTGCCGAGGAATGGACGCGGATGACTTTTACCAATGACAAGAAAAGCGCTGCTGTCATTCTCGCGATGATGATGGGGTCGCACGAAACCTTTGTCAACTATACAATGCCCCTCGGGCTGCACCATCTGATCGGCGGGGACCATTATGCCCCCATGCCCTGGAACGATCGCGCCCCCAGAGCAGACTGGACCGCAACCTATTATCATCAGGCGTCTGCAGATGGCATCGGTTTTGATCGGACACGACGGGGCACCAACGCCGTTGATCAATACTTTCCGCCGGTCTGCGACGTGTTTAACGACATTTCGACATGTCCGGAAAAATTTCTTCTCTGGTTTCACCGCTGCCCATGGGACTACCGCATGAAGTCAGGCAGGACGTTGTGGGAGGAACTATGCGCCAGGTATCGGCAGGGGGCCGCACAGGCTGCTGCATTGCAGAAGACATGGCAATCGCTGGATGGAAAGATCGATTCGCGTCGGCATCAGGACGTTGCCGATCGCCTGGCAATTCAGGCTGCGGATGCCGAAAAATGGTGTGAACAGATTTTAGCGTATTTCGGGCGTTACGCTGAAACAAAGGATTGATTGTGGTTTCAATAGAATCAACAGCTTTCGTAAACAGGATTTGAGTTATGAAAAAAATGCTATTATTCGGTATGACTTGCCTTTTGGGGACAGGGACGCTGACGGCCTCGGCCGGCACGGAGGCTTCCTTGAAAGAGGCCTATAAAGATGCGTTTCGTGTGGGCTGTGCGGTGAATACGGCCATAGTCTCCGGCAGCGATAAAGTCTCCCGGCAAATCGTGATGGATCAGTTCAATTCCATTACGGCCGAAAATGAGATGAAAGCCGAGACGGTCAATCCAAAGCCGGGTGTCTATCATTTTGGTCCTGCCGATCAGATCGTGGAATTTGCCGAAAAACACGGGATGTTCCTGATCGGTCATACCCTGATCTGGCATAATCAGACGCCCCAGTGGTTTTTTCAGGACGCCGGCGGCAATCCCAATACCCGGCAGGCCCAGATTGAGCGTATGCGCAGTCATATCCAGGCTGTGGCAGGGCGCTATGCGGGACGGGTTGACGCATGGGATGTGGTCAATGAGGTTATTGACAACGACGGCTCCTATCGTTCCACCGCGTGGATCAAGACCATCGGTAATGGTGATGAGATGGTAAAACTGGCATTCCGGTTTGCCGCCGAATACGCACCTGATGCGGAACTCTATTATAATGATTTTAATGCATGGCGACCGGCGAAAAGAGATGGTATCGTGCGCATGGTCAAGATGCTGCAGGCCGAAGGAATTCGGATCGACGGCATCGGCATCCAGGGCCACTGGGGACTTAACTATCCCAAAACCGAGTACATTGAAGCGGCGATTGATGCGTATGCGGCCCTGGGAGTCAAGGTCATGATTACCGAACTGGATGTGGATGTCTTACCGTTGACCCGGGAAGGGCAGGTCATCGGCCAGGTTATGGCCGACCCGCAATTTCAGCTCGAAGAGTTCAAGACCTACCTGGACCCCTATGCCCGCGGGCTTCCTGATGCTGTGCTGCGGCAGCTCGCCGACCGGTATGCCGAATTATTTGGGATATTTTACCGGAAACGGGATAAAATCGATCGCGTCACGCTGTGGGGTGTCCATGATGACATGTCGTGGAAGAATGATTATCCGGTCCCGGGAAGGACCAATTATCCTTTATTGTTCGATAGAAACAGACAATCCAAGCCGGCGTTTGATGCGGTCCTGAAAGTGCCGTCTCAGGCAAAATAGCTCCCGTGTTCAGCCTTCGGGGAATGAAACGGGCATAATGAGTGCGTTAATACCGATTCAGAAAGGATCAGATAGATGAACAAAGCAATGTATCTCTTGATGTTTGTGACGTTATGCTATGCCGCGACGGGAGCTTCCGACCCAAACCGTATTCAGGATGTCAGTGATCCCCGCGGAACGATGAAACCCTGGGATAAAGGCGCATGGGAAACCGGAAAATATCGCAATGTATTCCTGGAGGCCGGGTATAAACAGCAGGACATTGATGCCAAACTGGCGAAGGCATATCACGATCTCTTTGAAGGCCCCAACCGGGTCTACTTCGAAGTGGGTGACGATATGGCTTATGTGTCTGACATCAAAAACCGCGACGCACGCACCGAGGGCCTTTCCTACGGTATGATGGTGGCGGTGCAATTGAACAAAAAGGAAGTCTTCGACCGATTATGGCGATGGACTGTTAAATATATGCAGCATCAGGAAGGCCCGCGGGAAGCCTATTTTGCCTGGTCGGTGGATCCCAAAACAGGACGACAAAATTCACCGGGATCCGCGTCGGACGGTGAATTATACTTCGTTACCGCGTTGTTGTTTGCCTCAAATCGCTGGGGCAATGATACAGGCATTGACTATTATGCCCAGGCCCGGCGCATCCTGGATGCCATGTGGAGCAAGGATGGCACCGGCGGCATCCGAAACATCATCAACACCGAACACAAAATGATTACCTTTGTTCCGGAAGGCCGAGGGTACAATTGGACAGATCCGTCTTACCATGTACCGGCCTTTTTTGAAATCTGGGCCGAGTACGCCAAAGACGGCCATGAAGCGTTCTATCGCGAGTGTGCCGAAATTTCCAGGCAGTTCCTGCATAAAGCCTGTCACCCTCAAACAGGTCTGACCCCGGACTATGCGAACTTTGACGGCACGCCTCTTCCGGGGAGAATGAGTGCGTTCGGTTTCGATTCCTGGCGAGTCCCCATGAATATTGCCATGGACTATTCCTGGTATGCCAAAGACAAAGCCTGGCAGCAGGAGTATTGCAGACGCATTCAGAACTTCCTGTTCGCCCGGGGCATGGACACGTTTGAGGATCAGTTCAATGTGGATGGAACCGCCCGTGAAAATATCATGGGCGCCGGCGGGTATCGCACGCTGCGCCATTCCCTGGGATGGGTCAGCACAACGGCCGCAGCCTCCATCATGGGCACGCAGGCCAAAAGCTGGAAATTTGTCGATGCCATCTGGAATGCGAAGCTGGAACCTTACAAGGACGGCTATTTTGATCCGTATTACGATGGACTTCTATACCTGTTCAGCCTGATGCATCTCAGCGGCAATTACCAGATTATCAAGCCGGCCCCGATGGAACCCTAACGGACAGCCGCCGGCATGATACTACGGTGATATAAGGCCGGCTGGATCCTGTGACTGCGCGCGGCCTATACACAGCCCGCCGCCGCCGCGGAATCATCATAGCCGTTGGCTATATCAGGTTCTTTTCCTGACAGCCGTTGGTGAACAGCCGCGATATTTCTTGTAAAGCCTTGAGAAGTAGTATGGGTCGCTGTATCCAAGGCGATGAGCGACTTCTTTGACGGTCATTTCGGGGTTTTTCCGCAGGAACTGGTCGGCTTTGTCCATTTTAAAGTCAATTTGAAACCGCTTGAAGCCTTTGCCTGTCATTTTTTTAAATTTATGCGACAGGCTCGACTTGCTCTGCAGCAATAATCTGGAAGCTTCGGTAAGGTCCAGTTTTTCCTCGATACGGGATTGCAAATAGGTAATCAGCGGGGTGATTGATTTATTCCCATACATTTCCACCATGTGGCGGTACAGAATGTGATCGACCAGGACGGAAAACAATTTTAAGATATGCTTCGCTTTTTCTTCTGAGAAGCAGGGCGTTTCCCTGAAGGCCTCTTCAATGTCCGAGGTGCCGTATTTTTTTTGCCACTGCGTTTGAATTGTGCTGCTGAGTCCTTTTTCTTCGGTGCGAAATTGTCCGACCATCAGAAAACCGCTGAGGTCTTCATCGATATAAATCGGAGTAATCGCCTCCGTCATCCCGCCGTGACACTGGTACTGGATCATCGTTTTCTTCTCGACGGCTCTGCGTCTCATCTTCTGATCCAGGTCCAGGCAGGTCTGTTCCCGGCCCAGGCCGGTACGCAGGAGGGTGCAGTACCGGCATAAGCCCTTTTTTTTCCCCACTTTAAGTTCCGTTCCATCGGTCGAAAAGAAGGCGATGCGGATGTCAAACAGGTCGGTAAAGATATCCAGAATTTCCTGAACTTCATTGCGAAAAATATATTTTATCGGGTACTTCATTCCTCAGATTATAGCGTATAAATGCAGAAATATCCATCATAAATGCACATATATCCATTTTGATTTTGCGGTAAATCTCTATAATGTGTATTTGGATGCGGTTCATGCTGAAGGCTATACCTTAAAATTAAGATTAAACGATGCTTACAAAAAGAGAAGTCATAAAACTGGTTCTGGAGGGCAAGCGGCCGCCTTATGTCCCCTGGTCTTTTAAATTTACACAGGAAGCCCGGGAAATTTTAGCACATTATTATCACACTCAGGACCTGGATCATACCGTTGATAATCATATCGTTCGACTGGGCAGCGATATTGGTTTTTTTGAAGAAATTCAAAAGGATTTGTTTCAGGATGTTTTCGGAGTGGTCTGGGACCGGACGATTGATAAAGATATCGGCATTGTAAAAGATCCGGTATTGCACGAGCCTGTTCTGAAAGGGTATCGATTTCCCAACCCGCTGGATGCCCGTTTTTTTAGTACTATCGAAAGCACGATAGCCCGGTCTCCGGACTGTTTCCGATTGTTCGAAATTGGCTTTTCCCTGTTTGAACGGGCATGGTCGCTTCGCGGGATGGAAGCCCTGATGATGGACTTTATTGATCATCCTGATTTTGTGCATCAATTGATGACGGCGATTGCGGATTATAATATTGCCCAGGTCAACAAGGCGGTTAAATATGATATTGATGCCGTGTATTTTGGGGATGACTGGGGGCAGCAGCACGGCCTGATGATGGGGCCGGTGTTCTGGAGGGAATTCATACTTCCCCAGCTTCGACGCATGTATCAGGCGGTCAGGGATGCCGGGAAATACGTGTTTATTCACAGTTGCGGGGATGTGGACGAATTGTTTGANNCTGATCGATGCCGGGCTGAACTGCTTTAATCCATTCCAGCCGGAAGTGATGGATGTGTTTTCACTGCTGAAGCAATACCGCGGCAAGCTGGCCTTTCACGGGGGACTTTCCATGCAGAAAACCCTGCCGTTCGGCACCGCGGAAGAGGTTCAGTCCCAGTCGCGTCAATTGTTGGAGGCAGGGATGAACGGCGGACTTGTTTTTTCGCCGTCGCATTCGGTGGAAGGGGATACATCGCTTGAGAATATGCTTGCATTTATCACGACGGCCCAAAATCAGGACGGATATCTGAAAGAAGCGGCTCAAGCCCGAAAGCTCGTAGAAGTCTCCGGGACGCATCGACCATCTGTTTTTTAGGCAGTCGGACCGCTGTTGGGGCCGGTAGAATTCAAAGGCAATAATAAAATTGAACTTCATTCATCCGGAATTGCAATGTTTGCAGGAGTGATTGTTGTCATTTTGCCCCTGATTCTTTATCTTATTTTCAGCCCGATTGAAATCCCCGACACGGAGATATAAATGCCCGTTTTTCTCTTGAATTTAATACAGGATGTGAAAAGACGGGATTGACATTGGGTTGTTATTGAGGTATGATATAGGGAAATGGGGAATTGTGGTAAAACTGGTTCATCAATATAAAGAACCCCGGTAAGCACACAAAACAGAATCAACGTAAGAGGTTTTATGCGAACGAACCGAAAAGAAGATGGATTCAGAGCTTCGAGTTTAAAGATGTTATTCGTTTTTGTTCTTCTTGGAACAGCCTCCGTCTGGGCCGATATCACTTACACGCTTCATCTGGATGGTGTTGAGCAGGGCATCCGGAATCAGATTGAATCCTCGGTTGCCGAAGCCGTGGATCTTTACAATCAATACGGATCTTTTAATAAACATTTGAATATCTATTATAATGCCGGAGTTCCCACCGCACAGGCCAATTTTGATGGCGTCATCACCTTTGGCGGCTCACGAAACGCTCGTGTTGCACTGCATGAAATGGCTCATACCCTGGGTTGCGGAACATACTGGAGATGGGGAAATCTGATGACGGGGGGAACCTGGGATGGCACGTACGCTTTGAATAAAATTAAAGAATTTGACGGGGCGGGAGCTTTGCTTTATGGGGATGGCGTCCATTTCTGGCCCTATGGTTTGAATTATGACAGCGAAGATGGCTTTGTCAATCGATTTCGTCATGTACGATTAGTTGCGGCGATGGCTGCCGACATGGGATTTTTATCCTTTGTCCGCGAGCCGTCACCCCAGGTACTGCAAGTCGGCGCCGCAGCCGTATTCAGTGTGGAAGCCGCCAATACTCAGAGTTATGCCTGGTATAAGCAGGGCAATCCAAACCCCCTGACCAACGGCGGCAATATCTCGGGCGCGACAACCAATACCTTGCGGATTACCAATGTTCAGACGAATGATGCGGGCCGTTATTATTGCCGAATTTCAGGAGAACTTTCGTCGCGTCCGGCCAGCCTGGTCATTCCCAGGGCGATGGGGCATTGGACATTTTCCGATAACACCCTCGACAGGATGGGAATCAATCATGGCACCATGGCCGGCTCACCGGCCTACAGCGCAGGCAGAATCGGGCGTGCGATAGACCTCGATGGAACGGATGATATCGTATTCCTGCCCGCCGGCGTGGCGGATGCGCAGGATATCACCATTGCGGCCTGGGTCAACTGGGATGGCGGTGACGCCTGGCAGCGTATCTTTGATTTCGGTAATCATACCAGCCAGTATCTGCTTTTGACTCCGCGGTCCGGCAATAACACCCTGCGTTTCAGTATCAAAAACGGCGGCGGTGAACAGATGGTGGACGCTCCCCAATTGGCAGCCGGCCAATGGGTGCATCTGGCCGTGACCCTGGGCGGTGATACGGCAACATTATATGTCAACGGCACCGCAGCGGCCACCAATACCAGCGTCACCATCAATCCAATCGATTTTGCACCGAATATAAACTATATCGGCGACAGCCAATATAGCGCCGACCCGCTGTTTAATGGCCGCATCGATGAGTTCCGCATCTATAGTTATGCCCTGACCAGTGCCCAAATACAGACGCTCTATGCCGGCCTGCCGAGCACGCCGTCACCTGCGGCCAATGCCGTGGGAGTACCAACCCAGTTGTCAATGACCTGGCAGGGCGGGGTATCGGGTGAACAGGCCTGGCAAATCTATCTCGGGACCTCGCTTGCCGCGGTAACGAATGCCGCGCCATCCGACGCGGAATATTTCGGCGTTCGACATGAACAGCAGTTCGCGACGCCGATGCTGCTGCCCAGCACCCTCTATTATTGGCGTGTGGACCCGCTATTGCCGAATGGAACAGCATTAAAAGGACAAATCTGGCCATTCACGACGGGCGGTACCACCGGACAACTGACGCCCAAATTTGCACAATATATGATATCCAAACCCGATGCCGTTGAAGGAGCGGCATATAATCAGTCCCTGACAGGGGATATGGTGACGGCGGGAGCGTCGAGTTTCCAGAAACTTGCCGGGCCGGACTGGATTGATATATCCTCCGCAGGTCAGATCACCGGAATACCCCCCGAAGGTGCCGCCGGACAGACGTATTGTTCTGTGCGCATTGCGGATGCGGCCGGACGGGCCGATGAAGCAGTAGTATCGATTGGGGTGAAGGATACCTGTTCCGGGATGAAAGGACTTCCTGATTTGACCCGCTTTGCTGAGCAATGGCTCTACACCGGACCTATGTTTAATCCTGCCGATCTGGATCAAAACCAGCAGGTCGATATGACGGACTGGTCTTACTTTGCGGCGGACTGGAAGTATGTCGCAGAACCTGGTTTAGTTGCGGCATGGACGATGGACGAAGCGACGGGTACCACAGCCGCAGAACAATTGGGACAATACCCCGCGACCTTGCAGAATACCAATCCCCTCTGGCGTCCGTTGGAAACCATTCCCGGCAAGACCAGCCATTGCCTGGCTTTGGATGGCGTGGATGACTATGCCGTTGTCTCCGGATTCAAAGGCGTAACCGGTACACAATCCCGCACCTGCATGGCCTGGGTCAAAACCGGCAGCAGCGGTACAGAGCAGAGTATTGTCTCGTGGGGAAGTCCGGCTGCCGGGGCGAAATGGATGTTCCGCATCCAATCCACAGGTCAGGTGGCGCTGGGAGTCTGGGGCGGTTATATCCAGGGCTCAGGCATAGTCAACGATGACCGCTGGCACCATGTGGCGGCGGTGCTGTCGGATGATGGCTCGCCCTCGGTCAATGAGATTAAGCTGTATGTGGATGGGCAATTGCAAACGAATACGTATGCCAGTTCCTTGCAGTCCATAAACACCGATGGTTCGCAGGATGTCCATCTGGCTGCGATCAATAACAGTGGTACGGTCAGTACTTGTTTTAAAGGCATGATGGATGAAGTCCGGCTCTATGACCGTGCCCTGACCGATAAGGAGATAGCCGACATCGCTCATGCGGGAACGGTTGCTTATTGGCGATTTGAAGAAGGCCCTGTCTATGCCCCGGTTCTGCATGGCACTGCCGCCAGTGGAGTTTTTTATCCCGGAGCATTGGACAGCTCGGGCAGCGGAAATCATTTATCTGTCTTTGCCGAGGGATGGGCAGGGTATGGCTACCGCACGGATGTATCAAGCTCTGTTCTTAAGTCCGGTGCCGATAACCGATTCAGCGTCCAGAATACAGGTACGTATCCGGCCATGTTTACCGGCTCAGAGGCCATGCGGACCATGACGCCGTCCGCATTTACCATCGAAGTCTCCTTCAAGCCCGAATCCGGCGGATTCCGCACCCTTGTGGGCCGGGATTCGTATGGAGCAATCACCCAAACACCCGCGCTGGCAGCGTTGTACCTGCAAATTACGCCGTCCAATGCAATGGCTGTTGGATTTGCGGATGTGGCAGGCAAATGGCATAGTGCCCAGTCCGCAGACGGGCTGATTCAGGGATTCACTTTTCCCAATGCACAGCAGGGGCGTTGGTATCATGCCGTGGCCGTCAGCGATGGGCGTTTGCTGTCGCTGTATCTGGCCGATGCAGATGCAGGCAGAGGCTATGAACTGGTGGCACAGACCGATATGACAGCAAGCGGCAGTACCAATACCGCCCTGACCGCCGGTTTGGGCTCCGGCAGCGATTGGCGGGCCGGCAACTGGTCGGTTGGCCGGGGATTGCACAATGGCGGCCATACGGACAGGGCGTATGGATTGATTGATGAAGTCCGCATATCCAGCAAAGCCCTGGCACCATCGCAATTTCTGTATTGATCTGACGTGTAATGTCCTGTTTCGGCGCCGCTGTGCTCCCTGTATCGTATTGGCTGCTGATTAGGCTCATGCATCGTTTAGGGCATTTTCTTTCATCTCCAGCCCAGGTAAACGCCATGTAACCTCAAACACTTGCAAAGATGGCCCCGGTCGGTTAGACTCAAACTCACCGTTGAAACGGTTTAATATCTGGAATTGCTGGAGAAAGTCATGAAATTTCAATACGCTGCATACATGCTGATGTCGATGATTTTTGTCAGCCCGACACCGGCTGATGAGGAGTGGTCCGCCAAACTTGAACCGGCGCTTGCACGAGCCGGCAATAATGTCGCCCAGCTCCGCAAAGCCCTCGACGAAATTCCCGCCGATCAGCGCCAGGGCATGCAGTTTCTGATTGCCTATATGCCTGAACATGACCTGCAGAGCCTGTCGGCGGATTTTCTGCTCAGTCATGTGCAAAGTGCTTATCACGCCTGGGATCAAGCCCCGTGGAAAGAGCGTATCCCCCAGGACATCTTTCTCAATGACATCCTGCCCTACGCCAGTATCAATGAGCGTCGCGATGCGTGGCGTGCGGATTTTTATCAGCGATTCAAGCCGCTGGTATCCCAGGCCCGGACTCCCTCCCAGGCGGCAATCCTCCTCAACCGGGAAATCTTCAAATTGCTGAATGTTCAATTCTCCCGCCAGCGGCCCAAAGCCGACCAGAGCCCCTATGAGACGATTGAAGCAGGCGTTGCCTCCTGTACAGGATTGTCGGTGTTGTTAGTCGATGCATGCCGCGCGGTGGGGGTGCCCGCCCGGCTGGCTGGAACTCCATTATGGGTTGATAAGAGCGGCAATCATACGTGGGTGGAAATCTGGGACGGCCAATGGCATTACACCGGAGCCGGTGAACCGTCGGAAGCCCTGGACCAGGCATGGTTCTCAGGCAAAGCCGCAACGGCTCAACGTGACCAAAAACAGCATGCCATTTATGCGGTCAGCTATCAGCATACCGATCTGAAGTTCCCGATGGTCTGGGATCGGGATGTGGATTATGTCTATGCGGTCAACGTGACCGACCGCTACGTCGAGCCTCAGAAAAGCGCTCACGAACAGCCCAATGGTACTCAGCAGGAATTGCATTTTGATGTGGAAGCCTCGCTGCATGCAGTAGATCAGCTCAAAACCTATCTTCTGACGCCCCGTCCGGACCGTGCCCCGCTGCCGGAACAGTTGTTTGCACAGGTCCCCTTGACTAAAAAAGATGCCCGGCAGGCTCAGGACTTGCTTTGGGCCGACCATGCCCGCTATATAAAAGAAACGCGCGCCGCCCAGATGGAATCCCGGCAGTTGACGATGGATGGATTGACCATGCCGTTCTTCTATTCTGTTGCGGGCGATAAACCCGGGGATGGGCGAAGCCTCTATATCTCGCTGCACGGCGGGGGAGGTGCCCCCAAACAGATCAATGACAGCCAGTGGAATAACCAGAAAAGGCTGTATAAGGTCTCCGAAGGCGTTTATCTGGCCCCGCGTGCACCCAATGATGCCTGGGACATGTGGCATCAGGGGCACATTGATGGAATGTTTGACCGGCTGATCGAAAATCTGATTGTTTTTGAGGATGTCAATCCCAATCGTGTGTACCTGCTGGGGTATTCAGCCGGCGGCGATGGGGTGTACCGGCTGGCCCCCCGGATGGCGGACCGCTGGGCCGCGGCATCGATGATGGCCGGCCATCCCGGCGATGCCTCCGCGGTCAATCTTTACAATACACCCTTCACAATCCATGTGGGCCAGAATGACACCCCATACAATCGCAATACGGTGGCAGCGGAGTGGGGGCAAAAGCTCGACGAACTGCAGAAAAACGAACCCGATGGCTATGTCCACTGGACCGAGATTCACAAGGGCAAGGGACACTGGATCGATAACGGGGCCGCCGAAGCCCTGCCGTGGATGGCTCAGTTCACACGGAATCCGCTGCCCAAAAAGATTATCTGGCGGCAGGACAAACATACACGTTTTTATTGGCTGGCTGTCGATAAACTTCAGCCCGGTGCCATCGTCCGCGTCAGCCTGAATGGTCAGGAAGTCAGCCTGCAGACACAGGAGCTTGACACGCTGACCATGCGGTTTAACGACGCCATGCTGGATCTCGACAAAGACGTTCGCATCACCGCCGGCGACAGGGAACTCTTCAAAGGCCGCCTGAACCGAACGATCGCCATCCTGGCCAAAATCCTCGCAGAGCGACCAGACCCGACTTCCATGTTCAGCAGTGAGCAAACGGTCAAATGCAGACAGTAAGCGATCCCTGAGTCCCCGTGGAGGCGAAGGGGAATGACCGGAAGCGGCTGAAAAATTCGGTGTTGATAGTATAGAATATTGCTGATCTTGAAAATCTGTGGTATCCTGTCCGCCATGATAGACCACAAACTCACACAAAGACGACCGGTTTTTATTGCGTCATGCACAAGACGGATCAATCAGACACTCTTTGCGTCTGTGATTTATGGAGCTTGTGCTTTTGTTGTTCTCACAAATGCAGCTTTTGCCGGATGGGAACAGCGGTTTGCCCAGCCCCCGTCCGATGCCCGCATCCTGAAAATCATTCACAACTGGCCCGATCAGCCGGACGCCCAGGACCGGTACATCGACAGGTTCAGGACACAGGGCTTTGGAGGCGTGGTCTGCAACGTCTCCTTCGATCAATACCTTGAAAGTGAAGATAAATGGGCCGCGTTTGTCCGTGCGGTCAATGAGGCCAAAAAGGCGGGTTTCGCCATGTGGCTCTATGATGAGCGCGGCTATCCATCCGGCAATGCAGGGGGGATTACCCTGCGAGACCATCCGGAATGGGAAGCCCGCGGCCTGCTCATTGCCGATACCGAGTCGCAGGGCGGTCCTGTATCTCTGACGCTTCCTCCAGGCAAACTGATTCTGGCCGGTGCATATCCAATAACCGACGGCCGCATTGATATGACAAAGAAAACCGACCTTGCGTCGCAGGCTGCCGACGGCAAACTGACCTGGCAGGCGCCGCCCGGCCGCTGGCATGTGATGGCAATCACCGAGGATCGACTTTATGAAGGCACCCATGCCGACGGAAATCTTCATGCTAAAATTCCTTATCCCAATCTCCTCCAGCCAGAGCCGACGGCGCGTTTTGTCGATGTGACTTATGGTGGTTATGCAAAACACCTCGGGAACGATCTGAGTCATTATTTCATGGCGACGTTCACGGATGAGCCGTCCTTGATGAGTCTTTTCCTCAAGCCGATGCCGTATCGCCCCTTGCCCTGGGCGTCCAATCTGCCGACTGAATTCCAGAAACGCCGCGGTTATGCTCTCGACACTGAAACCCTCCCGGCCCTTGCAGTTGATGCCGGTCCTGCCGGCCGGAAAATCCGATATGATTTCTGGCTGACGGTGGGCCAACTGGTTTCGGAAAATTATTTCGGCCAGATTCAAAACCGCTGCCGCCAGTACAACATTCCCTCCGGCGGTCATCTGCTGGCCGAAGAAGGCATCGTCGGGCATGTTCCCCTGTATGGTGATTTTTTCCGCTGCATCCGTCGTCTCGACGCCCCGAGTATTGACTGTCTGACCAGCATTCCCTCGGAAGTACCGTGGTATATTGCACGACTGCTGAGCAGCGCTGCCGAACTCGAAGGCCGGCCGCTGGTGATGAGCGAAACCTCAGACCACAGCCAGCACTACCGTCCCGCCGGAGACCAGCGGCCCAGACGGGTAGTCACAGAAGCCGAAATTCGCGGAACCTGCAATCGGCAGATTGTGGCGGGTATTAACTGCATTACCAGTTACTATAGTTTTTCGGACCTGTCCGACGAACAATTGCGTCGTATTAACGAGTGGGTGGGCCGCTGCTGTACAGCCCTGCGCGGCGGGCATCAGGTGACCGATATCGCCGTGCTTTATCCCGCCGAAAGCCTCTGGGCCAGCTTTATCCCTTCCCGCAACTGGACGACAGAGGCCGCCGCCGCCTCCCGGATAGAAGGGGTGTACCGTACCGCAATCGAAAGCCTGTTTTCCTCTCAGCGTGATTTCACATTCATTGACAGTGGGGAACTGGCCAAAGCGACCGTGGATTCGTCAGCCCTGGTCTCGGGCCGATTCAAATGGCAGGTGGTTGTCCTGCCTGGCGTGGACACCTTGCCGCTGGCAGCCTGGGAAAATCTTGCCGCATTTGTCCGACAGGGCGGCGCGGTGATCGCGCTTGGCGCTCTACCGCAAAACAGCGAAAGCGAATTTCCCTGCGATCGCGTGCAGAGGCTGGCTCAGGAAATATTCGGCCCAATCAAGGACAATTCCTCCCCAGTTCATGAACCCCACTGCAGCATCAACGCCGCTAAAGGCGTTGGTGTTTTTCTTCCCTTTGGCCTCGAAAGCCTGACTGCCCGGATACTCGACAGACTTCTGGAACCGGATGTAAAAGTAGATAAGGCAGGCTCGCCGCTGCGTGTTACGCACCGCCGACTTGAAGACCACGATGTCTATTTTATAATTAACGATAGTGCCAAACCGTGGACGGGGCAGGTGGACTTCGCGGCAACTGGAACTGGTCAGCGCTGGAATCCCGCCACCGGACGTATGGAAGAGGCTTTGGCCGCAAGTACAGCCAAATTCAGTCTGGAAGCCTATGACGCGGCCTTGTTCCGTTTCACCTCTGCAAAACCGCCCCGAAGACGGACAATAACCGCCGACATGCTGCCGAATCTCACCTGGCAGGATTTACCGCAAGTCAAGCCGACCATGGGACATGGCGAATTTGTTCGTGCACAGCTCAAGCAGGATGCGGAACATTCCACCCCCGACTCAACAGTATGGCAGGCTTCCGCGGTTCTGACCAAGGGGCAGGTGGATACGCATCTGTTTCTCGAGTTCCGCTATGCACCTCTATTGGACTTCAGCAATGCGGATTGTCTGGCCATCGAAACCTGGATTCCCGAAGACCAATCCACACCGAGCCGGATTCTGGTCATCCTGCACGAAGAAGGCGGCGGCGATTTCATCGCCGAAACCGGCCGCTCTCTGTCAGCCTCGGGCCGGGAACGCAACTTCGTCGCACTGAACCGTTTTCAGCTTGCGGGCTGGTCAAAAGATGACGACGGCGTTCTGGACCCCAAACGAGTGGCTTGTATCCGCATTGGCTGGGGCGGTTACTACGGAACCGAAGGCGAAAACGTGCAGTTCAGCACCGCATGTCCTTGGCTTGGCAAGGTGACAGGCGACCGTAAATAACCTCCAGTGCCATGTCCTCCGGCATGGACACATTCCCAGCAGCCGTATTGCTCATTCATCCGTCACGTCCCGATGAATCGAGATGATGACTTTCTGTCAGTGTTGCCGATGTCCTGAAAAAATCAAGTTTTTCCTATATCCTCTTTTGTTTATCGATTATACTGCCGGCCTGCGGCGTATGATGGTCAACAAACATATTAAGGGAGACGTAGAATGACGGCCAAAGGAATTGCGATTATCGGAGTGCTTGGGATGCTGTTTGGAATTTCAGGATGTCAGGCGGGGCAGGGCATGGAACAATCCGGGACAAATAAGCAGGTTCAGGCAGTGGGGCTGCTGTGCGAATATATGCCCAACCCGCTCGGCCTCGATACCCTTTCGCCGCGGTTGAGCTGGCGCATGGAATCCGCCCGGCGCAGCCAAAACCAGACCGCGTATCAGATTATCGCCGCCTCAGGCCCGGAAAATCTAAAGAACAACGAGGGCGATTTGTGGGACACCGGCAAGGTGGACTCCGCACAGACGCTGCATATCGCCTATCAGGGCAAACCGCTGGCTTCCTATCAGCAGTGCTATTGGAAAGTCAGACTCTGGGACAAAGATGGCCGCCCGTCCGCATGGAGCGAGCCTGCATCCTGGACCATGGGAATCCTGTCACAGGATGAATGGAAAGGCCAGTGGCTCGGATATTCAAGGGCCTACAGCACCCCCGACGAGCTAAGTCTCAAGGGTAAATGGAAGCAGCAGTCTCCCTCGCCGATGTTCCGCAAGACTTTTGCAATCAGCAAATCGATCAAAAACGCCACGCTGCATGTTTGCGGCCTCGGTTTCCATGAAGCTTATCTCAACGGCACCAAAGTCGGCGACCATGTACTCGACCCGGCTTTTACCCGCTACGACAGGGCCTGTCTCTATGTGACCCACGATGTGACCCGGATGCTTCAGAAGGGCGGCAATGCCGTGGGCGTAATGCTCGGCAACGGCTTTTACAATGTCTTCACCAGTGCTGCATGGAAATTTAACGAGGCCCCCTGGCGCGACCAGCCCAGGATGCTGCTCCAGCTTCACATCGAATACACGGATGGCACTTCTGAGTTGGTTGTCAGCGACGCATCTTGGAAAGCGACGACCGGCCCGGTGATTCTTGATGGTATCCGTCAGGGCGAGACGTATGATGCCCGCCGTGAAATGCCCGGATGGTGTACCGCTGGTTTTGATGATTCAGGCTGGGATAAGCCCCAAATCGTCTCCGCCCCCAAAGGCATTCTCCGAGCACAGATGATGCCAGCCGTCAAAGTCGTCCAGACTATTCGACCGGTTCGTATGAACTCACCCAAAGCCGGCGTGTATATCTTCGACCTCGGCCAGAACATCTCCGGCTGGGCACAACTCAAGGTCTCCGGCCCCGCCGGCACCAAAGTCCAGATGCGCTATGGCGAACGACTCCACGAAGATGGCACCCTCGACCAGAAGGAAATCAAGGAACATGTCTATGAAGATGTGTTTCATACGGATACGTATGTTCTCAGTGGCAAGGGAACCGAAACATGGGAGCCGCGGTTTACCTATTATGGGTATCAGTATGTCGAACTCACCGGCTTCCCCGGCATTCCGACACTCGACACGATTTCAGGCCGGGTCGTCCATACCGCGTTTGAGCAGGCTGGCCAGTTCAAATGTTCCAATGACCTGATTAACAAAATCCACCACGGTACCCTGTGGGCATATCGGGGCAACTATGTCGGCATCCCGACCGATTGCCCGCACCGCGAAAAGAATGGCTGGACTGGCGATGCCCAAATCGCCGTGGACCAGGCGATGTTTAACTGGTTCAACGGAGCCGCATACACCAAGTGGATGATGGATTGTAAGGATGAGCAGAAAGACACCGGCGAACTCCCCGGCATCATTCCCACTGGCGGCTGGGGTTACGCCTGGGGCAATGGTCCCGCCTGGGACAGTGCCTATCTGATCATTCCCTGGACGATGTATCAGTACTATGGCGATGTGCGGATACTGGAAACCCACTATGACCGTTTCAAACGCTATGTGGATTACCTGAGCCGCCGGGCCGAAGGCCATATCGTCAAAATCGGGCTGGGCGATTGGGCACCCGTCAAGACCACAACCCCCGAAGCCCTGACCTCGACTGCCTATTACTATGTCGATGCCTTGATCACGGCCAAAGCCGCTCAAATCCTCGGCCAGACCGCAGATGCAGAAAAATACACTACCCTTGCCAACCAGATTAAGGATGCTTTTAACAAGACTTTCTATAAAGGCAATGGCATCTATGAGCCGGGCAGCCAGACGGCCTTGTGCTTTCCGCTGTTTTACGACCTGGTACCCCAGAGCGAACGACCGATGGTGGTTGCAAACCTGGTCAAAAACATCGAGTCGCAGGCCTTTCATATTGACACCGGGATTCTGGGTGCCAAGGCGATTTACAATGTGCTTTCCGATAACGGACAACATCAGACCGCATGGCAGATGCTGATGCAGACCACCCGGCCCAGCTATGGCTACTGGATTGAGCAGGGGGCGACCACCCTCTGGGAGCAGTGGGATGGCACGTGTTCCCGCAATCATATTATGTTTGGCGATATCGGCGCCTGGTTCTATAAGAACCTGGCTGGAATCAACATCGACGCCGGCTCCGCAGAGTCCGTGGCATTCGGCCATTTCATCCTGCGTCCCCGGCTCATTGACGGCCTGTCGTATGTGGATGCCTCGGTTCAGTCCATACGCGGCAAAGTCGGCAGTTCGTGGACCGTTAACGGCAATCGCATGCAATGGACCGTTGACATCCCTGCCAACACCAGCGCGACAGTCTATATCCCCACTGCCGATACTGCCTCGATTACCGAGTCCGGCAAGCCTGTCGCCCAGGTTGCGGGCCTGACGTTTGTCGGGCAGGAGGGCGGTTATGCCGTCTATAAAGTTCCCTCCGGCCAGTATCAGTTTGCCTCCCGGATTCGTTAATGACGGACAGGCTCGCATAGCACCGAATGATACGCCCGGGCTGAATGTTTGACAAGCGGCCCGGGGCTGGATTAATATAGATAGATAAGGTGCAGGTTCGAACTATGCCAAAACGGCTTTAAGGAGATTGATATGCTTGTAAGTCGTTGCTATGCAATGCTTTATGTTGTCTTGTGCAGCGTTCCGCTGGTCTGTCTGAGTTGTTCGGGCGATCCGGCAGGCAATAAACACAAGACCGCGTTAAACCATACAGCAGGAGCAAGCGCTATGGCCAGAGAAATTATCTTGTCAAACACATCAGCCAATGCCATCTCCAGGGTCTGGGTTGCCGACAATGGGGACGGCACGTATAAGAATCCCATTCTGTATGCCGATTACTCCGACCCGGATGCGGTTCGCGTTGGTGACGATTACTACATGACCGCCTCCAGCTTTACCTGCATTCCCNNGCCGGCCTGCCTATTCTGCACTCCCGGGACCTGGTCAACTGGACGCTCATTGGTCATGCCGTCCAGCGCTACCCCAATGACTTGTTCGACCGGCCCCAGCACGGCAAAGGCATCTGGGCCCCGGCTATTCGCTATCATAACAATCTCTTCTATATCTTCTGGGGCGATCCTGACACGGGCATCTATCGCGTCCGGGCCAAAAATCCAGCCGGGCCGTGGGATGAGCCGCTGCTGGTTGTACCCGGCCAGGGACTCATCGATCCCTGTCCCTTCTGGGATGACGACGGCAGGGCGTACATCGTGCATGGCTGGGCGGGCAGCCGCACCGGCGGTTTCAACAGCGTCCTGACCCTGCGCCAGATGACCCCCGATGCCAGTGCGGCCATCGGTCAGGGCAAGCATGTCTTCGACGGCCACGAAACTCAGCCGACTATCGAAGGCCCCAAGTTTTATAAACGCAACGGCTATTACTATATCTTTGCTCCCGCCGGCGGAGTTGCCACCGGCTGGCAGACGGTCCTGCGGTCTAAACAAATCACCGGACCCTATGAAGAAAAAATCGTCCTTGCCCAGGGCAGTACTCCAGTCAACGGCCCGCATCAGGGCGCCTGGGTCGATACGCCGCTGCGCGAGCACTGGTTTATCCATTTTCAGGATTGCGACGCCTACGGCCGGGTCGTGCATCTCCAGCAGCTCAACTGGATTGATGACTGGCCGGTCATCGGCATCGACAAAGACGGCGACGGCAAGGGTGAGCCGGCGCTGACCGAACATAAACCGCTGATTCGCGGCATCCATCCCATTACGACTCCGCAGGAAAGTGACGAGTTCGATTCCGATACGCTGGGTCTGCAATGGCAGTGGCAGGCCAATCCGAAATTGACCTGGTATTGCCTGCTGCCGGGCAAAACGCACCTGCGGCTGTTCGCCGAGAAGCTCCCCGCGGAAAGGGCCCCCTTGACCGAGGCAGGCAATCTGCTCCTGCAGAAATTCCCCGCCCCGAGCTTCACCGCGACCACCCAGGTCAAATTCACACCCCAGTGGGACGGCAAGCGGGCGGGCCTGACAATTATGGGCGAAGAATACGCGAGCTTGTCGATAACCAAAGTCAAGAACAGCTTTTCGCTGGTCCTGCATACCTACAAACCCGGCGATGAAAACATCGAAACCGTCGTCGCCGAACAGCCGCTGCCCGGAGACACCGTCTTTCTGCGGGTTAAGGTGACTGCTCCGAAGGCCGGCTGTCAGTTCAGCTACAGCCTCGACGGCCAGCAATATAACGACATTGGTACTCTGTTTCAGGCCAAACCCGGCAAGTGGATCGGCGCCAAGGTCGGCCTGTTCTGCATCAGCGAGCCGTCCGCCCGAAACGGCGGTTATGCCGACTTCGACTGGTTCAGGGTTGAGTAATACAGGGAACCACCGATTGCACAGATTACACAGATAGGTAGTGTTAAAATTGGGTTCGTTTGGCCGGACACGGTCCGGTTCTATGCCGCGAGGACGTATGGGGTAATGTGATTTTACGCAGGCGCGACGGGGGAAATTGGGTTCGTTTGGAAAAATCATATCAAAAAGCAAAGTGCAAAAATCAAAATTAAGGAATCTGCCGGGGGCGGAGGCTGATTCACATTCAAGCACGGAGGCTTGAGCTAGCGCGCCTTCGAGCGTATT
>DLFY01000322.1:0-154 GCA_002482415.1 Phycisphaerales bacterium UBA7708
ACTATTATAATATATCACGGATTATTGGACTTGCAAGGAAAATTTTCAAAAAATAATTTTTGATGGGATTTACAGGATTAACAGAATATAGGTATATAAGTATGTAGGTATATATGTTAGTGTTGTTTTGTTTATTCAGTTGTCTTTGCGTGTT
>DLFY01000322.1:236-25289 GCA_002482415.1 Phycisphaerales bacterium UBA7708
GTAGCGTAATTTGTGCTATGTGGGAAAAAAGATATAGAAATGCGTGTAAAAATTAGGTTGAAATATTGGAGGCTAATGCCGATAATTCAATCATGCTGACAAGAAAAATACAAGACTCCATTATCACGAATCTGGGACAGTTTCCGGCTGTTGGGATTGTCGGTCCGCGTTAGGCGGGTAAAAAGCCACACGNNCATTTATTTAATATTTTCAAAATATCCTCTGGCAATCCAAAACCATAATCTTTTCCTGAATATAGGTTGTAAATGACGTGGCAAGTTTCATCAATCCTGTTATCTACCTTTTGTGTAAGAGATACATCCTCATGTTTTATCTGATTCGCGTTGACTCTGACATTACCTGCCATTTTTCTTGTGGTTTCTGTTAGCATTCCATCCTTAACCGCAACAGCTAAACGATCTGATATATCATATTTTGATTGTCTTGGTCCCAAATTCTTAGATAGCATCTCTGCTGAGACTTTTTCTTTTAAAGTAAGTTCAATTGCTGTCAAACACAAACTTATACACTCTGCATCAAGCCCTGCTGCATAAGACTTTACAATATTATGTATAACGCGCATTATGGAGTTAGATGGCTTAATTGGTATCAGAATACTTAACAACTTGAAGATATTTAACAGCCTTTCTGCCGACCCATCTGTCATGAAACCACTGTGGATTATTAGTTTTGCATTTATGGTTTCACGAACTTCATCAAGACATGGACAATTGGGTGTAACAAATATATTCATGATATCTTCGGCACGATGCCATTCACTTATTGAAATACGACCCAAATCAATAAACACCTTTGCCATTATCGAAGTAAGATCATCAATCATCTCATATAACTTCCTCTTGTCGTAATAATCCTCTGTTAGTTGATATATCTCAGTTTGCCATGTACATATTTCAGAGGTTGAATCAGGAGACAACCAAAATGATTTACGTTCTTCAAGCCAATCCCGAGCTTGTTCGACAATTATCTCCTTCAGAGAATTCGTTTTCTCGCTACCGCTCATCAGTATCCCTTTCTTTTTTATGTCCTGTCTGTTTCAATCTATGACCTTCTTCTCATGCACGGGTACTCGTATTGTATCCCCCATACCTGACTCTCTACTATATACTAAAGAACTCCCACTCATGCACCTCTGCTAAGACATAGCCATCTATCGAAATCTTGGCAAACATCCAAAGAAAATTGAGCATCGCTATAGTCTGCTTTCGAAATTTCACCATGTGCGAGTTGATTTCTTAGACGTCTGACCTTATTCATAGCTTGTATAAGTCTATTCGGGCAATTATAATCTGCTACAAGAATTCTGGTCATATCACTAAATGTATTGTTTGGACTATTATTTGGAATGCACAACCACTTTTTTAAGCGTAACTCAATGACAATAAATATTGTTGTAATAGTTCCGAATGCGTCGCCTTGTTTTCGATAGTCCGACAATCGTTTGTAAAGAGAATTATACATCGGGATCTCCTTTTCATTAATTGTCACATAATATTATCAACTAAATATTTATAGGTTTATAGCAGATCTTTTATCTGAGCATAAAAATCCTGCACCGCTTTTAACCAGCCTTTGGCAAAGAGGGCTAATTCTGGAGAACATGATTGATATTCTTCGATGGCATCCTCTGTATGAAGTAATTCAACATATTCCATGGCCAAGTTTGAAAGCAGGTCAACTTCTTCCGTCAACTGCAGATTCAAATCAATTTCACCGCTGCCTTCTGAACAAATATAATTTATTAATAATAAACTTATCTTACTGGTAGGTTCTGTATCGATGTATTTTACTTTTTGATCCAGAGATAGATTTACAAGTTCGATTAAAGTTCGATAACGAATGGTATTACAAATCTCGATCCCAACTTTATAACCTAAATCATAATAGTGTTTAATATATTCCGTTTTTTCTGTTTTTAAACGAATGATAACGTTTTCCTTTTTTTCTAACCCTTTAGTTAATAATTCCTGACGGTTNNTAACCTCAACTTCGATAGCCTCTTGGCAAACCTTTGAGACGTTAAATTTCTGTTTTACTTTTTGAAGCCTTTCACGAAGTTCATTAGGTATTGTAATCGTAATATTTGCTGCCATGTGCTTTTCCTTTCTAATACATAATAATATGATAAACAAATATATTATATGTGTCAATAAAATAAATAAATATAATAATAAAATATTCAACAAAGTATGTGTGTATCCATTGCTGAATTGCCATAATAAAGATATACTACAATATGTAAATATAGATACATAATGAATGAACTGAAATTCTAAGATCTAAATTTGGAGAATACACAGATAAACTATAGAGGTAGCGTACTGGTTGGCATTTACCTTGCGAAATATCGTTTGGCGAATTCGATGAAATAAGGCCAGTTGGGGCCGGTGGTGTGNNCTCCTTCGTGCTGGCGGAAGGCGACGTCCCCATCAATCAGCGTTTCCTGGGACGGGAACAGCATTGTTCGCATGCTTTTTTTGCCCAGCAATTCGTACACAGGGCCGGCCATGGCGCCGCCCAGAAACATCCCTTTGGCATCTACCCACTGTCCTTCGACGGAAGCGGAGCCGGAACTGATAAAGACCGGACGCGGGGCACACAGGGCGACCAAATGATGGCCATCGACGGGAAGGTCTTCCTGGGTCAAGGGGCCCGCGTATTTGATAAAGCTGCCGGCGAACCAGTGATATTCGCCTGAGCCGGCGAGGTTTTCCACCTGCTCGCCAAATACACGGTGCAGCAGCTTGACGCCTCCGGCGCCGGAAGAGCCGATAAATCCGATGGCAATGCGAGGTTCATATGCCATGGCAACGGCAGCGGCTTTGCCGTAGCGTGAANNCTTCGATGCCGATGCGTTTTGCATCCACATCCTTATCCGTTTCAAAATAATCGATGGCCCGGCTGGCTCCCCAGGCCCAGGCCCGGAGGCAGCCCCAATCATCCGGTTTTCGAGGCTGGCCTTTATTGACCAGGCCAATAATCCCCTCGCGTAATCCGGCACCGTTGTCGGCCTGAAAACTGACGGGATTCAGGATGGCGTAGCCCCATCCTTCCTTGAGCAATTGCTGTTTCCAGGTCAGGGCATTGCTGCTGCCCTGCGGCGGCATACCGAAGCGTCCTGGAAAGTTAAAACCGAATTCCATGATCAGGGGGACGGGCTTGTCGGCCTTTGCGGGTGTGCCGACGGTTAATTGAATCACCACCTTGAGGGCCGGGTAAGAGGAATTATCGACAGTCCCCTGAAGCTGTTTGATTCTAACCGGGAAATCCCCGTCGGTGGTTTCGTTTACGTCAACGACCTTCCAGGTTACCGGCGGAATCTGCTCCGGGAGCCGGCCATAGATTTCACGGTCAAACAATTCACTAATTTCCGCCCGCCTTGCCGGCCACTGCTGAGGTTTTGTCACTCGGGTTCCGTCGTTAAATACCAAGGGATCCGGGAGAAAATAGGGCAGGACTTTCGCTTCATCCGCATTGGCGGCGTCCGGGGCCTGGGGATTTCCGGAGGGTCCGCGCCGGATGGATTCAATGCCCAGCTTATCCATCATCAGTTTGTGGTCTTCCTGGGTCAATCGGTTGATGCGTTCTCGGTCCTGCTGGGAGGCCTGAGCAAACACGGGGGAGGTTGTTAAAAGACATAACGAAATCAAAATCGCCGGCTTGATTAATGTGTTCATTTTCATTGGCGCTCCGTATTTTGAAATTCTGTTACAGGCTCGACTGCTTCCGCTATCGCAGCTATTCCTCAATTTCCCGTTTAAAAGCAGCCTAAACAAGTTTTAGTACCAAAATAATGCTTGTCAAGGGATTTTCGAGGTATCTTCAATCAGTGAAGAAAACAGAATTGGGAAATCCTTACGGAGGAGACGTAAAAAGCCCCGTCGGGCGGGTGTGCCGGACGGGGCTTTGATTGACAGGGGACAGCGTTGGCCGGAGATTATTTTTTTCCGTAGGCCTGTTCGGGGTCATAGACTTTCTGGGCGATGGTTTCCATCGCTGTCAGGGAGCCTTTTTTGACGGCCCGGTAGAAGCAGGACTGGTAGCCGACGTGACACTGGCCTTCATCGACGAGGACTTTGAGAATCAGACAATCCTGGTCGCAATCCACCAGAACCTGCTGAACTTTCTGGACGTGGCCGCTCTGTTCGCCCTTGCGCCAGAGTTTCTGGCGGGACCGGCTGAAATAGACGGCGTTGCCGGTGCTGATGGTCAGGTCGAGGGCCTCCTTGTTCATATAGGCCACCATCAGGACTTCGTTGGTTTTGGCGTCCTGGGCGATGGCAGTGATCAGGCCATTAGCATCGAATTTAGGGGTAAAATCCAGACCTTCTTCAATCTGTTTATTGGCTGCCATGTTCTTACTCCATGAAAATCAATCTTCTATTTCTGAAACCTTGGTTATCTTTTCGTGCATCCATTGACGATATACAAGGTAGTGTAATTTCCCGCTGGAAATTCTTGCAGGGGGACGTTGTACACGGTATGCTCGTGAAAAACAAGACTTTTTTGGGATAGCTGCGTGACGCAGGACGATAAAAACAAAAAAAACAGCCATATCAGTATTATTTTGCGGGGTGGAGTTGCCCTGATTGCCTGCTGTCTGATTGCCCTGAAGCTGGATTTCAAAGAGGTAGCGAAGGTCTTTTCCAACATTTCCGTGTGGGTTTTGGGGGGTGTCGTTGCGGCGTTTTTGGTCAGCCAGGTGATTCTTGCATTTCGTTGGTGGCTCTTTATNNGCGGAGTTCGAATATCCAAATTCCGTTGTGGTCGGCCATAAAACTGACTTTTCTGGGTCTTTATTTCAATAATTTTTTACCCGGGTCCATCGGGGGCGACCTTGTTAGGGCGTGGTATGTGGCCAAGCATACCGACCGGCGGATGGCGGCGGTCATCAGCGTCTTTGTGGACCGATTATTAGCCCTTTTAGGGACGATTTTAATGGCGTTAACGGGGGTAATGCTTGCGGGGCAGGAGGGATTGTTTGTCGCAAGCGATAATAAAAAAGACTATCTGGGTCTGATATTAGAGCATAGACATCTTATTTTGGCAATCCTTGTGGTCGTTGTTGTGCTGGCGGTGGGATTAGCGGCTGTTCCGGCCATTCGAATGCGATTTAAAGTATTATACGAAAAGGCTTTGCATCATGCCAAGAGCATTTTTGTCCATCTGTTTGAAGCGGGAATGTTATTTGTGAAAAAGCCGCTGCTGGGGCCTGGGGCACTGATGCTGACGTTTCTGCTGCAGGGGATAGTGATATTGTCGATGTGGTTTTTGGGGATGGAAATGGGGATTCCGACTCCAATGGAGGGGTATTTTGTCTTTTTACCGGTGATGTGGGTGGTTGGGTCGGTGCCGATCAGTATCGCCGGGATCGGGATTATGGAGGGGGGATTGATTGTCTTGTTTACCCAGTTTGGCGGTGCGTCGCTGGAAGCGGCGACGGCTCTGGCTCTGAGCCAAAGGGCGGTATGGATCATAGCGTCCTTGCCGGGGCTGGGAGTTCATTTGTCTGGAAAACACCTGCCCAGTGAGATTGGGGGGCGATTTTCTATTGACGACAATCAGGAAATAAACTAAAGTGTATAGGGTATAACTACCCGTTTTTGATAAGACTTAGTGACAATTATATGGTCTTTCCTGTGGGCCAAAAGTACTTTGGAAGATGCAGGATTGTTCGAGGCGTATTGCGATTTTATAACCATATTTTGAACGTGTCGTAAAGACCGCCAAATGCAAGCATTGAGATACTTCATGAGGCATCTGCCGGGGGGCAACCAGGCCAAATTGGCCGGCATTAGTCAGTCTGCTGAGTTGGCTGGACGGGATGTTTTTTTCCAGTTTCAATACCCAATGCATTTCAATCCGAGCAGGATTGAACAGGATAAACGCTATACGATAAGACCTGGAACGCCGGGATGACCGAGGCGTAACAGGGTTTTTTGTTTTTGTGCCGGTCTTGTCGAACCGCGGCAGGCTGGAGAACTTAGAATACCTGACGGAAGCAGTAGAGAAATGGAGTGGTTGGGGTTAGAAAAACAAGGATGATGCCGCCTGAGAAGGCGGATGGAAATTCAGGATATATAACGTATGAATATAGTAGTGGTCGCAACCGGTAAACTCTTTTGATCAGGAGGTAGTTATGTTATTTACAATCAGCGGCAAACACATTGAAATAACGGAAGCAATTCGCGCCCACGCCAAAGAGAAAGTGGAAAAGCTGCCTCGATTTTTTAATCAGATATCCCATGTTGAGGTCCTGCTGGACGCCAGTCAGGGCAGCATGCCTGTGGTGGAAATCATTGCCCGGGCGGAGCATTTTGGCGATATTATAGCAAAAGATACCGGTCCGGATGCTTATACCTGCATTGATATGGCGGTGCATAAGCTGGAGCGGCAACTGAAAAAGATCAAAGAAAAACAGCGTGACAATAAATTTGTGCCTCAAGTTGAGTTGCCCAAAGCTGAGTAAGCGGGTATTCTGTGTTACGAACAACCACGATATGACTTGAGGCGGCACTTAATATTTCCGGTTGCAGGGAGATGGTTGGTCCCTGAACAGTGAGCTGGTCGTTTTGTTTGAGAGGATAATATGAAACTTTCGGATATTGTATGTTCAGATGCAATTGTGGCTCGTCTTAAAGCCAAGCAGCGCGATGAGGCGATTCGAGAACTGGTGGGTGTGCTTGGCAAGTCCGGCAAGATTCCGAAAGATTCCGTGGATGCGGTGAGCAAACTGGTGATCAAGCGTGAAAATGAGGCCAGTACGGGGATTGGCAAGGGTGTGGCGGTGCCTCACGTCAAGAGTGCGGATATCAGCGAGCCGGTTGCTGCGGTGGGGTGTTCGGGGGAGGGGATTGATTTTGCGTCGCTGGATAAGCAGCCGGTGTACAGTGTGATTCTGCTGGTGAGTCCGACGAACAATCCGGATCGTCACCTGCAGGCGATGGAGACGGTGTTTCGCAACCTGCAGAAGGATGATTTCCGTCGTTTTCTGCGTCAGGCACAGACGTCCAAAGAGATTGTGGAAATCATTGCGGATGCCGACGGCGACGGCATGGAGTAAACGATTAACCCGGGCCGGACGCCGGCGTGTTCGGTCCCAGATAAAGGCATAATTGGCGGTGAGCGAAGCGGTCCATGAGATAGAGGTGGAAATCAGGAATGCCGAAGGTTTGCACATGCGGCCTGCGATGCAGTTTGTCGATCTGGCGGGCAGCTTCAAATCCGACATCTCGGTCAGCAATGAGATGACGACCGCCGACGCCAAAAGCATCATGCAGATGACCATGCTGGCAGCCACCTGCGGATCGAAGCTGCGTGTTCGCGCCAAGGGGCGTGACGCCAGGGATGCACTGGCGGCCATCCGGGAACTGGTCGAAGAGCGATTGTTTGGAGAGCCTCCGGGCGAGAAAGCAGCCAGCGTACAAAAAGGGTAAACACAGGATATGGAAATCAGGAAGGGAATCGGCGTATCACCCGGCATCGCGATTGCGCGATGTATGGTCATCGACTCGAAAGACTACCGGATTCCCCGCCGCAGCATCCTGGATTCCCAGCGGGCCAAGGAGATTCTGCGGGTCCGTCGGGCGTTTGCATTTGCCATCAAAGACCTGACCGAGCTGAGCGAGCGCAAGCATTTTGAAGAAGGCAAGATCAAAGACATTTTCGCCGTTCACATGCGGTTTTTACGGGACAAGACCTTTCGCAAGCGCATCACGGATTATATTGACAAGGAACGGGTGACCGCCGAATATGCGGTCTCGACGATTCTGCGTGAGATTGCATCGCATTTCGAGGGGATTGACGATCCTTATATCAGCGAGCGTGCGGCGGACATTTACGACATCGAGCGGCGTCTGCTGATACACCTGCTGGGCAAGGTCAAGGAAGAGGTGGAGCATCTGCGTGAAGAAGTGGTGATTGTGGCCCACGACCTGACACCGACGCAGACGGCCAGCTTCAACCGCACGTTTGTCAAGGGATTTGCCACGGAAGCGGGCGGTCGGACCAGTCATACGGCGATTATTTCCAAGACGATGGGGATTCCGGCGGTGGTGGCGCTGGGGGACATGACTTCGGGGATCAATTCGGAAAGCATTGTGATTATCGACGGCAACCGGGGTGTGGTGGTGGTTGACCCGGATGAAGAGACGCTCAAGCAGTACCGTAATTACGCCCAGCAGGTCAGCCTGTTTGTGCATCAGCTCGACGAACTGCGTGACAAGCCTGCGGTGACCCGGGACGAGGTCAAGATTCAACTGCTGGGCAATATCGAATTTCCGGAAGAGTCGGCGATGGTTCGCGACAAGGGCGGCGAGGGCATCGGACTGTATCGGACGGAGTTTTTGTATTTGTACGGCGGGACGGAACCGACGGAAGAGGACCACTACCAGGCATACGCTCAGGCGGTCAAGGTGTTTCCGCATGAGCCGGTGGTCATCCGCACGATGGACCTTGGGGCTGACAAGCTGCCGCAGACGATCCGTCAGATGCCGGAGGCCAACCCGGTGCTGGGGCTGCGGTCGATTCGCTACTGTCTGCAGAACCTGGGGCTGTTCAAGACGCAGCTTCGGGCGATTCTGCGGGCGTCGGTTCTGGGCGATGTGCGGGTGATGTTTCCTCTGATTACCAATCTTCAGGAACTGCGCCAGGCCAAGATGATTCTGCGGGATGTGATGGAAGACCTGGACGAATATGCGGCGCCGTATAATGCGAAGATTCCGGTGGGGATTATGATTGAGACGCCCAGTTCGGCGCTGACGTCGAATTATCTTGCGGCGGAGAGTGATTTTTTCAGTATCGGAACCAACGACCTGATTCAATATACGCTGGCGGTGGACCGCGGCAACGAACATGTCTCGACGCTGTTTTCGGCGGCGGAACCGGCGATCGTCCGTATTTTGCGCAGCGTGATTCACGACGCGGGCAAGGCGGGCATCGGTCTGAGCATCTGCGGCGAGGTGGCGTCGGACCCGGAATATATCATGCTGCTGCTGGGGATGGGCGTTCGAACGCTGTCTCTGGCTCCGCCGATGATTCCGGAGATCAAGAAAATAATTCGTTCGGTGACCATCGAGGACTGCAATATGCTGGCACGTCGCGTGGCGACGCTGGATTCGCAGCGGCAGATCAAGAATCTGCTGCGGGATGCGGCCAGCCAGATACTGCCTGGACAATTATAGGCGTCCGGTCAATCGACGACGAACATGGAAACAGGAGCCTTCCGGCCGGACAGGACGGAAGTGCATTACAAAATTCGGAATGCTGGGGCATCGCTGCCGGGAGGCCGGACAGCGGGTGGCCCGGAAAAGGACACATGCAGCCGACTAAAACACTGTTGTTATATTTTTCAATCACAGGGGGGCCGAGCTATCTGTCGCAGCAGGAAACGCTGACGATGTGGAGCCGGGCGCTGCTGCGCGCCGGGATTGAGCCGGCTTATTCCCAGGGATTTAATCCGCATCCGAAGATTTCTCTGCCGCTGCCGCGTTCGGTCGGGGTCGAAGGCGACCAGGAACTGCTGACGGTACAGACGGACACCTTTGCAGGCTCAGCCGAAGACCTTCAGCGCCGGATGAATGTTCAGCTCCCGGAAGACTGCACGGTGTTTTGTGCCGAGATTCTGGAGGGCAAGGCCCGCCGGTATCCGGGCAGCATTCTGTACCGGTTTGAGCCGAAGTCCTCCTGCTGGACGGAGGCATTCCGGCAGGGGCTTGAGGGGTGCCAGCGGCAGATTGAGGCGGGGGACCGGGTGGAAATGGTGCGTCAGCGGCCCGATGAGCGTGTGGGCAGGACGGTGGATATCGGGGTGTATCTGCAGGCGGTCGGCTGGGACGACACGTTTGTTGAGGTGCGGTGCCGGTTCAGCGGGCAGGGGACGGCACGGGTGGAGGAATTGCTGGGCTGGGTGGGATTGCGACGGGAGGATCTGTGCAGGCCGGTGCTGCGGACAGGGATTGAATGGCTGACGACGGGATGGCAGACAGCGTCGGCAAAGGAAGAAACGGAAGGGGATGAGGCGGAGCCATCGGAGGATTCGATGGACGGACAGGATCAGAATCAGAAACCATAAAAACAGGGACAACAATGAATATTGAAATGATTATTAATGTCAGCGAGGGTGAAGAGTCCCGTGTGGCGGTGGTCTGTGACAATGTGCTGGAGGAACTGCATATTGAACGGGCCGGAACGACCAGTCTTGTGGGCAATATCTACAAGGCCAAGGTGGTCAATATCGAGCCTGCGATTCAGGCGGCGTTTATCGATTTCGGGGTGGTCAAGAACGGTTTTCTTCACATCAGCGATCTGCATCCGCGGTATTATACGGGGCAGAAGGAAACGGAAGAAAATATCGGCCGCCGCAAGAGCGTGACGCAGCGTCCGCTGATTCAGCGGAGCCTGAAGCGGGGGCAGGATCTGATTGTGCAGGTGATCAAGGAAGGCATCAATACCAAGGGGCCGACCCTGACGACGTACCTGTCGCTGCCGGGCAAGTATATGGTGCTGATGCCGTGGATGAATAATGTCGGCGTGTCGCAGAAGATTGAAGATGAATCCGAACGCAAGCGGCTGCGCGAGGCGGCCAACGGATTGAAGCTGCCGGACAATGCGGGGATTATTATCCGCACCGCGGCGCTGACGGCAACCAAGCGTGACCTGCAGAATGATTTGTCGTACCTGAGCCGGCTGTGGGGTGCGATTACCAAGCGGATGGACAAGGAAAAGGCCCCGGCGGAGATGTACCGCGAATCCGACCTGGTGCTGCGGACGGTACGTGATATCTTTGATACGCGGATATCCAAGATTGTCTGCGACAACGAGACGATTGCCAAACAGATTCGGGATTTTGTATCGATTGTTCAGCCGAAGCTGAAAAACCGGGTGTCGTTTTATGACCAGAAAACGCCGCTGTTTCACAAGTACAACATCGAAAAAGAGATTGAAAATATTCAATCCAGCCGGGTGGAGCTCAAATGCGGCGGATCGCTGGTGATTGAACAGACCGAGGCGATGGTGACCATTGATGTCAACAGCGGTAAATACCGCAAGCCCGACAATGCCGAGCAGACGGCGCTGAAAATCAACCTGGAGGCGGCCAAAGAGATTGTACGACAATTGAAGCTGCGGGATATGGGGGGGTTGATCGTCTGCGACTTTATTGACATGCGGGAGAATAAGAATAAGCAGGCGGTGGAAAAAGTGTTCCGGGATGAGCTCAAGACCGACCGGGCGCGGACGCGGGCCCTGAAGATGAGTGCCTTTGGTCTGATTGAACTGACGCGTCAGCGGCTGCGGCCGTCGCTGCAGTCCAGCACGACCTATCGCTGCCCGCATTGCCGCGGGACAGGATCGGTCAAAAGTCCGGCGGCGCAGGCGACTGAAATTCTGCGGTCGGTGCGCATGGCATTGAGTCGTGAGGAAATCAAGCGGGTGGAGGCGACGGTGGCCGCCCCGGTGGCTGAATATCTGCTGAATCAGCGGCGCAGCAACCTGGCTGAGCTGGAGCAGGAATCGGGTGTGCAGATTGTGATTAAGTCTGATTTTCTGGCAGGCTCGCAGAGTCTGCAGATGGTCTGTTATGATGAACGCGGCAGTGTCGTGAAGGTTTAGCGGCGTCGCCTGAAGAATATGAAAAAGGATCGTATGTTTGATTTGGATTATGCACGGATGGTATTGCAGGCGGAGGCGGCGGGGGTTGCTTCGCTGGAACAGATTGTCGGGCAGCCTGCCTATGCAAAAGCCTGCGAGATGATATTCAATTGCAGCGGCTCGGTGATTGTCACCGGGGTTGGCAAGGCGGGCATTGTCGGCAATAAAATCAGCGGAACGCTGGCTTCGACGGGGACACCGAGTCATTTTCTGCACCCAACCGAAGCGGTACACGGGGACCTGGGGCGGGTGCGGCGGAATGATGTTGTGCTGGCATTGAGTCACAGCGGCAGCAGCGACGAGATTCTGCGGCTGATTGAGCCGCTCAAGCAGCGGGAAATACGCCTGATATCGATTGTCGGAGACAGTCAGAGCCGGCTGGCCAGGCACAGTGACGTGGCATTATGCATGGGCAGGATGGCGGAGGCATGTCCGCTGGGTCTGGCGCCGAGTGTTTCGACGACCTGTATGCTGGCGCTGGGGGATTCGCTGGCGCTGACGGTGATGAAGGCGCGGCAGTTCAGTACGGAAGAATATGCCCGGTTCCATCCGGCCGGGGCGCTGGGAGCCAAACTGATTACAGTGGGGCAGACGATGTGGTTCAAATCCGGCGAGACGCTGCCGCTGGTCAAGTCCGGCCAGACGGTCCAGCAGATGCTGGATTTGACCAGCCAGCAGAAACGGCATGGTGCGGTGATCGTGGTGGACGGCGAGGGAAAGCTGGCGGGAATTATTACCGACGGCGACCTGCGGCGTGCGATGACGCGGTTTACCAAAGAGGTGTTCGGCAAACGCGCCGAGGAAATCATGACCGCCGGCTGCAAGCGGGTGCGGGAAGATACGCTGGCGGCGGAAGCGATGGCGATTTTCCATCGGTACCGGATTGATGAATTGCCGGTGGTGGACAGTGACGATCGGCCGATTGGTCTGATTGACGTTCAGGATATTGTGGCGATTAAGATTGTGGGGTAAAACCCCGGCGGGTGTGTTATACCCAACGGGTATGATTATTCCGCGACGGCCACGGGCCGTTTTATGCCGCGCGTAATCACGGGGTAACGTTACCCTGCGCAGCCGCGAGGATAAAGCTGTTGCTGGAAGCTGGCGGCTGAAAGCTATTTAGCCGCGACGAAACGGGAAATTTCAAGTAGGGTCAGTATATGTGTGCAAAACAGGCGGATTTAGGCGGGATTCAACTGCTGATCATGGATGTGGACGGTGTTTTGACCGACGGCGGGATTATTATTCATTCGGATGGCTCGGAAAGCAAGCGGTTCAATGTGCTGGACGGTCAGCGGGTGACGCTGTGGCATCGGGCGGGTCTGGACAGCGCCATCCTCAGCGGACGTGAGACGGCGGCGACGACGGTACGGGCTGAGCAGCTCGGAATTAAATATGTGCTGCAGGGCTGCAAGCAGAAACTGCCGGCTTTCGAGCAATTGCTGAAGGATACGGGATACGCGCCCGAGCAGGTGGCCTATATCGGGGATGACTGGCTGGATTTGCCGCTGCTGCGGCGGGTGGGATTTGCGGTGGTGCCGGCACAGGGTGTCGAGGAAATCAAGCCGTATGCCCATTATGTGACGCGGGCTGCCGGCGGGGACGGGGCGGTGGCGGAGGTGATTGAGTATATTTTGCGTCAGACGGGTCGATGGGAGCGGTCGATTGAGCGGTATCTGGTATAAATTAAGGAAATACCCGGCGGGTATGATTATTCCGCAAGCAAAAGAAGCACGCGGTTAATGTTTCTGTACTTAACCGCGACGAAACGGAAATTTTTAAGCAGGATCAGTATATGATGGTGCGAAAGCTGATTATCGGCATCGTGGCCGCGGCCATAGTGGCGTTATTGTTCTGGGGATACCTGCGACTGACGGGCAGCAAGGGATTGCCGACCGGGCAGACGTCGTCGATACGGGATATCCCCGATCTGCCGGATGACCCGCAGGCCCGGCAGATTGACCAGACGAAAATCATTGGGGTCAACCAGGCGCGTTATACCATTCTGGACCCTCAGACGCGGCAGGTTCGTCGAATTTTTGGTTTTGAGCGTCTTGTCAATCCCGGGGCCCAATCCAACAACTGGCAGGTGCTCAAGCCGTATATGTATGTGTTTGAAGACCGGTTTCGGTGCCGGATGGATGCGGATAAGGGGGATATTCAGGTGGAAGACAGCGGCAGTACGCCGGTCCCCCAGGATGCCCAGTTGACCGGCAAGGTGGTCATCCGGCTGCTGCCGGCCGAAGGACAGAAATTTACCGAGACAGTGATTCTGCTGGATGATTTGAATTACAGCAGTGAGCGGTCGGAGTTCTTCACCAATGGGCCGGTGGAGCTGATTTCAGCCCAGGCCCGGCTGGTGGGCAAGGGGATGCTGATGATGCATAACCCGGCCAACGGGCGGATAGAGTATTTTCAAATCAGGGACCTGGAGTATCTGCGGTTGAAAAATGCGGTGTCATCGAAATTGTTCGGCAGTGAATCCGGTACAGAAGCCGTGAAAGCCGGTGACGGGACGGCCAGGCCTGAAGCGGCGAAGAAGCCTGTACCTGCCAAACCTGTTGATTCTGATGGGAAGGCGGCATCTGGGACAGCAAGAACAGAGCCGAACAGTACCGATATGCTGACGGCTCCGCTGCTGTATCAATGTGCCTTGCGGGACAATGTGGAGATACACTATGCCCGGCAGGCCATTATCAAAGGGGCGCAGGAAATTACGATTCTGAATATGCTGTTCGGGCCGCAGCCCGGCAGTGGGGCATCGGACGAACCAGCGGCACAGCAGTCTGCCGCGACGGCGGTTCAACCTGCGGCAGTGACAGCACAATCTCCTGAAACGCTGCTGGAAGGCGAACTGCCGTGGGAACAGCGAACCAAACTGCCGGAGATTCCGGCCGACGATGATACGACCGATGTGATTGTGACCTGCGACGGCGGAATTGTAGTCAAACCGATGGACAGTTTGTATGATGGAAAGACGGAGATTTCGCTGGATGTTCAGGTGACCGGCAAGCCGCTGCTGATTCAGCGGCTGGATGCTGCGGCCGGCCAGGCGCCTTACACGATGGTGCAGTGTCAGAGCCTGCAATATAGTCCCTCGCAGGACGTGCTGAAGCTGTTTGTGGGTGAATTTGAAAAAACGGTGCGGCTGAATATGAATGCCGACGGCGGGTATCTGGAGACAACGGGCAATGTGCTGTGGGACCGCAAGAGCAGTTATGCCCTTGTGGATGGGCCGGGCAAAATGGTGTTTGAGCCTTCAAGCGGCAAGACCGATACTGCAACAAATACCGGGACGACGACACTTTCCGGGCCGGCACAGGTGACGTTCGGGCAGAAGATGGATGTGTTCTTTGCCGAGGCGCCGCAGTCGGCCCAGGGCGAGATGGCCCTTGCGGCGGTCAATCTGGCCGGCGGGATGAAGGCAGTGATGAAAAACAGTTCCACGCTTCGCACGCAGGCCCAGTCGGCCCGTCTGGAATTCAATCCGGGCAATCAGCTTGCCCGCGTGGAGCTGGATGGTGATGTGCAGTTTGCCTCCGAAGCGGAACAGGGCAAGTCTCAGGCCCAGGCGGATAAGGCGGTGCTGAGTTTTGCGGCGGAAAATACCCTGACGACTGCGGATTTCAAAGGACATGTGGCTTTTGATGCGGCGCAGGGGACGTTTACTTCCGGCGACGCGACCATTCAGTTTGCCAAAAATGAATCGGGCCAGCTTGAGCCGGTGGCACTGACCAGTACGACCGAGGCGGTGATGGTCAGCAAGTCTGACAAGGCCGACCAGAAACCGGCGCGATTCGAGGCCCAGCGGATTGATTATGAATTGTCCAAAGGATCGGCGGTGGCTCAGGGACCGGTGGTGTTCAGCTTCTTTACGCCCGCCGATGCCAATGACCCGGGCTCAAGCCTGCCGGTAACGATTACGGCGCAGAAGAATGCGGAATTTATCACAGGGTCGGGCAGAAGTATTCGGCAGGTGGTGTTTAACGACAACGTGATTGGTGATGCCACCGAGGAAAAGCCGCAGGAAAAGACGATTCGCCGCTTTTATGGGGATAAGCTGACGGTGGACCTGGGGACTGATCCCAATGGGCGGACCACGATCAGTCATGTGGCAGTGACCGACGGCAATGTGCGTCTGGAGGCAAGGCGGTTTCTGGAGCAGGCCCTGGTCAGCCATGTAAAATTGAGCTGCGAGCGGTTTGATTATGACCATGCAACACGGATGATTGCCGCGGCCGGGCCGGGCAAAATCGAGCTGAATAATCAGGAGGTGGTGACCGATCCAAATACCCCGGCGGGTTCACTGGATTTGCGGCAGCCATGCTATGCCCTGGTTGAAGGATTTAAAACGCTGACCTGGAACATCCCGACCCAGCAGATTACTGCTGTCGGCGGGGACAAGTCGCTGTCGCTGGGTTATATTACGATGAAAGACGGCAATCCGGACAAGGTGACCAAGGCCCAGTCAATGCATACGACCCTGCAGCTTGCCAAAGATGCCGCGGATCGAACGGTCTTGAGCGAACTGCTGGCTGAAGGCGGAATTTATCTGGAGCAGGTTGGCCAGCATGTGCTGGCGGGGCAGAAGCTGCGATATACCGGCGCGGATGGCTGGGTGCATATCGAGGGCACTGATACTCAGCCGTGTTTTGTGGATGGCGTCAAGGTGCCCGTAGTGGATTATAACTTGCAGACCGGCCAGTTGAAGACGCGGCTGAGCACGACGCCGGGTGCGATTCCGGTTGAAACAAAATAAAAGATTGCAGCATTCGGCTGCGAACATGATCCCATAAAAAACCCCCGGTTCGAAATCGAATCGGGGGTTTTGTTTTATCCAAACGGGCGGGATGTTATTTCTGTTCCACCAGTTCCATGATGCCGGCATCGATGAACTGGCCGCCATTGGTCTGTTTGCACTGGATGGCCAGGGTGTTGGTGCCTTTTTTAAGGGCCTTTGCCGCGGTTTCCGGCAGCATTACGATTCCATATTCACTGGTGAAGCCGGACAACTCGGCGACGAGGGTGCCGTTGATATAGACTTTGGCATCTTCGTCGTGATGGATGGTCAGGGCGATATCGCCTTTTGGGGTGTCGCCCAGCTCAAAGGTTCTGCGGAGCCAGATTTCGCCGGTCTTCCACTCGGTGCCCACGACGGCGCCCGGTGTGCTCTGGGTGCCGAAGCCGCCTTTGCCTGTGGTCCATGCCGCATCATTAAATTGCGGCTGAAACCAGTTTTCAGCGGGGGCGGCGGTGGTGTATTTCCACGACTGGGCCTGCGTCTGGGAAGACGGAATCAGGGTCTGGACTTTGGGCATGGGCAGATAGAGTTTCTTGTGGGCCTTAATCAGGCTGGGCTTGTCCATCTTGAAGATGGCCCGGTCATAGGTCAGCAGGCCGTTGACTTCGACTTCCACGTCGGTGGTCTGTGTATAGACGGCGGCACTGAGGCCGTCGGCAATCAGAGGCCGCAGCATGGCCATCAGGTTCAGATAGGCGGTTGTCAGTTCCGCTTCATTCTTATAGCTGCGATAACCCCAGTTCTTTTCATCCTGCCAGGTATGGCCGGCTACCGGCAGACCCAGTCCGCCGAATTCGCCGAGCACCACGGCGCGGGCTTCTTCGACTTTGGGCATGTTGGGTGCGGGATAATGACGCATGTCATTGACATGGCCGACGCCGCGATCGGACCAGCCGCTGGCATTGTTGACTAAGCGGGTGGGATCGAGTTCTTCGGTCCATTTGACGATGCGGGCGGTGTCAAACTGGCCCCAGCCTTCATTGAACGGAACCCACATCACGATGGAGGGGTAGTTATACAGGGCGGTGATGATGTTCTTCCATTCGGTTTCGTAGATGGCAACGGATTCGGGCGTCCGCACGATATCCGGATCGTTGGGGCCGATATAGCGGTCGCCGCTGGGCATATCCTGCCAGACGATAATACCGAGCTTGTCACACCAGTAGTACAGACGTGCCGGTTCGGTCTTGACATGCTTGCGGAGCATGTTCATGCCCAGTTCCTTGAGGATTTCCACGTCAAACTTCAGTGCCTCGTCGGTGGGGGCGGTATAAAGTCCATCCGGCCACCAGCCCTGATCGAGCGGGCCGTACTGGAAGAGGAACTGGTTGTTGAGCATGATGCGCGTGATGCCTTTTTCATCTTTGCCGAGACTGATTTTANNATTTTACGCATGCCGAAATAGGAATCCACGGAATCGACGACCTTGCCGTTTTTCTCGATACGGACGGTCAGGTCATACAGAAACGGATTGTCCGGAGACCAGAGTTTGGGATTTTTAACATCCAGCGTCAGGGTGCTGTTGGTGGAAGCGGCAGAGGCGGCAAAGCCTTTGGCTTTGGATTCGATGGCATACGAGAGGCCCTGCGTGTCGCCGGCGGCGTTGACCTGGNNGTTTGATGCTGCTGATATAGGTCCTGGCTACAGGTTCAGCCCAGACGGTCTGCCAGATGCCGGTGACCGGGGTGTACCAGATGCCGTGCGGATTGTTGATCTGTTTGCCGCGGGGCTGCGGGCCTTTGTCGGTAGGATCCCAGACGCCTACGACGAGTTCCTGAGTGCCTGTGGGTTTCAGAGCAGACGTGATATCAAAGAAGAATGGGTCATATCCGCCTTTGTGGCTGCCGACGAGCGTGCCGTTGACAAAGACGTCACATTGCCAGTCGACAGCGCCGAAATGCAGCAGCACGTTTTTATCGTTCCATGCGGCCGGGGCGGTGAAGGTTCTGTGATACCAGAGCTTGCTGTCGGCTCCGACGGTCTTTCCGACGCCGGACAGGGCGGATTCGATGGCGAAGGGCACCAGAATCTGTCCATCATATTGCTGAGGTTTCTGGGCGTCTTTACCGACAATGGCATAGTCCCACAAACCGTTGAGGTTTGTCCAGTCCTTGCGAACCATTTGTGGACGCGGGTATTCGGGCAGGACTTTGTCCGGATTTACTTTTTTTGCCCAGGGGGACATGATTTTGCCTTCGACAGGCTTCCATGTGGTCTGAGCGGCCTTGCACGAGGTTGACAGACAGCAGATGACTGCCAGTGTCAGGCACGACCAGACGGTGTTGCTTTTTCGATTTACCATAGTACTCTCCTGAAAAAAAGGTTTTCTATACCCAACGGGTATGATNNTGATTCTTCCGCGAGCAAAAGAAACAAGTGGTTGATGCCACTGTACTTAGCCGCGCCGAAACGGAAAATTTCAAATAAAACCAGTATACTAATACTCCGATTTCTGTTGCTGGGTTACATCTAAAGCTCCTATTTTACCATCAGCCCTTGGATATATATAGATGTCATATTTAATACACAGGAAACAAGAAAATCTTACCATAATTTTATTGGAATCGTAAGTGTTAAGGTAGAGAAACCATTTTGATTTTATTGGAGATATTCAGGTTGGTTTATCCAGTATAAAAAATAATACCCCATGGCCGCTATGATAAGCCACGGGGTATTGGCTATTGGTGGTGTTGTTTATTTTTTATCTGCGGGCAGCAGAATTTTCTGATGGCCCGGATGCAGTGCAACGGATTGTTTATTCCAGAGGAATGTGCCGTTCAGTGTTTCGGGCAGCGTAATTTCGGCTTCGATTCCCGCGGCATCTTTTCTCTGGAGATGTACCTGAATGAGACCCTGCGGATGCGGCATGGTTCCTTTGGCCCAGGTCAGCGGCCCGAGGGCTGGGGCGATTGTGACGGTGCGAAAGCCCGGACTGGCCGGCTCGATGCCGCAGATAGTTGCCAGAAAATCATAATTGGGACTGGCACTCCAGGCGTGGCAGTCGGAACGGGTTGGCTCGGGCCGTTCGGCAAAGGTGGTCAGGCCCATGGCCAGCATATCCCGCCAGGGCTGAAGCAAAGCGACATATTGCTCGGCCAGGCCCGCTTTCTTCATTGCCCGAATCAGGTAATATCGATAATAGAAAGTACATTGAATCAGGCTCTTGTCGTCGGCGACCCGCTGAATAAACTCCGCCTGTTTTTCAGGAGGGACCAGGCCTGTCAGAACCGCCATTACGTTGGCGTGCTGGCTGAAAGCCTTTTTCTCGGGCGTATCTGCAAACAGCTTTCGATTGTCGTCCCAGCACAGACGCTGTGTGGCCTGTTTGAGCGATTCGGCCATGGCGCGGTATTTCTGGGCGGTATTGCTGTCCTGAAAAGCATCCATCAGGTCGGCGGCCTGTGCGAGGGTGTAGGCCAATTGCAGTGTGATAATCGAGCTGTTGCCGTTTTCGGCTCCGTCGGGGACTCCGCCGATGCCGGCTTTTGTGGACCACTGCCAGCTATCGGGCCAGTCCACAAAATTCCACCATTCCATCGGCCCAAGCATGCCGTAGGCGTCGATGCGGTGTTTATACCAGTCCAGAACGCCTCGTACTCCGATATCGAAGGACTGCACAAAGGCCGGGTCATCCACGTGCATCCAGTAATCATGAATCATGGAAATCCAGAACAGCGAAAAGGTGGGAATGACCTGGGGCATGGAGGTTGGATAGCGGCTGGAGGTCAGGCCGTCAGGGGTTCTGGAGTCATTGAAAAGCTGGATGGCATTGCGCACGAGACGATCATCGCCGGCGACATAAAGCGAGATGAGAGCCTGGATGCGGGTGTCGCCGACATACTGGAGCTGTTCGTAATACGGACAATCGAAATACGTTTCACCGGCACAGAGCCGGGCCGTACGCCAGCCGACCTGCCAGATTGCATCAAGGGATGCATCGCTGCATGCAAAAGAAGCTTTTTCCTGAAAGGGATAGGCGCAAAAAACACCCTGGAATTTTTCGATGGTTAGCGGGTCATTTTGCGTGGTGATGTCCAATTGGAGATAACGCCAGGTGCGGAGCCACAATGGGCGAAACAGGCGATGGCGTCCGCCGTCGGCGGTGAAGATATCAAAATAGCCGATAATCTTCCGGTCTTCGATGGAATTCCGGTTGCCTTTCTCGAATTTTTCATCCACCAAAGCTTCTGCGTAGGTCAGTTTTATCTTTGCTTCTTTGCCGCCGGAGACAGTCAGTTCCGGATAGCCCATCGTAAGATGAGTCTGGTCCAGGAGAATGGAAACGGTTTTATTGGCTGGAATAGTCAGGGATTGTCCGTTTTTGATAAATTCATCCGTGACCTGAATATCCTGGCTGCGGGCAACGCGTCCGAGGAGTTGCGGCGTCGATTCCATCGCGGGGATTGTACGCGGGATCAGCAGCCAGTGGGTGTTGGCATCGTGCAGGCCGCGCGGGGCTGCACGTTCGACGATTCGTGCCTGCGGCCAATCCGAGTCGGCGAAGTCGATTTCCTGCCAGCCCCATGGATATTTCGCTCCATCGAGCTGCTCGCCGGGGCCGACGGCCACAAATGCCCGCAAGGACGTGTCATGCACGGGAATCATGGAATAGGCCGGATTGTGATAGGCTTTCCATTCGGTGTTGGTGTTGACCTGTTTGCAAGCTGCGTCATTACCCTGAAGCAGAAAGGCGGTATGATAGGAAATCTGTGCCCACGGTTTATCATCGGCATAATTCCAGACGACGGCAGCCAATACGTTGGTGCCGGTTTTCAGGTAAGGGGCCAGGTCGACGGTTTCGTATCGCCAGTGCGATAAATCACCGCGGGCAGGGCCTTCACTGATGGGATTGCCGTTAATGAACAACCGGTAGCGATTGTCTGCGGACACATGCACGATGAAGGAGTCGGGCTTTTTGTCCAGTTGAAATGATTTGCGAAAATGATACACCCCAAACTCGTGTACGGAGGCGGTGGGGTGGGCAATCCACTGTGCCGACCATCGCTGTTTAAGCAGGGTCGGGTTGATCTGGTCTTTGGCTGCCGCCCAACTGGTGCCCGCCAGCGTCGCGGACAGGATCATCATTACTTGCTTGAACAGACTCATTGTATCTCCTTTTTATCCTGTTGTTGTTTGATTGCCTGTTGAATACGATTGCCGACAGTATACGCATCTGCCGGGGATGCTTCCAGCAGGAAGTCGGAATTTTATCGCCGTTACCCGGGCAAAATAAAAAAGCCCGGAACACGAGGAACCGGGCTTTTGGAAATTTGCTGAACAGCGACAGGTTTATTCTTCGGAGACCTGCTGGCGGTTCTTGGCGTACTGAGCGACGACCTGCTGCTGAATATTCGGCGGGGTCGTTTCGTAATGGCTCAGTTCCATGGAGTAGCTGCCCTGGCCGCCGGTGACGCTTTTGAGCTGGCTGTTGTACTGGGATACTTCCGACAGCGGAGCCTGAGCCTTGATGACGACCATGTTGCCCGGCAGCATATCCTGGCCGGTGACACGTCCGCGACGGGAGGCCATGTCGCCGGTGATGTCGCCCATGTTTTCAGCCGGGACGGTGATTTCCATATTGACCACCGGCTCCAGCAGGGACGGCTTGGCTTTCTGCAGGGCATCGATGAAGGCATTCTTTCCGGCGATGCGGAAAGCGACTTCCTTGGAATCGACGGGGTGATATTTGCCGTCATAAACGGAAACCTTGACATCCTGCATCGGGAACCCGGCGACCACGCCGCATTCCATGACATCGTGGATGCCTTTGAGAATGGCCGGTTCGTATTGTCCGGGAACGGAGCCGCCGAAGATATCCCAACTGAAAACCAGCGACGGATCCGAATTGCGTTCAGCCGGTTCGACGCGGAGGTAAACTTCTCCAAACTGGCCGGCGCCGCCGGATTGCTTTTTGTGACGATAGTGGCCGTCACCCTTGCCGGTAATGGTTTCGCGATACGGGATTTTCGGCGGTTTGGTGTTGACGCTGACTTTGTAGCGATGTTCCATTTTGGCCAGCATAACGCGCAGATGCAGGTCGCCCAGGCCGTTGATGACCAGTTCTTTGGTCTGGGTATCGCGGGTGACTTTGAAGCAGGCGTCTTCTTCGGCGAGCTTTTCGAGGGCGCTGCCGAGTTTGCTTTCGTCGTTGCGGCTGGCCGGTTCCAGAGCCAGGGAGAACATGGGCTTGGGAATCGGCGGCATTTCGATTTTGCCTTCGAATTTGCCGTCGTGGATGAAGTCGCCGAGTCGGAGTTCTTCCAGTTTGGCCAGAGTGACCAGTTCGCCCGCAGTGGCGGCTTCGATTTCCTTGCCTTCGTTGCCCTGCATGCGAAGCGGGTGGCCGACGCGGATGGGTTTCTTGGCATCGTTGACCATCAGGTGCGTTGCGGCGCTGAGCGAACCGCTGAAGATGCGGATCGAGGAGTATTTCATGCCGGAGCGTGAATCGAAACCAAGACGGACGACGATGCCGGCCAGTGGAGCACTGGCATCGGGTTTGATGATTTCGGTTGTGCCGTCGGGTTTTTTCAGCGATGCGAAAGGACCATCGGCAGGCGATGGAGCATAGCTGGTGATGAAGTTCAGGACTTCCACGACACCAATTTCCTTGCGGGCGTCGGTGAATAGAATCGGAACGACGGTACCGGCAATCATCGCCTTGACAAAGCATTCCTTAATCTTTTCGGGGGCGATGGTTTCGCCGCCGAGATAGGCTTCCATCAGGGCATCGTCGGCTTCGACGACGCGTTCGATTAATTCCATATTGGCCGAGGCGGCATCCATGATGGGGCTTTCGCCCTGGGTGCTGGTCAGGCAGTCGATGACGCTCAGTTTGTCGGCGCCGGGCAGGTTGACACAGCGGCACTGAGGACCGAAGCTTTCCTGAATCTGTCCGACTAATTCGCCCAGGTCGGCATTTTCGGCATCCATTTTATTGATGATAATCATGCGTGCCTTATTGGCGGCGGTGGCTGCGGCGAACAGCTTGCGGGTGTTGATTTCAATGCCCGATGAGCCGCTGATGACGATGGCGGCGATTTCCGCGGCCGGGATGGACTGGAGTGCTCCGCCGATGAAATCGGGATAGCCGGGGGTGTCGATGATATTGACCATTTTGCCGGCGTGCGTCAGATACATTAAAGCGGAATGAATGGAATGACCTCTGGTTTTTTCTTCGTCGTCAAAATCGCTGACGGTGTTCTTGTCTGTAACGTTACCTAAACGGTTGATGACTCCGCACTTATGAAGCATCGACTCGGCCAGACTGGTCTTTCCCGAGCCGCCATGTCCCAAAAGTACGATATTGCGGATATCGCTTACATTTGTCACTGTTCAAAACCTCCCTAAAAGAATAATTTCGTTTTGACAGAATTCTGGAAAATGCCGGATTCTACATAAAGAACAGCATTCAGGCAAGAAGAAAAAAACGGCATTCTAACAGTGTTTTTACAGGATATATAAGGTATATAAATGCATAAATAGAAAAAAGTTCATTTTTCCAGCAATCCATCTGATTTTGAATCAACCTTGACTTGTACAGTGGGGTAGAAGATAATATATAGATAAATTATAAATGAGATTGTTTATGTGTAAAATATTTATTTTACTCTACTTAATTATCAGTAGCGGGGGGGGTGTTTGGGGAGCGACATTGCCTGAGACCCTGACGGTCAAATCCGGGATCGAGGTTATTGGTCCGGATTCGATTCTCTGCAAGACCGCAGATGATCCTGTTCTGGGAAATGTCCGCCTGCGTGTTGAGATTCGCGGGATTGAAAGACCGTCCGATCCCAATGCGCAGGAAGCTATGGTGCACTTTCTGAAAAACACCCTCGGTTCGGCAAAATCCGTCCGTTTGGAGGGCATTCATTACGGCTATGGTTTTCGCCTGACGGCCGATATTCGGATTGAAGATGTGTTATTGTCGAAATTAATGACGGATCGCGGATTGGGATTAAAACCGGCGGTTCAATCGGCTGAGGTTCCGGATTTTCAAGACCTGCAATTTCGTCGGACCCGGGCTATCCCTGCTTCCAGTCCGAAACCGATTTCCCCGACAGGGCAAAAACAAACCATAAAAGTGGGTGAGTTGTTCAAAAGGCCTGTGGATTTGCGGGCGATTAACGATCAGACGACATTTTCAGAAGCGCTCGATATTTTGTGCCGGAGTATCGAACCCCGCCTGCCGTTGGTGATATTGTGGAAGGATTTGGAAATCAATACCTATATTCAGCAAGATACTCCGGTGGGAATTGGCGGAATGACCGTGATTCCTTTTGGTTATGCCCTGGAGCTGATTTTGCGTTCCGCGGCCGGCAATGGCCCTAAACCTGTTCTGGTGGTTGAAGGGGGTGTTTTAACGCTGGGCAGTGCGGAAATCCTGCAAAATAAGTCCTATAATAAAGTATATCCAATTAAAGATTTAACTAATCCGCAATCTGTGGAGCTGGAATACGGCAGTAGCGGGAATAGTGGCCCTTATGGGGGTACAGGGGCCGGGTTTGAGACGATGGGGGCTGGCAGATAAAATCTATTATTTATGTATTATAGGCAGAAATGCTCTGTTTCATCTGTGAATA
>DLFY01000322.1:25309-31448 GCA_002482415.1 Phycisphaerales bacterium UBA7708
TGTCATATCGTGAATCTGGCCTCTGTAATATGAACAAAGGCTGCGTTTAAGTCCTATAATTCATTGATTATTTATGATTTGTAAATAGAATGCAAATTTAGTCTTAAGATTCATCGGTATAGTACCGATGATGTTGCGTAGAGGGATTGCCGGTGTAGGCGGTTCCTGTATATATAGCATTATGCGTAAAGGATTTTCGTAATGCAAACGGTTCGTACTTTTACTGTAAAGCCTTCACTGCCGGAGCCGCTGAAAGATTTAAAAGTCATTGCCTCGAATCTGTATTGGTCCTGGCATTATGAGATTACAGATATATTTCGTCGTATCGATTATGATTTGTGGAAGCAGTGTGCCCATAACCCGGTCAAGATGCTGGGGATGGTGTCGCAGGCACGGCTGGAGGATTTAGCCCGCAATGAGGGTTTCCTGTATCAGCTTCAGCAGGCTAAAAAGCAGCTTGATGAGACGCTCAGTGCCCCGTCCTGGTATGACAAGATTTATTCCGGGAAGACCCAAAAACCGCTGATTGCCTATTTCAGCGCCGAGTTTGGAACGCATGAGTCGCTGCCGATTTATTCGGGCGGCCTGGGGATGCTGGCCGGTGATCACCTCAAGAGTGCTTCAGATCTCGGTGTTCCGCTGGTCGGCGTTGGTCTGCTGTATCAGAAAGGATATTTCCGTCAATANNCAATACCTCAATACCGACGGCTGGCAGCAGGAACATTATCTGGACAATGATTTTTATAATATGCCGCTGGAGCAGGTCACCAAGCCGAGCGGTCATCCGCTGACGATCAGTGTGCAGTTCCCGGCTCGGACGGTGGTCTGCAATATCTGGAAGGCCTCGATTGGGCGTATAGGACTCTATCTGCTGGACAGTAATGTGCCGGCCAACAGTCCCGCCGACCGGACCATCACGCAGACCCTTTATGGCGGCGACAATGAAATGCGTATCTGCCAGGAAATTATCCTGGGTATCGGCGGCCTGAAGGCGCTGTATGCGATGGGGCTGGAGCCGACAGTGTGCCACATGAACGAAGGTCATGCGGCGTTTATGTCCCTGGAACGCGTACGCAAGATGCGCAGCCTGCATAATATGAGTTTTGACGAAGCGGTGGAAGTCACCCGTGCCAGCAATATCTTTACGGTTCATACGCCGGTGGCCGCGGGCAACGACGAGTTCCCGGTGGAGCTCATGGATAAATATTTCGGGCATTATTTCAGCAAGCTGGGGATTCACCGCGATCAGTTCCTGGCCCTGGGCCGTATCAAAGCCCAGGATCATCACGAAAGCTTCAAGATGCCGGTGCTGGCCATCCGGATGAGCACTTTCCGCAATGGCGTCAGCCAACTGCACGGTGAAGTGTCCCGCAAGATTTGGGCGGGGCTGTGGCAGGAGTTGCCGGTGGACCAGGTGCCGATTACGTCGATTACCAACGGCGTGCATGCCCGCACATGGCTCAGCGGCGAAGTGAATTCGTTGTATGAACGGTATCTGGGTGCCCGCTGGTCGGATGAAATTGTCGATAAATCCATCTGGCACAATGTGGACCAGATTCCGGATGAAGAATTATGGCGCATTCACCAGCGCTGCAAAGAGCGCCTGGTGGGTTTTGCCCGGGCTCGGCTCAAACGCCAGCTCCAGCGGCGCGGCGCGTTCCATACGGAGCTGGGCTGGGCGGAAGAAGTACTGGATCCGGAAGCACTGACGATCGGTTTTGCCCGCCGGTTTGCAACGTACAAACGCGGCAACCTGCTGCTTCGGGAGCCGCATCGACTGCTCAAACTGCTGAGCAACACCGAGCAGCCGGTTCAGTTTATCTTTGCCGGCAAGGCGCATCCCCGCGATACCGCCGGCAAGGACCTCATCCGGCAGATCGTGCACTTTGCCAGCGAAAATCCGCAGATTCGCCGCAAGCTGATTTTCCTGGAAGACTATGATATGGACATTGCCCGTTATATGGTTCAGGGCGTGGATATCTGGCTGAACAATCCGCGTCGGCCGATGGAAGCCAGCGGCACCAGCGGCANNTGAAGGCGGCGCTCAACGGCGTACTGAATATGAGCACGCTGGACGGCTGGTGGTGCGAAGGCTATATCCCCGACGGCGGCTGGATTATCGGTGCCGGCGAAGAATACGACGACCTGAGCTATCAGGACCAGGTGGAATCGCAGGCGATTTATAATATGCTGGAACAGGAAGTGGTTCCGCTGTTTTATTCGCGGTCCAAAGACCGCCTGCCGCGGCGCTGGATTCGCCGCATGAAAAACACCATCAAATGGTGTGCTCCGCGGTTCAATACCAGCCGCATGGTGGCGGAATATACCCGCAAGTTTTATAATCCCTCTGCGCTCAAGTGGGACGAACTGACGGAAAATGCCATGGAACGGGTCAAGGCGCTGTCGCTGTGGAAATCCGCGACTCGCAATGCCTGGGGTGATTTGCAGTTTGTCGATGTGCAGGTTCAAACCAGCCGGGAAGAGCCGTTTGCAAGCTGGAACGGTCATAAGCCGGAACTGATGGTTGGCGGGGAACTGAAGGTTTTGTCGCAGGTTCGCCTGGGCCGGCTCAAGCCGACGGATATTTCCGTGCAGATTTATCACGGCCAGGTGGATTCGTCCGGCAGGATTGAAGGCGGGCATATTACGGATATGCAGTATGTTGAGAATTCGCTGAATCCCGATGGTGTAGCGACGTTTGCCGGTGAACTGCCGTGCCGCGTATCAGGCCAGCAGGGTTTCAGTCTGCGGATTGTACCCAACCATCCGGATCTTGCCGAACCTTATGAATCCGGCATGATTCTGTGGGAACATGCCAACCGGTAATCCCGACGTTTCCAACGATTTTCAAGGCTCCGATACTTGTGTCGGAGCCTTTTTTATTGGCTGTTCAGGTTCCGGCGTTCCAGCAGCAGCGCCCTGGTCTGGTCGGGGTTGACCAGGCCGTACAGATAGCCTTCGGCCATCTGCTGGCCGGTGCCGGCGGTCTGGATATCGAGCCTCCACAGGCCCAGCATTCGCAGCAGCGGTCCCTGAGTCAATACCAGGTCCGTAATGCGTTCAAGGGGGATTGCCTTTCGCTTCAGGAAAATGACTCCCTGTTCAATATGCAGGGTGCGGCCTTCGAGGCGATACTGCAGGGCCTGGGCCTGTTTGCGTGCCAGCCAGGGGCCGAGTGTGAAGCAGTACACTATTCCCAGAATAATCCCAAAACCGAACAGGCATAATCCAAGAAACAAGGCGGCGATACAGGCCGACCAGTAAAAATACTTTTGTACGGCATCCCGTCGGATTTCGAAATGTACGGTTGAATTATCCATTGCTCCATCCTTTCCGATAAGGTTTTCTGCTGCCCGGATTATACCTGATGGGCCGGACGGATTCAATCCTTTTTGGTTTTCATTGCTTTTTTGCCGGGTTGGGATAAAATGCGTCATTGTAAGTCAAAACTATAGATTGGTTTAACAAAAGAGATAATAACCTATGCTGGGTGTCGTGATATTTGCGATTGGATTGGCCTTTGTGATTAAAGGTGCCGACTTTCTGGTGGATGGTGCCAGCAGTCTGGCACGCCGACTGGGTGTGTCGGATCTGGCGATTGGATTGACGGTGGTGGCGTTTGGGACCAGCCTGCCGGAACTGACGGTCAGCCTGTTTGCGGCGGTTCAGGGTCAGCCTGCCGTGGCGGTTGGGAATGTCACCGGCAGCAATATCTGCAATATTCTGCTGATTCTGGGAATCTCGTCGCTGCTGTGTCCCCTGCAGGTTCAGGTCAGCACCGTCTGGAAGGAAATTCCGTTCAGTCTTCTGGCCCAGGTGCTGCTGCTTGCAATGGCCGCCGACCGGGTGCTGGATGGGATGGATATCAATGTGCTGAGTCGGACGGATGGGCTGAGTCTGCTGGCTCTGTTTTCGATTTTTCTGGCCTATATCGCCGGGATGGCTCGGGATTTGCCGCAGGCACAGGATGAAGACCATCCCCGCATCCATACGACAGGAAAGTCGGTCGTGCTGATTATGGTCGGATTGATTCTGCTGATTATCGGCGGCAAACTGGTGGTTCAGGGCGCGCTGGATGTGGCCCGGTGGCTCAAGATCAGTGAAAGCTTTGTCGCGGTGACTCTGGTCGCAGTGGGAACCAGCCTGCCGGAACTGGCAACCTCGGCGGTGGCTGCGTATCGGAAGAAGACCGACATTGCCGTGGGCAATGTGGTCGGCTCCAATATATTCAATATCTTCCTGATTCTGGGTGTCAGTTCCACGGTGCATCCGATACCCGTACCGGCGGATCTGGTGCTTAGCTTTTATGTGGGTATTCTTGCAACACTGCTGTTGTTTGTGACGTTGTTTACGGGAAAACGCCATCGGATTGGCCGCTGGGAAGGTGCGGTCATGCTGGGGCTGTATGTTGTGTATCTGGTTGTTCAACCCAGGTAAAGGAATACTCATGCTGGGATTTATTTGGTTGATTGCGGGGCTGGTTCTGGTGGTCAAAGGGGCGGACTGGCTGGTGGATGGGGCGTGCAGCCTGGCCCGTCGGCTGGGCGTATCGGACCTGGCGATCGGATTGACGGTGGTGGCGTTTGGAACGAGCCTGCCGGAACTGGTGGTCAATATCGCGGCGGTACTGCAAAACAAGCCCGAACTGGCCATCGGCAATGTGACCGGCAGCAACATCTGCAATATTTTACTCATTCTGGGTACGGCATCGTTATTCTGCCCGCTCGGGGTGCAGAAGAATACAACGTGGAAAGAAATCCCATTCAGCCTTCTGGCAGGGATGCTGCTGCTGGTGGTGGCCAGCGACCGATGGCTGGATGGGGCATCGCAGAATATCATTTCCCGGACGGATGGATTTGGTCTGCTGGCACTGTTTGCCATTTTTCTGGCTTATATTGCCGGGATGGCCAGAGATTTGCCCGAGGTTGCCCAGCAGGGTGAACATACAATTTATCCGGCGGGAAAGTCGCTGCTGCTGCTTGCGGCGGGCCTTGTGTTTTTGATTGCCGGCGGCAAGCTGGTGGTACTGGGAGCCGTGCAGGTGGCGACGGCGCTGGGATTAACTGAAAGTTTTGTCGCTGTGACGCTGGTGGCGGTGGGGACGAGTCTGCCGGAACTGGCAACGTCGGTGGTGGCGGCGTATAAGAAAAAGGCCGACATCGCCATCGGCAACGTGGTCGGCTCGAATATCTTTAACATTTTCCTGATTCTGGGTACCAGTTCGGTAATGAGGCAGATTCCCGTCCCGGACGATTTGAGATTGAGCCTGTTTGTCGGTGTTCTAGCCGTGGTGCTGCTGCTGGTGTTTTTGCTGATGGGTCGGCGGCATACGCTCCAGCGGTGGCAGGGGGTGGCTCTGCTGGCGGTCTATGCAATCTACTTAATCTGTCAGCCGAGGTAGGTGTTATTTTTAGCGGCATTCTTATCGGATTTTCGAGGTCGTGAATACAGGGAAGGTCTTGCCGAAAAGATGTTCTTGGTTTTCAAGTGTTGTGCAATTGCGAACCAAAACCCGAAGGTTGTTTTGTTGACAACAGGGCTGTATGGGTTTATGATGCGCCTCTGAAAACAGGTCCTCAAACGAGTATTCAGTTGCAGAATTCAGAGGGTTGCAGGGAAGCTCGTGAGGGTGCTAAAGCTTACAAGACAAAACAGCATATTCAGGACTAAAAGAATATAGAAACCTAAGTTATGGAGCGGGACTATGGACCCTTCAATCTTTAAAGCGTACGACATTCGAGGAACGTATCCGGACCAGCTTGATGAGCAGGCGGCATGGAAAATCGGCCATGCGACGGCCCAGTTTCTGCGGTCGCTGCTGCGGGGATATGACCGCGGGATGGCCAATGCCCAGAGCCTGTGTGTTGGACGCGATGTCCGTTCGCACAGCTTGTCGCTGCGTAATGCCCTGATTGAAGGGATGAATGCGGCGGGGGCGAATGTCATTGATATTGGAGTCATTGATACGCCGCAGATGTATTTTGCGATCAATCATCTGGGGACTTGCGGCGGGGTGCAGATTACTGCCAGCCATAACGCCGCCCGCTACAATGGTTTCAAGATTGCCGGCCAGCAGGCCAAACCCGTCGGCGCCGATACCGGCCTGAAGGATATCAAGCATATTGCCACGGCACTGCTG
>DLFY01000122.1:0-2144 GCA_002482415.1 Phycisphaerales bacterium UBA7708
ACAGCATCGAGTTATTCGATGGCCAGGGCACCCTCGCCCAGGCCGTCGTCACTCAGATCCGCAAGCATGATGTCTATGCCGAGGTCCAGACGCTGACTCAGCAGCCCCCTCGCCAGACCCGCAGGCTCATCCTCGCTACCGCAGTCGCCAAAGGCCAGCGCTTCGACTGGATGCTGACCAAGACCACCGAGTTAGGGATTGACCACATCGCCTTAGTCCAGTTCGACCGCAGCGTTCGTCTGGGCCGGGAATCAGCTATTGAACGCTACCAAGGCATGACCGTCGCCGCCTGTAAGCAATGCGGCCGGCTTTACTTACCGCACATCACAGGCCCCGCCCGGCTCATCGAAATCATTGCCGACCTCAAAAAGCAATACCCGCAGTCCCGCCTCCTCTACGGCGGCCTCGAGGGCAAGCCTGCCAGCCTGGCAGAGCTGTCAGCCTGGGCCGGAGACACCATCGTCTTTGTCGGCCCCGAAGGCGGCATGACCGAGCTGGAACATCGTCTGCTCGAACACCACGGCGCCATACCCTTGCGGATCGGACAGCACATCCTTCGCACCGAAACCGCCGCAACCGCATTTTCAGCATTGTTAGAGGCCCTGCGAGTTAACAATCCCGCCTAAACCCCTCAGTCTTCCGCAACATTTGCGTAACATTCTATTATTTCCGCAAAGATTTTGTCGCTCCTTATCAGTAGTTTTACGTATAGACTTACGGAATTAAACCGATGAGGTATGCGATGATGAATAAACCCATTAAAAACCTTGCCGAGGAATTAGAGGGCTTGCTCCTGAAGATCAATGAGGGCAAGACGGCGACCGACCTGCGGAAACAGGCCAGCCGCCTGATATCGACGATATCCCCCAAAGATATTGCCGCTGCAGAAGATAAGCTCATCCGCGGGGGGCTGCCGGCCCGGCGGGTCCAGCAGCTTTCGGCGGCGTTCATCCTGATGGGCCTGATGGACGGCAACAAGACCCACCTGCGAGACCGGCTGGCCGAGCGCCATATCCTCAAGAAGGTGCTGGCCGAACACGATATGCTGCGGTGCTTTATCTCCGACCTGGAAGACGTTACCCTGCGTATCAGCCAGACGGACTTTATGAGCGATACCCATCACGATATTCGAAGGCTGGCACATATTGTTGAGCATATTCACGCGATGCAGGAACATATCGATCGTGAAAACGATGTGATATTTCCCTCGCTTCGTGCCCAGGGATGGGACAGTCTGTGCCAGTCTGTTGAAAACGACCATATTTATATCGAGGCCGAGATTACCAACCTGGTCCGACTGATTGACTCGTTCGGGCAAATCTCGTTTGGAGTGTTCAAGGGACGGCTGCTGTCGATTGTCAAGAAGCTGTGCCCGACGCTCAAGGAACACCTGTTCCATGAGGACCATATCCTGTACCCGGTGGCCGTGACGATGATCGACAACGCCCAGTTCTGGGACAAGATGCGGCACGTCTGCGATGAAATCGACTATTGTGGAATCCATTTGTAAATCACGACTTCGAATTGACCTCTTTATTTTGCCAGACAACGGCAACTGCATCTATTTGTCTTCACCCTATTTGGGGATTGCATATGCCTGAATATTTTTGTATGTTATAGCAAAAATATTTTAGGAGAAATATTATGCACATAGTGTCATGGTTATGGGGCTGGGCTCTTTTACCCTATTGCATCATGTCTTCCTCGGAGACCACGGATCCCAACAGAGTACTCCTGCAGAAGGAAGTGTCCGCTATTCTTCAAAATACGAATGTTAATCAGCGATCAGACGTTGACAAAATATTTAAACTTGGAGACATTTATCTTGATGAGGGAGATAAGGAAAAAGCCATTTATTATTATACCAGGGGACTTCAGGTCCACGCCTGGAATCTTGCATATCAACTCAAACTTGCCGATTTATTCAGACAATCCGGCCGAACCGAGGAAGCCACAGAAAAAGCCAGGCTGATTTTAGACTACGCTGAACAGGAGGACCTCATCCTGAAAGCTAAGCAGATGCTGACAGAAATGAAGGTCGCCCCCTCTGCGATGCATTCAACGTCACAGAGTTCCGTCACCATAGTACTGGTCCCCCTCGGTCCTATCAACAGAACCTTAACCGAAGAAGTAATTTGTGTGGT
>DLFY01000122.1:2214-23229 GCA_002482415.1 Phycisphaerales bacterium UBA7708
AAATAATGCCCACAATTATATCGCCAGAATCTATAAGTCCATACAGGAAAACATTCCAAGAGAAAACCACATAGAGGTCATGAGGGAGATTCAGGCTCAAAACAAGAGTGTTGCTGATTACAAAACCCGAAAGAAATATGTTTTGTACGTACTGAAACGATCAATCTCTGATCAGGAATGGCAGGAGTTTAATAATCTGGTTGAGAAACTGGAACAAGAGGGCCAGTATGATGCCGATCGTTTAACAACCACGCTGGACAAGAAAACATCTAAGACGCATGATCCCAATGTAGCCGGTTATATCGGGATTACCGAACAAGACATCTATACCAGCGACTATAATTTTCTATACGGATGGCATTTTTACAATATTGGTGTCATGTCCTATCATCGTTTTACTGCTGAATTCAATGATGAACAGCAAAATCGACCCAGGCTGCGTGAGCGTTTTGCCAAACAATTGATATCCAGCGCTTTTCACACCTTTGATATTCCCCGCTGCACCTCTCCGCTGTGTGCCCGAGCTTATCCGAATGATATAGAGGAACACGATCGGAAAAAACTGGATCCCTGCTCAGAATGCCGCAAACAATTAGAACAGAAGATTCGGGAATATCAGCATGATTAATATAAGGCGGATTGCCTTCGGCAGGATAATTTATCTCAAGCACGGGGGGTTGAGCTGCTTTGCGGGGTAAAAATTCGGGGTTGCGGGCGAACATAGGCGGGTTTGCCGTTATGGTTGATACAGACGGCTTATACGTACCCGGGATGGGATGCTTCAGGCCGGGGCGGGGAGGGAATATTATTGACCTGAAACAGGGATTTTTGGTAGAATTGCGGAGATATTAAGGGTATTTTGTCGCTTCACGGGTAATGTTAAATCCAATTTTTTTCGGAGATGGTGATGAAACGTTTAATTGCGGGACTCTGTCTGTGCATCATGGCCGGGGTGTCGATGGGGGCGAATTTGGTGTGGGATATTACGCCGCTGGAACCGACGATATTCGGGAGTGGCCATACCGAATCGCGCGGATGGTCGATCAACAATAACAAACAGGTCGTCGGTGAAGTCTGGGGCATTGTCGATAATGTCCAGACCGAACACGTTCCGGCGGTATGGGATTTCAGTGAGCCGGACAGCCTGGGGGTTAGCCACACGATGGTGACCACAATTCCATCGATGTACTTGAAATCCCCTTTTTTCCTTGAAATCAACGACCAGGGACAAGTTTGCGGACAATATACCTACGCTTATCCGGGAAGAGATGACGACTGGTCCTTCTTTACCCGGCCGATGATTTATAATATCCATGACCGATCCGTCCGTGATTTGGGCTGCCTTGGAGACGACCAGGACGATGCTCCATTTCTGGATTATTATCTGGACTGTTACTCGGGTACCGGCATCGGGATTAATGATGCCGGGACTGTCGTGGGCAAGTCGAAGCCCGGAGAAACGAATATGTGGGGTCGAAGGGAGGCCGGATTCCCCGTGCCGACATTCTGGATGGGAGGAGGAGATCCTGTCGAAGCACCGGGGGAGCATGGGGGTTGGCTGGATAAAATCAACAATCAAAATCTGATCATCGGCGGGTATATGCCCGAGGGGGCCTGGGGGCCGGAAAGAGCCTTTAAGCAGTCCGGTTCGAGTCGAACCATGCTGCCGATGCCATCGGGACGGGATGGGTGGTCTTCAACGGCCCGAGGTCTGAACGACCAGAATATGATTGTCGGAAGCATCTGGCCGGGGTTTAGCAATACCGAGGCCATACTCTGGCATCCCGAGTTGGGCATTGTGCAACTGCCCCCCTGTGCCGGATATGATTCTGCCGAGGCGCTGGCCATCAATAATTACGGCACAATCGTAGGGATCAGCAATGGCGCGGTGGTCTGGCTTGGGACAGGGGCAAATTATCAAGTCATTAATCTGGACATGTTCGCGGCACAGTCCGGGTGGCAATTGATGATGGCGTATGATATCAACGACGACGGATGGATTGTGGGACGCGGACGATTCGACGGGCACGACATCGGATTCCTGGCACGTCCTCGACTGGATGAGAATCCGCCGCTGGCCAATCTGGATTCCGACAACATCAGGAATGAAGACGGCCAAGTCCGTTTTACGGTCTTGTATTATGATGACAACGGCATGAATGAGGCATCACTGGATAATCATGATATCCAGGTGATTTACCCGGACGGAACAGTCGCGGCAGCAACATTTATGTCCGTAGAAGAAGTTGAGCCGGAACCGGAGACAGGCAAGCGAAAATACGAAGCCAGATACAGCTTTACGACGCCGCCGATCAATCCGATGCGTACAACGGCGATGACGCTTCGTGTTGAGGCTGCCGAATCCGAAGTGTCGGATCTGTCGGGGCGGTATGTGAAGAAAGGCTTAATCGGAGAACTGGAATTGACATTCCCGTCTTCGACAGCAACGATCATCAAGGGGTCGAGGCTGGATTTGCAGACCTCGACTGCAACCTGGACGTTTGAAACACATCTATACACCGGCCCGGCCAATCCGCTCATTGAGGTTCTGGGCGTCCAGTTTCAAACGCCGGGCAGCAGTACCTGGCGGACGATGACTCTGAATGGGGATGGAGACTGGAAGTATGTCCAGACTGCATCGCAATCAGGCGGCTTGTCGGCCTTTGCGGATGGGGATTATACCTATCGCATTACCCTGGATTTCGGGGGGCCGCTTGATATGGATATGACATTCCGATTCGGGATGGACGCCGACGATTCCATCATACCCGCTCCGACATCCAGTCCCAGTATTGTCTATCCGCAGCAGGGAAGCACTGTTTCCGGCAAAAACATCGTCCCGGCCTGGACGCTGCCGACGGATACATCGATAGCGAGCATCATCTGCCTGATTGTGGATACCGCCAGCGGTGATGAAGTGTTCAGTGAAGTGATTCCAAACGGTACCGCCGGTTCGGCAAAGATGACCACCCTGCAGCCGGGTCATCACTATGACATGACAGTCTATTTCTGTTCAGGTGATCATAATAATCCCGAAGAAGATGACTGGACCAGTTATAAGCTAAAATATACCTCAACGAAGGTCTCGTTTTTTACGCAGCAGCTTGTCGGGGATCTAAACAACGATGGGGCAGTGGACATGAAGGACCTGTCGCTGTTGTCGGCGCATTGGAAGAAGACTTCTTCTCAGGCCGGCTGGAAAGCTCCATACGACCTGCAGCCCAACGGCGCAATCGATATCGGGGACCTGGCGGCTATGGCACAGCACTGGTTAGAGTAGAAGCTTGAGCACTATCCGCCGTTCTGGTATTTGCTGGTGATATAGACCGCCTGGGAGGCCAGGAGGTTGGGGAATAGTCTGACGGCGATGGCACTGGAGCGGCCGATGGGGATTTTCTTTTCGATATAAATATTCTGCTCGGCGCAGAAGTCGTCGAAATCCTTGAGCGACAGGAAATGGATATTGGGCGAATTGTACCAGCGGAACGGCAATTGCCGGGTCTGGGGGGAGCGGCCGGTCAGGAGCATCTGCATACGGCAGGCCCAGTGGGCGAAATTGGGGAACGAGACAACCACCTTTTTACCGACGCGAAGCAGTTCCTTGAAGACTTTTTCCGGGTCACGGAGAGTCTGTAAAGTCTGTGACAGGATGACATAATCAAAGCTGTCGGTGGGGAACTGCGACAGGCCCCGTTCGATATCGCGATGGATGACCGACAGGCCCCGCTCGACGGTGTGAACCACGAGGTCTTCTTCGAGTTCGATACCGGTGGCGGTGATATTTTTATCCTGAATCAGGCGGGCCATCAGCTCACCATCGCCGCAGCCCAGATCCAGCACACGGCTGTCGGGGGCGATGATTTTGTTAATCAATTCGTAATCGACGCGAAGCCGCTTGGATCGCTCGATGGTCTTGAGCTGCCTGGATGGATGCTTTTCGGACAGGCAGCGTGAGCCGGTGCGAACCCGGTCCAGTGTCGATTCGAGGAATCCGGCAATGAGTCGATCCTGCGAGGCTGAATCCAGCAGAAAGGCGTCGTGGCCGTAGGGCGAATAGACATTGCAGTAGGTGACGTCCTTGCCTTCGGCACACAGGGCCTCGACGATTTCTTCGGACTGGGTCGGGGTAAACAGCCAGTCGCTGGAAAAGCTGACGATGAGGAATCGGCAGGTCACACGATTAAAGGCGTTACGCAGCGTACCGTATTCGCGGTTCAGGTCGAAATAATCCATCGACTTGGTGATATACAGGTAGCTGTTGGCGTCGAACCGCTCGACGAAGGTCTGGCCCTGATAATCCAGATACGTCTCGACGGAAAACTCGGAATTAAAGTCGTACTTATATTGCTCGGCGCTGCGGAGTTCTCGGCCGAATTTCTCGCGCATGGACTGCTCGGACAGATACGTGATGTGGCCGATCATGCGGGCGATGGACAGCCCGCGGGCAGGCCCCTGTTCAGCCTTGTGGTACTGGCCGTTGTTGAAGTTGGGGTCACCGAGAATGGCGTTGCGGCCGACGGCATCAAAGGCTATCGACTGGGCATTGAGCCGCGTGGTCGAGGCGATGCAGATGGCACTGTCGATCCAGTCAGGCCAGGCGATGGCCCATTGCAGGACCTGCATCCCGCCCATCGAACCGCCGACGACAGCCAGCAGATGTGAGACGCCGAGCTTTTCGAGCAGCAATTTCTGGACATTTACGACATCTTCGATGGTAATAATCGGAAAATCCAGGCCATAGGGCATCCCCGTGGCGGGGTTAGTATCGGCCGGGCCGGTCGTGCCGGAGCAGCCGCCCAGAACATTAGAGCAGATGACGAAATAGACGTTGGTATCGATGGGCTTGCCGGGGCCGATCATCGCATCCCACCAGCCGGGCTTGCGGTCGTCGGGTTTGTTGTAGCCGGCGACGTGGGCATTGCCCGACAGGGCATGGCAAATCAGGATGGCATTGTCCTTTTCCGGGGACAACTGGCCATAGGTTTCATAGGCGACGTCAATCGGCCCCAGGGTCTTGCCGCTTTTGAGGGTCAGGGGCGCATCTTGTTCCACGACCCGGACCTTGCGGGTTTGGACGATACCGACCGAGTTTTTCAAGTCTTTTTCCATCCTGTAAAGTATAATTCAGGGCAGCTCAGTTGTAAAGCGGCAAAATCGGGACGGCCCGGGACCTTAGCCGGCCAGAACCGCCGTCTTAAATTCGTCCAGTCCCATTTCATCGACCATCACACCGACGCGGCGGTGTTTCTTGTCGGCGTGGGCCTTGTAATACTGGATGACCTTATCCACAATCGCCAGGGCCTCTTCGGTGCTGACGTCTTTGGCCAGTTCCTGAGCCAGACGGGGACGGGCACCGCCGTTGCCGCCGACCATGACCTTCCAGCCCTTGGCGGTTCCGATGAGGGCGACATCCTTGATGCAGGTTTCCGCGCAATCGTTGGGGCAGCCGGAAACGCCAATCTTGAGCTTGCCGGGAAGCTGGATGCCGTGATATTTCTGGTCCATGAGCATCCCGATGCCGAGGCTGTCCTGCTGGCCGCGTTTGCAGAAGGTCGTGCCGGGACATGCTTTGATGCTGCGGACGCACAGGCCGACGGCCGCGCCCGGGGCAAGACCCAGGTCCGCCCAGACGGCATCGACCTGGTCTTCCTGAATGCCCACCAGGGCAATGCGGGCGGCGCTGGTGACCTTGAGAGCCGCAACGTGGTATTTATCCGCAACGTCGGCCAGCTTGCGGAGCGTATCGGGGCTGACCACGCCGCAGGGCAGGTGCGGTGCAATTGCATACGTCTGTTTGTCACGCTGAATGATTACGCCTTTATCGCCATCTTGAAGCATCGTGTCTCCTGATATTATGGGTTTTGTTAAGCGAAATTTAGAACCATCAAATCACAACTGCTTTTCTTAAAAATAGTTACCACAGATTGTCATTCCCGCGAAAAGCTTGTCCTCGCGCAAGCGGGGACGGGAATCCAGAGAACCAAATTCGAAAACTGGATACCCGCCTTCGCGGGTATGACAAGTCGGATTGCGAAGTATAAATAACTCGCTCTATTTACAGCAGAGCTACTATAAGTACAATGCCGCAAAAATCAATATGAATTTATCAGGGTCTGGAGGGCCTGATAGTCCGGCGTCCGCTGGTACAGGGGGCGTTTGTCGGCCTTGTAGGTATTGGTCAGCTCGTGATAGGGCTTTTTGTCGGTGTTGATATAGAAGATGCCCAGGGGCAGCTTGCCGCCGCGGGATTCCTCGCAGGCCCGCTTGAAGGCGTCTTCGCGGCTGTGCGGGTCGTAGCTGCCTTCGAGGTAGTAGGTGTTGTCCTTGAACCACTGGAAGGTGTTGACTTTATTAAAGGACACGCACGGCTGGAAGATATCGACGAGGGCATAGCCGGGGTGGGTGATGGCTTTTTTGAGGACTTCCTTGGTCTTGTCCTGGTCGCCGATGAAGACGCGGGCGACAAAGGAGGCGTCCAGCGCAATGGCCACGGCCAGCGGATTGAACGGCTCGGCGATGACGCCGTTGACCTGGACGGGGGTGACGAAGCCGCGGCGGCTGGTGGGCGAGGCCTGGCCCTTGGTCAGGCCATAGACCATGTTGTTGTGGACAATGTTGGTGATTTTGGGGTTGCGGCGGATGGTGTGGACAAAGTGGTTGCCGCCTTCGCCGTACATGTCGCCGTCGCCGCTTTCGGCGATGACGGTCAGTTGCGGGTTGCTGACCTGGATGGCAAAGGCCGGCGACAGCGCCCGCCCGTGCAGGCCGTTGAAGGCATTGCAGCGGAGATAATGGGGTATCTTGGCGGCCTGCCCGATGCCCGAGACCATGACTAAATGTTCCGGGGCGATATCCAGTTCCGCCAGCGCCTGCTTGAGGGCCTTCAAAATCAAAAAGTCCCCGCAGCCCGGACACCACGCGATGTCAATATTGCCCATGTCAAATGCTTTTGTATCCATAGTCGTTTGTATCCTTCTTGCTTGTCTCGATTAGTGTATCATTCCTACTTTATTCAAAAGAACTTTGGCTTCATCATGGCCTTTGCGTGCAGCTTTTCGCAGATACATCATCGCCTCCTTGCCTCGATTGTTGCGAAGCAGATGTTTACTCATATAATACAAGGCAGATTCACAGGAGGGGTCAAGAGCGATTGCTTTTTTCAAATACTTTTCAGCATCTGCCCGCTGTTCCATGGATAGAAAATCTCCCAGCAGGGCATAGCCCATTGAATCCTGCGGAGCAATACGTATTGCCTGATGGTATTGTTTTTCTGCTTCTTTCAGGCGGCGGAGCACAACATTTGTCACGGCAAGGTATAATCTTGACCAGTAATAATCAGGGTCCTGCCTGACGGAACGCTGCAAGGCCTTGTACGATTCCTGATATTCCTTCTTTTTGAACAGGACAGATCCAAGTTCCGCATAGGCCAGTGCATACTTTGGATCGATTTCGAGGGCTCGACGAAAATGCTTTTCCGCCCTGCTGTACTGCCTGTCATCCCTGCAGCATACGCCCAGATTATAGTGAGCTTCTTCGTTATCAGGCTCCAGACGAAGCGCCGATTGATAGCAGGATTTGCATTGATTAAATTGTTCCTGCTGGCGAAATGCCTTGCCAAGGAATATATATCCAACCGCAGTTGGTTTGAGGCAAATTGCCTTCTGAAAAGCTCGCTGGGCCAGTTTGGGCTTTTTCATTTCCATGTGCAAAAGACCGATTGAAATCAGAACCATGTGACTGGCCGGATTGCAGCGTTTTGCTATTCGCAGAGACTGGAGGGCATCGGACAGCCTTCCCTGCTGCTTGTCGCAGTCTGCCGCCATCAGCCAGAACAAAGCCTGCTTTGTTCTGTCGCTGAGTTCTGCCGCCTTGGAAAACCATTGTTTGGCACGCTGAAAATGTCCGGCGTCTTTGGCCGCAATCGCCTTCTCAAAGCACACATCTGCATTTGTTTTGGAATTTTTCATGCTCCTGGCCGACATCATTGTGCCCTATATAATCCCCGACAGCTTTTCCATCACTTCCTCAACCGAAAACTGGAGGCCGTTGTATTTTAGTATCTGGTGGTCGATTTTGATGTTTTTATGGAGTTTGAGGAGTTTGGCGAACTGGCCTGCGGCGTTGCCTTCGATGCAGATGACGCTTTCGGCCCGGCGGGCGTAGTCGGCTACGGCCGGATGGATGGGCCAGACCTGTCCGCAGTGCAGCATAGCCACATCGACACGGCCCAGGCGGGCAATCGCCTCTTCGACGACCGGCTGAGTGGAGCCCCAGCAGATGACCAATTTGGCGTAATTCAGGTTGGGCCACAGCGTCGGAGCGATGGCGGCCTGTTCGAGAAAGGCGAATTTTTTAAGCCGCTTATCGACCATCTTGACCCGCAGATCGAGGTCTTCGGTGATATGGCCCTGCTGGTCGTGCTCGTCGCTATCGACGACGACCAGGCCATCGCCATAGCCCGGGACAGCACGGGGAGACAGCCCATTGTCGGCCAGGGCGTACCGCTGGTATTCGCGGAAGGACTTGATAAACTGCGGGCTGGTTTTGCAGCCGGACACGTCAAATCGTTCGACGGTGTAATAAGTATCGACCAGGTACTGGTCGCTGAGCACAAAGACCGGCGACTGAGTCTTGTCGGCCATATCGAAGGCTTGACGCATCAGCGAAAAGGCCTCCTCGACACTGCCGGGGGCGAGAATGGCACGGGGGAAATCGCCGTGGCCGGCATAGAGGGCCAGCTCCAGATCCCCCTGCTCGGTGCGGGTGGGCAGGCCGGTCGCAGGCCCGGGACGCTGGGCGATATGGACAACCAGCGGGCTTTCGATCATCCCGGCCAGGCTGAGGCCTTCGGTCATCAGGGCAAAGCCCCCGCCGGAGGTACTGGCGACGGCCCGAGCCCCGGCATACCAGGCGCCGATGGCCATATTCATGCCGGCGATTTCGTCTTCGGCCTGTTCGACAACGATGCCGAAGGTGTCGGCATGTTTAGCCAGAAACTGCAGCAGGCCCGTCGAGGGCGACATCGGATAGGCGCCGATGAAATTGCATCCGCCGGCAACAGCCCCCAGACCGAGGGCTTCCACCCCGCTGACCAGCATTCGGCTTTTCGCGGCATAATCGGGACGCAGCGGAAATTGTAGATGCTTTTCGGCGGCGATGCGCTTGCCGTGCTCAAAACCCGCCCGCGCGGCGGCCAGGTTGCCCGAGACAATCGCCTCGTCTTTGCCGGCAAAGCGTTTGGTGATAAAATCGCTCAGCACCGAAAGTTCAATATCAAACAGGGCCGCAAGCACCCCAACGGCAACGACGCTCGAATAAATCTTGTTGCCCAGACCTGTGGCAATCTGGGTAAAGGGGATATCGATTATATTCAATTGGCCAAAATCAGCCCTGTCCTCAAAGATTTCCTTTTCGGCGAGAATCAGGGTGTCGGGGGACAGCCGCTTTTCGACGTGCCGGATGCCGCCTTTGTTGAGGGGGATCAGGATATCGATGCGGTCCACGCAGGCCCGGACAGGCTTGGCGCCGACCCGAATCAACGTCGAATTCATCCCGCCGCGGACGCGGGACATGTATTCCTTGGTTGCGAAAATGTGAAAGCCGGCCAGCTTGAATACCTGCATCAAAAGCTGTTCGACCGTCTGGACACCCATGCCGGCCTGGCCGGTCAGGACTATCGAATAATCGTTTCCTCGCGCCACGCTGCCCTCCAATGATTGATTTGGGTTAGAGATGGTTTAATAATCTTCCATGTGGAAGAATTCTGCGTTTTCGAGCCAGTGCTGAGGTCGGGAGACAAAATCCACGATATTTTCGAGCAAGTAATAGTGCTTTTTCTCCTCACCCGCCAACTGCAGGAATAATTGCTTCTGACCCTGCTCGGTGACCTGGTCGGCCCGATCCAGATAAAAATCCTCACTCTGCTTTTCCAGCTTCATCGCCTGTCGGTACAGGGTGATGTCATCCGTTGCGGTTTCAAATGCATCCCCGAATTCACGAATGCGCTGGAAGATGTTTCTGGCTCGCCCCACCACGTCGGTCTCGGTCATGGTATGGGAGCCCCCCTGCATGGCTTTGATGGCTTTGTAGTGCTTGACCTCCTCATCGGCCAGCATTTCGAGGATATTGGCAACCCCTTTATGCGTCGTTTTCTGGGCAAGCTCCCGATAAAAGGTTTCGCCGTCCTGTTCCATCTTCATCGCAAAGGCAAAGATATCCATAGCGTTCCCTTTCTATTGAAGTTTCAAATAGTCGATGCGGTCATCATAGCTGAAAAATGGGGCCAATTCAACGGGTTTTTATTTTGAAAGCCATTGTTATGGACTTTCCGTGTCGTTATTTTGACATCTGGAAAAAGACATACAGGATTGTAATTGCTAAGAAAGTCTGGTATTGTGTGCGATTATGATTTTGAGTAATCGACAGCGATGAATAAAACCTCACAAACAAATGAAAAACCAGCCTTTGTGCTGTGGTTTACCGGGCTTTCGGGCGCTGGCAAAAGTACTTTGGCCGACAGGGTTTATGAACGACTGACTCAGTCCGGCCGGCCTATCGAACGGCTGGACGGCGACAGTCTGCGTGCGGCATTCCCGGCCACGGGTTTTTCCCGCAAAGACCGGGATGAACACATCAAGCGGGTCGGGTATATGGCCAGCCGACTGGAACACCACGGGGTCATCGTGGTGGCATCCTTTATCTCGCCGTATCGGGAGGCTCGGGACTTTGTCCGCAAGCTCTGCCGGAACTTCGTGGAAGTCTATGTGGATGCTTCACTTGAGACTTGCCGGAAACGGGATGTCAAAGGACTCTACAAGAAGGCCATGGCCGGGCAGATTCAATCGTTTACCGGGCTGGATGACCCGTATGAAGAGCCGCAGCATCCTGAAATAATCGTCAAGACCGACCAGCAAAGCATCGACCAGTCGGAAAAGACGATTCTGGATTATATACAACGCTATTTATAAAGGCGATTATGGATCATCTGGATCAATTGGAATATCAGAGTGTTCATATCCTTCGCGAGGCGTATGCGAACTTCAAGAGCCTGTGTATGCTGTGGTCCGTCGGCAAAGACAGCACGGTGCTGCTGTGGCTGGCGCGAAAGGCCTTTCTGGGACATGTGCCGTTTCCGCTGGTGCATATCGATACCCATTATAAAATCCCGGAGATGATTACCTACCGCGACCGGCTGACGCGGCAATGGAAGCTGGACATGGTTTACGGAGTCAATGCGCAGGCCCTGGCCGACAAGAAAACCTTTCCCGACGGCAACGCCGACCGGCTGACCTGCTGTCGGCTGCTCAAGACCGAGGCCCTGAAGCATACCCTGGCCGGAGACTGGCCGCGATACCGGTTCAATCATACCGCCGACCAGTACGAAGTGGACAGCAACACCGACCCCTTTACCGGCGTGATTGTCGGGCTGCGGGCCGATGAGGAAGGCAGCCGCAGCAAGGAACGCTATTTTTCAGCTCGCGATACCAACAGCGACTGGGATATCGCCGATCAGCCCCCGGAGTTCTGGAATCAGTATAAGACGGATTTCGCTCCTGGAACGCATGTGCGGGTTCACCCGCTGCTGGACTGGACGGAATTGAACATCTGGGAATACATCGAACGGGAAAATATCCCGACAGTGTCGCTGTATTACGACCAGGGCGACGGCAAGCGGTATCGGTCGCTCGGGTGCTGGCCGTGCACGTTTCCCATCCAGTCGCAGGCAAAAAATCCCAAAGAAATCATCGAAGAACTTCGCAGCGGGCATTTGAAAAATATTGCCGAACGCAGCGGGCGCGCCCAGGATGCCGAAGACGGCGGCGGGCTGGAAACCCTGCGTCGCGAAGGATATATGTAAGCCTTTACATTCTTGCAAAAGATAAGCTATGGATAACCAGGTACTGACAGAGCGGCTCAATATTGTAATTGTCGGACATGTCGATCACGGCAAAAGTACCGTCGTCGGCAGACTGCTGGCCGATACGGATTCGCTGCCGCAGGGCAAACTGCAGCAGATTCAGGAGATGTGCCGGCGCAACAGCAAGCCGTTCGAATACGCTTTCCTGCTGGATGCGCTGAAAGATGAGCGTTCGCAGGGCATTACCATCGATGCAGCCCGCATCTTTTTCAAGACCGCAAAGCGATACTACATTATTATCGACGCCCCGGGACATATCGAGTTTTTGAGGAACATGGTGACCGGGGCTTCGCACGCAGAGGCCGCCCTTTTAGTCATCGACGCCGAAGAAGGCATACAGGAAAACTCCCGGCGGCATGGGTATTTACTGTCGCTTCTGGGAATTCGTCAGCTTGTGGTGCTGGTCAACAAGATGGACCTGGTCGGCTACAGCAAGGAGACGTTTGACAAGATTACAACCGAATACGGCAAGTTTCTCGAGCAGACCGGACTGACGGGGACATTCATCCCCATCAGCGGCATGCAGGGCGACAATATTGCAGCCCGCAGCAGCACGATGCCGTGGTACACGGGCAAGACCGTCCTGGAAACGCTGGACTCGTTCGTCAGGGAACCGGCCCCGCTGCACAAGCCCTTCCGGATGCCGGTGCAGGATGTATATAAATTTACCGCCGCCGGTGACAAGCGGCGGATTGTGGCCGGAACGGTCGATAGCGGCGACGTCCGGGTCGGCGACGAGATCATCTTTTATCCCTCCGGCAAAAGCAGCATCGTCAAGACGCTGGAACAGTTTAACGCCCAGGTCCCGCAGCAGTTCGAGGCGGGCACGGCGGCGGCAATAACACTGGAGACCCAGATATATATCGCCCGTGGACAGATTGCCGCCAAAGTCGGCCAGCCCGCCCCGCAGGTCAGCTCCCGACTGCAGGTCAGCCTGTTCTGGATGGGTAAAAAGCCGCTGGTCAAAAACAAAGAATATATCCTGAAAATCGGGACCGCCCGNNGTCGTCGAAGAGATTCTCAGCACCATTGACGCAGCCGAGATGGCCACCGGACAATCCAACGAGCAGGTCAAATATCACAACGTGGCCGACTGCATCCTGCGGACGGCCCGGGCGATTGCCTTTGACCCGGCGGATGTCATCGAGGGAACGGGGCGATTTGTCATTGTCGATGACTATGAGATTCGCGGCGGCGGCATTGTCCGCAAAGCCCTGACCGACGCCCAGGAAAATCTGCGCGATTACGTCATGCGTCGTAATCAGAAGTGGGCTTTAAGCGAGATTTCGCGCGACCAGCGGCAGCAGTCGTATCGTCAGCGGCCCTCTCTGGTTATCATTACAGGCAGACAAAATACCGGCAAAAAAACGCTGGCCCGGGCGATCGAACAGAAATTGTTCAGCGAGGGGCGATTCGTGTTCTTTATGGGCATCGCCAATGTGCTGTACGGGGTGGATGCCGACATTAAAAAACCGGGCACCGACCAGCCGCACCGGCCTGAACACCTGCGGCGTCTTGGCGAAGTGGCCAACCTGATGCTCGAAAGCGGCCTGATTCTGGTGGTTACAGCCATCGGCCTGACCCAGGAAGACCTGCGCATCATTCAGAACACCGTCGATAGTGATTTAATTGAAGTCATCTGGCTGGGCGACGAACCGACAGACATCGAGACATCGCTGGTCCTGAGCCGCGGGGAAGCCGCCGAAACAAACGTCCACAAGGTCCATTCCTTCCTGAAACAGAAGGGAATCCTGATATAATGGATCGCCTGGAAAAAGATTTAATGCGGATTGAGCAGGCCCTTGCCGAAGCCGCCAGGTCCGTTTCGGCCTTCACGCCGGGACGCATCGCGGCGGAAAAAAAGGCCGGCGGAGACCCCGTCACGGCGGCGGATTTGGCCGTGGACAGCGTCCTCAAAGAGATGCTGCTGGGGCCGGGTGAAGGATGGCTTTCCGAAGAAACGGTGGACAATCCGGATCGATTAGATAAGGAACGGGTGTGGATTGTGGACCCGATTGACGGCACGCGGGAATTTGTCGAAGGGATTCCGGAGTGGTGTATTTCGGTGGGATTGGTCGTCTATGGCAGGCCGGTCGCCGGAGGCATTTTAAATCCGGCGGCGAGTCAGCTCTTTCTGGGGACGGCTGAAGGCGGCGTGACGCTGAACGGTACCTCCGCCCGAGTCACCGAGAAAACAACGCTGGCAGGTGCACGCGTACTGGCCAGCCGCAGCGAGATACGCAAAGGTCTGTGGAAGCCGCTGGAGTCGGCGCCGTTTGAGATTATCCCCTGCGGCTCGATTGCCTACAAACTGGCGCAGGTGGCGGCGGGTCTGGCGGATGCAACCATCAGTCTGGCTCCCAAGAATGAATGGGATGTGGCGGCCGGTGCGGCGCTGGTCGCCGCAGGCGGCGGCAGAACTGAAATTAAAAACGCCCCCCAGAGAACCTTTAACCGGCCCAATACGTTAATGGATGGATTCACTGCATGCGGACAAACACTGTGGAACGTATTGAACCCATTGCTTTAACCGTATTTAAAAATGGCATAGAAACTGGAACCGCTCGAAAGAGCATGGACATGGTACATTGATTTTCCATAAACAGAGATAAACAATCATGCTCAAGCGACACTTTGCCATTGTTAATTTTATACGCATTTGTCTCGATGCAGTCGCCGTCGCGATGATATGGAACTTCTCGTATTTCCTGCGCTTCCACTGCGGGCTTTTTTCGTACACCGACATCCCCCGCTATTCCACGCATCTGACCCTGACGGCCCCGGTTGTATTCATTATCTGCCTGAGCAGGTACTGGTTCGGAATTTACAAATCCATCCGCATTCAGACCCTCGGAACACAAATTCAAAAGCAGCTCGGCTCGATTGTACTGGGCTATGTCCTGATAATCGCATTTCTGTATTACGTTGAGAAAGCCCCCTACACACGAGTCCTGTTGTTTTTGTTTTTTTTCCTGCTGCTGGCCGGACTGCTAAGCTGCCACTTTATGCTGGTCAAAGCGCTGCGGTATATGCGTTCCCTGGGGTACAACCAGCGGCATTACGCCATTATCGGCACCGGCAAAAATGCCCTGCGGCTGTTCAGAGATATTCGCCGATGCAGCTACTGGGGACTGACCTGCGCCTTTTTTCTGGACGACAATCCCCGGCTTGACGGCAAAACCATACAGGGCATCCCGATTTACGGACACATCGAGCAATTGCCGGATATCCTGAAAGCCAATCAAATCGACGAGATATACCTGGCCAAACAAAGTTCTCCGGCAACATTTTCAATTCTGGAAAAACTGCAATACTCCGGCATCACCGTTCGTATCCTGCCCGACTGGGGCGGGCTGACGGCCCTGAGTCGTCCCTCGACATTGACGGTGGGATCCAGCGTCTTGTTTACCGCATCCGAGCCGCCATTGTCCGGCGTTCATATCCTGATCAAAGATTTGTTTGACCGAATTGTCGCCCTCCTGCTCATCATCCTGCTTTCAATCCCAATGCTGATCATTGCGGTACTGATTAAGTTGACCGGCAGCGGGCCTGTGTTCTATAAGCATCAGCGTCTCGGCATGAACCAGAAAGCTTTTCACATTATCAAATTCAGAACCATGCGGGAAGGCACCGAGGAACAGGCATCATGGACGGTCAAAGACGACCCGCGGCGCACACGGCTGGGGGCGTTTCTGCGTTCGACCAGTCTGGATGAACTGCCTCAGCTTTTTAATGTACTCAAAGGCGATATGAGCCTCGTCGGCCCGCGGCCCGAACAGCCGGAGTACGTAGAGAAGTTTTCGGAAGAATACAAAAAATACATGCTGCGGCATAAAGTCAAATCCGGCATGACCGGCTGGGCCCAGATTCACGGATACCGCGGCAACACCTCCATGCGGAAACGGGTCCAGTACGACCTGTACTATATCCAGAACTGGTCGCTCGGGCTGGATCTGGTCATCCTGCTGCGAACACTGTTCCATTTGTTCAAGGACCCCAATGCCTATTAAATCCAATCACAGGCTTTTTCTGCTTTTTATCCTGATCGCGGTGCTGCTGGGCATCTTCAAATCGGCGACACTCCGGTGTATTTCAAACGACGCAGTCATATTTCTTGAATTCACGGATCAGTTGCATACCGGCCCGGGGGCGGCCATTCGAGCTTACGATCAGCATCCGGGGTATCCGACATTGGTATGGTTCGCCCAGAAATGCATGGGACTCTGGTCGGACAACCTCACCCTCGATCAGAAAATCCTGTCCGGCCAACTGGTCACTGGATTCTGTAAAATTATCACACTGGCGGTTTTATATCTCCTGTTTTGCCGATTCAGCCCGCCAAAAACAGCACTCTTTCATACATTCCTTGTGCTGCTGATTCCGGTGTATGCCGAAAATGGAGGCGACGCCCTGAGCGACTGGCCGTGCCTGATGTTCATGGCAGCGGCTTTATTGCTGTATCTGGATGGAATCCGAACGGATAAACCGCTCTGCTTCATCCTGTCCGGGATTGCCAGCGGATTGGCTTACCTGATCCGGCCCGAAGGCGCCTTTGTCATCATTGTGGCAGGAATTTATTACGCATTAACCCTGCTGCGAAAATCCCAACAGCGTGTACCCGCATTGAAGTACCTGCTGATGATGGGACTGACAGCAGCCCTGTTTGCGGCCCCCTATATGATCTATAAAGGTTCGCTGCTTCCCAAAAAAATACTCAACAGCAACCATAATAAAACCGTTCAGGCCCAGCCAGCCTCCCCCGCCTCCGAGGCAATAAAAATAAACCATACCCTGCGGCAGCCTGTCCGGTGCGGTTTTCTGCCGGACATCTTCAAAGGCCCTCTGCGTTTTATCGATAAAGTAGCCAATGTCATCTACCTCTTGATTGTCCCCATTGCCATAGCACTCTTTTTCAAGCTGGGGCGATTTGCCAGGCTGGATGCACCCGACCAGGTGCTGGCCGTCTTTCTGGTCGTCTGGTTTGGCCTGCTGATGTGGCTGTATGGTTACGCCGGGTACATCAGCCACCGCCATGTCATGCCGTTTGTTCTCTTTTCGATGGCATGGTGCGGCAAAGGCATGGCCCTTTTTGCAAGACGCTGCGCCGCAGATAAAAACACCCGCCGCAGGTTTGCCTGGGTGTTCCTCGGGCTCGCTATCATCATTTTTATCCCCAAGCTGATTCGCCCCGCTCATACCGATAAGGCACATTATACAGCCCTCGGCTTATGGCTCAACAACAACATCCCGCAGGATGCACGGCTGGGCGTGTTCGACAATCGCATCGGATTTTATGCCCAGAGAGCATACAAAATCCGTCGTCGTCCCATCGAGGCGGATTATTTTATCGTGCGAAAAAATTCCGATGATGCGGTCTTTCTCCCAAAAAACGCCCCAATACTGCAAACGGGAATGGAATCCGTGGATCAGGCAATTGACATCTACCTGCTTACTGCCAGGCCTCCCACACCGACTCGATAAACTCAAGCATCCGGCTCTGGTAGCGTTCGGTATTAAATCGCTGGGCATTCCGGCGGCAATTCTCAGGCAAAAACCGGTCTTCGATCCGTTCAAATCGTTCGACGGCGTTTAACAGCGCCTGCGGGGAGGGATCCTCATACAAAATGCCTGTCGCCCGGTGACTCTCGGTCGAATCAATCCCGATCACCGTTTCCAGCGCCCCACCTGCCCCGTAAGCAATCACCGGCTTGCCGCAGGCCTGAGCCTCCAGCGGAACAATCCCGAAATCCTCCTGCCCCGGAAAAATCAGCGCCCTGCAATTGGCCAGAAGCTGCTCGACCATCGCATCATCCGGGTTGTCAACAAATTCCACATTCGGCAGGCGACACCGTTTCAACCGGTCGGATTCAGGCCCCCGCCCGGCAATGACTAATTTTCGATTGGACCCGCCAAACGCCTCAATGGCGACATCAACGCGCTTATAGGGAACCCATGCCGACAAAACTAGGTAATACCCCTCGGAACGGGTGGACATCTGAAATCGGTTAACATCCACCGGCGGATAGATGACCTGCGAATCCTGATTATAGCAGCGTTTGATTCGCTGCTGAATGTGGTGACTATTGGCAATATAATAATTGACACGCCCGGCCGAGGCGATATCCCAGGGTTTTAATCGCGCTAGCATCTGCGAGACAATTCGCTTTTTGATAAACCCCATATTCGCGGTATAGTGACTCTGCATATCCCACACATATCGCGCCGGCGTATGGCAATAGCAGATATGCGGAATCCGGGGGCTGGTTTGAATCCCCTTGGCCACGCAATGGCTGAAACTGATAACGACATCGTAAGGATTGAAATTAAAGGATTCGATAGCCTTTGGAAACAACGGCAGATAATGTCGAAATGTCCTCTCATTTCCGGGCAATCTCTGAATAAAGCTGGTCCGTACGGTATGGCCATCAAAGGCCCCGCTGAAATGCTGGGGATAATAGACCAGCGTAAAAATATCCGCCCCCGGGAAGACCTCGCAAATAGCCTTCAGGCATTTTTCCCCGCCCCGCATCCCCGTCAGCCAGTCGCAGACTAAGGCGATCTTTGTGCCCGCAAGCGTCTTGGCGGGCCGGCACTCCATTGAACTCAACTTTAACATAGGGCGATATCATACCACCATCTGTCCGATTATACAATCAGCAATGTGATGATATTTCGTAAGCACCCCGATTTAAAGAGCTTATGACGCAACAGAACCCGTCTCCGCGAAAGCCAGCCCAGTTCATCCAGTCGGGCAAAGTCTCTAAGGATTTCAAGACTTGGTGAATCCATTACCCCCTTATAATGCTGCTCAAAGGCCTTCGCCTGCCTGACATTCTGATAAAACCGCTGTCGCGCGGCACCCGGCCCGGCAAGAGTTCTTTTAATCAGGTAATCCAAGCCATATCGCGTTGCACCATAGATATTCTGAGCGTGCTGTCGATATTTCATAGTGGTTTCAGGCAGATACACAATCCTGCCCGCCGTCGCCGCCAGCAGGGACAACCAATGGTCGTGCATCACTGCCTCAGGCGGAATCCGCCCGCAGCAATCGGCCTGCTTCCGGTTGATCATCATCGTGCAGCCGCAGGGGATATTCTGAACCAGCAGATGCCGCAGCAAAATACGGCCCGGATCCAGATGCTGATAAGCAAAATAGGACGCATCAAGCACCGACAGCCTCTCATCCGCGACCTGCATATCTGTAAACACCAGCACAGGCATATCAGGACCATATTGCCGCTCGGCGGCCTGCATCGCTGAAAATGTCTTGCTGATTTTATCGGAAAACCAGACATCATCGTGGTCACAAAACATCAAATAGGGTGCCGTACCGGCAGACAGAAGTGCAGAAAAATTCTCGCGGGCGCAGGTTCGTCCATCCGAAGACACAATCTGGATTTTATCAGGATAACGCCGCTGCCAGGACTGGATAATGTCCACCGTCTTATCCTCAGAGCCGCCATCCCGAATCAACAGCCGCCAGTCCTGATTGTCCTGCCGCAGGATGGAATCCAGGGTCTCATGGATGAATCGGGCAGAATTATATGTCGCCAGCAGGATATCAATCATGCTATGGCTTACCCATATCAACAATACGATTCCACGATATCGGCTGACCCTCAGCCCAGGGCTTTTGATAGCCCGGCTTGTAAAAAGCCGCCCAGGTCTGTCGGGGATGCCGCCAGTCAATCACCTCAAACCCCAGCCCACCCTCTGCGGCCAGCTTCGCCATCGTTGCCGGGGTATATCCGACACAGTCCGGATAAACCCAGCCCCGGCCGTCAAAATCAGCCTCCCTGCTGATGAACGTGGCAAACAGAACACCATCGTCGGCCAGATGGCGGGAAGCCTGACACAGCCATTGGCGGATAATCTCGCGGGAACAATGGCTGAAGATGGATTGGGCAATCGCATAATTGATATGCAGCGGCTTTGTGAAGTCGTCCAGATTGTCGCGATACGAAAATTCCGGCTTTTTCAGCCGTATCATATCCTGTCCCACCTCATTGAGTATCCCATCGCGGACCAGCCACTGATTCGGCTCGATGCCGATATAATTGCCCGGGTTCAGATACGGAATCAGCAGCCTGCCGATCCGCAGGGACCCGCAGCCGATATCCAGAACACGGTGATGCTGCCGCAGACCGACGCACGTCAGCAGATTAAAGACCATCGCACTGACCAGGTCATAATCTCCCGGCGGACCCACATACGCACGATAATGACTGGCCCCGGGCTTGAGTCCCTCGCCGGTGCCGGTCGTCAACGGTTTTTGACGGAACAGGTTCAGCATATCGTACCTTATCGCTTGCACATCCGCTGGATTAATTTCCGACAGTCGATGACGGCCAGAAAACATTTGTCCGCCGGGATGCCGGGATGCCATGCCATACTGCCGAACACGCGAAAGGATGCCATCTTGAATCCCTTGAACAGGCTTTCATCAAGCGTGTTGACATGCGAGGGAATGCGATTAATCTCTTTATACGGCGCCAAAACAAACGCAAACCCCCGGCAGACCCGAACCAGATGCTCACAGAATTTTCGCGGCTCGGGAACATGCTCAATCACCGCGTTGCAGAAAACAAAATCCCACTGTTTATCCGGCAAATTGAACAAATCCGCCACCATATAATTAATCTTCGGATACATCGTCTTGACCCACCGCTGACGCACCGGGGTGTTATCCACGGCATCCACATGAATCTTCGAATATACATAATGATCCGAGTGAAGCAGCGTAATGATATTGCTTCCGGCACCGGAGCCGGCACCGACGTCCAGCAGTTTCAATTCATCCTTGCGACGATAATACTGCTTTAATATCGCGTGAAACTCGGGAATGCAGTCAATCATGAACTGGGCCGACTGGGCACCCCAGCCGTATTCAAAGTCCGCACGAGTAAATTTATTCCTCGGATTGAGGTCGTACACCGCATCCTTGAGCGTATCGACCAGCCCCTGCCACGCCGCAGCCACATCATTGAACTCCGCGTCCGCAAGCTGGGGAACCTTCCGGACAAGCTCCTGAAGCTCGGTCATTTTCTCAATCAACGCATCTTTTGTTGTAGTCTGCTCCACCGTTCTGTTCTCCATCG
>DLFY01000122.1:23243-30220 GCA_002482415.1 Phycisphaerales bacterium UBA7708
TTCCTGAGCCATACCGTATGCCGCCACGACCCGGACGTATACACATCATACAGTTCCGAACGATAGCGGGCAATGTCCTGCATTTTCTGTTCCATCGCATGCCGGGCATCGCCAAGCGCCCTGGTTTTGCTCTCAATTTCAGCGTTCAGTTCGGCAACGGCTTGTTCCTTCCGCCCGAGTTCATCCCCAAGCTCCTGAATGTGCGATAAAGCCTGCTCTTTTTCCTGCAAGGCCTCATGAAGCTGCCGGCCAAGGCCATCCGCCTGAGCCTGAAGTTCATCCCGGTTCACAATGAGCCGCCCCACCTGGTCGCGGTATTGCTCGATATCGCGTTCGGCCAGCTCTATCCGGCCTGCGGCGTCCTCAAGGGCTTGGGTCTTTATCTGGATCGCTGTTTCCAGCTNNCCCCTGTGTGCCTGTGCCGCCGCCTGCGTACTGCGATCCAGGTCGGCCTTGAGCTTTTGATTCTGCGCCTGCTGCCATGCCAGCACGGCCCGGACCGTCACGAGGTCCCCCTCAACCGCGGCAAGCTGTACCCGCAGTTCATCGCGCAAAGCACTGACCTGCGACAATTCCCTGCGGCAGTCCGCTATTGTCTGCTCCATCCCGGCTGCAATTCGCCGTGATTCCGCAAGCGCCTGTTCAGTCCCGGCTGCAATGGCCCGCGACTCTGCAATCGCCTTTGCCTGACTCTGAATCTGAACCTGTACAGCGTCATATTGCCGCCTGAACTGTTCTGTCTGCAGACCCGCCGCTGCAAGCTCTTCCCGTTTTTCCTGCAAGCGCGATTTGAGCGTATCGACATACCCGTACATCGGCATCACCCAGCTTCGCAGAAGCTGTGCATCCGGCATATCCTTCAGCACGCCGGGCACATCCGACAAAATCATCTGCCTGCCGCCGGCATAGGCCTTTAATCGCTCATACAGCGTAAACACATACCCGTAGCGTCCCTGGAACATTGCCATCGCGGCCGGATTGATATTATGTCGTTTGAGCTCCTTTTCCAGAAATTGCCTGCCGTACTCAGCCAGCCTGTCCGGCAGCACCGGCCTGTCCAGAATCTGCCCGAGATGCCTCATCATCGCGTCCGGCTCCGCCAGCAAATCATCAAAACCGACTATCCAGTTCCGGTCATCACACAAATCACTCAGCAGGCGGTCATTATACCAGTACCACAGGTTGAGCGTATAATCCAGGTCTTTGCCCGCCAGATGAAAATCCGGAAACGCATGATGGCGGGTCTGCTGCGACAGCGCCGCCTCCAGCGGATGACGCAGGGCAATCACACGATACACCCGTACCCCCAGTTCCCCCAGCACATCCTCCCAGAACGGCAGCAGCACGGAAAACCGCGGATCTTTCATCCCCCAGACAGGGCACCCTCCGAAACGGGCATTCAGCAGCTCCATTGCCTCTTTACGATATGTCTGATACTCCGACGATTCCCGATCCAGTGTCAGGCAGGCTCCAATTGTCTCCCATGACGCCCCGCAGCCGGCCAAAATCCGATTATTGAGCCGCACCACATCCGAATTCTCAAAAAAACCCTTGGGATTATCCCGGCCTGCATGATTCGTCTCGATTGCCAGCGGAATATCCAGCACAGCATGTATCCCCGCCATCAGGGCGGAGGTCCCCGACCGATGCATCCCCAAAACCAGCACGACCTTGCGCTGCCCGGCGTTGTTCATTGCAGCTTCTCCTTCTTGCTCCGGGCCGAGGGCTGTCTGGNNAGCAGCAGAATCCAGGCATAATAGAGGTACCCCCGCCATCGCCGCATCATCCGCATCACAGGACGCTCGGCCCCAGCCGCCTGCGGTGACTCTGTCTGCGCGACCAAACCGGGTGATGAAGTGTCCAAAGCCGCAGGGGAACACCCCGCACGCATTGACTCAAAATCCGTCAGCATCCGCAGAGACTGCTTCTTTTCTTCGCTCAGGTTCGGCAGCGATCTGGCAATGGCTCCATCCATCAGCCGATATAAATCCGGATCAACCCCCCGAATAAAAGCAATAATGGCATGGGCCGCATCCGGCGTTAAACCGGCATAAGGCACATACGCTTCCCGCAGATCGGGCAATGCATCATAAAACAGCCGGCCGTCCTCCCGCCCCATATAAAGCCGTGCCACCGTTTCATTAATCCGGGCATATTTCTCAATGACACTCAGACGCTCCCGGGGCGACAGCATTCCATGTTTATCGGATTGCGNNCCCACCAGCCTGCCGCGCACCTCCGCGTTCAGCTCCAGACCATGCACGATATGCATAAAAGCCATGGCATCACGTGATAACCGCGGATTAATATCCTTTTTCGGAAGCTGATAATCCCCCGTCAAGTCCAGCCCCAGCACATGATGCAGAAAGTCACCAAACAGGCTCTGCCCGTAAAACTGCTGCTTTTCATAGGGCCGCACCACGATCGCCGCCCGGCCGAATTGCTTTTCCCAGCGGCCCAGCACCAGCTCATAATTCATTGCATGTTCGACCTTCGGCAGATAGTACAGCACATTCTGAAACGGCTCACCAGTCACTTTGACCTGCTGATTATACCGGCTCATCAGCAGGTCATCCTGCCGGCGGACATAAGCAACGATTTTCACATCAAAATGCTCGCACAGCGAAATGAGCTTATAAGCATGACGCCCATGCCACAGGTATTCACTCGACAGCAGCACATCCCCGTCAAGTGCAATCACCTGCTCCAGATAATCCTCCAGCGGCAAAATATCGGTATCCGGCATGAAAAACTGCCGCTCCCTGGGCTCATAGCAGCTTGTCGCCAGGCCATGATGGGCAAACTGGTGAATCCCGATTTCAGGATAAACAATATGATGAGACTGCAAAACATGCCGGTTCTGGAAAAAGAACTGCTGCAGGGCCGACGTCCCCGTCTTCCCGGCACCAATATGCAGATAAAGTTTTCGCTTGCTCATGAGGTCGCTTTACCGCCTTGTATACTGTGTCGCAAATCCATACGCACCAATCATCATAACCCCGCCGGTTTCATTCACCTCGGAAGACTCGACTCGGATTGCACCCGGTCCGATTCCTCACGATAAACATGCCGCTGCCACCGGCCCCACTTTTTCTCATAAATGCGCCTGTTATCCTCGAATATCCGCTGTCGCTCCTGTCCCAATTGATTGAATGACGCCGACAGGTGATGATGCACAAAACTGTCCTCCACCACCACAATCCGATATCCCGCCAGCCGGACCCGCCTGCAGTAATCATCGTCCTCAAAAAATCCCATCCGGAACTGCTCATCCAGTTCGCCGACCTCCTCGATAATTCTGCGGGGAATGGCAACACAGAAAAAAGCAACCGTCTCCAGCCACAGGAGCTGCCCGCGATGAGCCTGGATATATTTAAACGATTCGGCCTCCATCTCCCGCATGTCACGATAGGCAATATTGATCTTCGCTTCATTCCCGATATTATTGGTGATCGGCCCGGCAAGCCCGATGGTCTTGTCCCGCATCAGCGGCCAGATCAGATTCTGAAGCCACCCGGGAGCTGCATAGGTATCATTGTTCAGCAAGACAATATACTCGCCCGTGGCTTTTCGGATGCCGACATTGTTGCCCGCCGAAAAACCCAGATTCTCCCGATTGCAGATCAGGGTATAATTGGGCCGCCCGGCAATATACTCGGCAACATACTCCGCCGTATCATCCTGCGAGGCATTATCCACGACAATCACTTCATAATTGGGATAATACGTATTCCGCTCGATGCTGTCCAGGCAGTTCCGGGTAAACTCCAGATTATTATAGGCCAGAATCACGATGCTGACCCGCGGCATGGATTGCTCAATCGCTTTTTCAAAGGCCCGTGCTCGAACAGCCCAGTCCTGCGTCCGGGCCCAGTCGCGCCGGCGCTCGGCCAGTTTTAAATCCCCGCATTCCTTCATCGCAAGACCGATTTTATCCAGAAACTCCTCGCGGGAATGCCCGATATGAATATGCTCCGTTAGCAGACACAACTCCGGCATCGCCGTCGCTACAACGGGCTTGCCGGCACTGAGATACTCGTACACCTTGACCGGATTAGTCGCCTTGGTCAGCTCATTGATTTTAAATGGAATAATCGTGATATCGAAATCATGCAGACGGCCTGCCACCTCCCCATACGGCACCTCTCCGACCAGTTTGACATTCGGAATCGTCTTGAGCGGCCCGGTGTCGCAGCCCGCCGTTGAACCCACCAGCACAAACGTGTACTGCGGGTAACGGCTCGCCGCTTTAGCAACCAGCTCCACATCAAACCACTCGGAAATCGCCCCCATATACCCCACCACCTGCTGTTTGCGCCCTCCAGGCCGGGAATGTCCGTGAGGCTGTGCAAACTTCTCAAACTCCGTCCCATTACGGACAATCGTCGTCGGACGCCACCGGCTGACATTCCGGTACAGGTATTCAGACGTCGTAATCACCGCCTCGGACTCCTGCACCGCCTGCATCTCCACCGAAGACATCTCCGCCGAATCCCCATGAAATCCTTCATGATGGTCCATGCAGTCATACACAACCTGGCTTCCCGGAATGGATTTGGCCAGCGGCAGCCAGTACGGCAGATGAATGATCGAAACAGAGCTTTTCGTCCCCATGGCATTCATCAGCGCAAGGATGGACTTGCGATATCCCGCCGTCACGGCCTCCGTCATCGTATCCCGATAAATATTCTGCTCAGTCCCGTCGGCGTAGAGCTTGCACAAAAACACACGGTCCTGAACCTGCTCGATAATCTCGAACGGCTGCCCGTCATCATGCAGCTTCGGGACCGTGGTAAAATAGAACACCCGGTACCCGAGCCGAGCCAGATGCATCGCCAGATGCTGCGGCCGCTGAATCCGAAAATGCCAGTCGATAATCGGAAAGATGAAGATGTCCGACCGCTGCGCATGGGGACCAGCACCGCCAATTACCGCCGTCCGTCGCGTATAATTTTCATAGATATCCCGATAGCGAACCTGAAGCCGGCTGGGTTCTTCATGACTGCCGCGCAGGGTCAGCATCATAAACTTCAGCCGCCGCATGGACAGCAGCTTCAGCGTCGTCAGCGGATGCTTGATAATCATCCCCAGTAAATAGGTAAACAAAGCCCATCGCGTATTGGCAATGGCCCCGCTCGGATGACTGCCTCCATTGACGCCTGCCTCCTCCGACAGCATCCGGCCTTCCTGGCACCCGAACCGACAATAATGATACAGCGGGTTCATCTGCTGCTGCGCCACATCCGGATACCGGTCCAGATACCATCGCGTATCAAAGCGGGCACTCGGGTTGCGGCCTTCCCGCCAGCCGTACAAGGCATAGTGACGGACCGGATCCACACAGTTTCGCGCAACGTCCAGATTGTTCCGCAGATAATACTCGCGGTCAAACAATCCGCTGCGCCGAATCGTCCGGCAAATCCTGTGATCGGTTATCTTTTTTCGTATCAATGACATCAGTTTTCTTTTTGTGACGCTTCATATCGGCTGATGGTCTGCTCAACCGGCAGCTCCGGCAAAGACCGCCCGGCCTCAATCTGGATCACCCGGTCGCATAACTCCCGGACTAAGGGCATGGAATGCGACGTCAGAACCACGGTATAATCGCCTTTTATTTTTTCCTTCAGCAGTTTGACAGCCTTTTTCTGAAACGCATAATCGCCCGTCGCCAGCGCCTCATCAATGAGTATGACATCCGTATTAATATAATAGGCAATGGCAAACCCAAGCCGCAGCCGCATCCCGCTGGAATAGTAGCGGATCGGCTCATCAATAAACTCTCCCACCCCGGCAAGCTCAATAATATCCGACATCCGGCCGAATATCTGCTTTTTATCACTGCCCAGCAGCAGACCGTTAAGCACAATGTTCTGCCGGCCCGTCAGCCGCAGGTCGAAACCCGCCCCAATCGACTGCATTGTCACCGTCACATTCGCCCGCGATATCCGTCCCGCATCCGCCGAAATAATGCCCGCCAGAATCCTTAATAACGTGCTCTTGCCGGCCCCATTCCTGCCGATAATCCCGACAGTTTCCCCCCGATACACACGAAACGACACATCACGCAAAGCCCAGAACTTATTGCTCTTCCACGGAAACAGGTGAGCCTTCCGATAGAATAAGCCAACTTCGCTCAAATCAAAAATCAATTCCTTCATCGCTATCCAGTCTCACCTTATCCGATTTTAGGAAAATGGCGGTTAAAGTAATGAATCAAAAATCCGCCGACCGCCAGACACACGGCTCCCGCGATCAAACCCGGCCAGAACGAAGACGCATCCGGCCATTGTCGATACAGCAGAACCGCCCGGAATTGGTCGTTAAAAACAGTCAATGGATTTAACAGCATGATGGACCTGACAGGGTCGGGCATCTGTCGCACATCAAAAAAAACACCCGAAACAAACACCAAAAGATGCATCAGGGTACCGAGAATCACCTGAAAATCAGGAAAAAATGGCGTAATCACCGCACAAATCATGGACACCCCTGCCGTAAACAGCAGCAGCAGCCCCATCAACACCGGCAGCATCAGATACGGCCACGACGGCACCAGCCCCGACAGCCATACCGCCGCAACAACCAGAAGCAGCGTAATACAGAACTTAACCAGATTCACCGCAACCACCGTCAAAGGAAACAGGCTTTTGTGAACATAGACAAGCTGCATCAACCCCTTGCCGCTGGTAATACTCGTACTGCTGCGAGTCACCGTGCCTGCAAAAAAACGATAATTCACAACTCCTATAAACAGAAATAACGCAAAATACTCCGTCTCACGATGAAAAATATATTTAAATGCCACATAATACACCGCCAGACTCATCAATGGCTCGATAATCCACCATAAATAGCTGATATAGGTCCGGGAACCTTCACTTCGTAATTCCGACACAGACCGATATACGATTAGATTGATAAAATTAATTGCCTTTATCATGCTCTATGCGGATCCGCATGGATTCCATAAATTCTTG
>DLFY01000122.1:30257-39268 GCA_002482415.1 Phycisphaerales bacterium UBA7708
ACAGCAGCTTCAACCACTTGCTTCTGTTGCTCGCGGAATAATCAGTTCCGTCGGGTATCTGTTTACTGTCCACAATATCAGTCGCATTACGCTCATGTTCCTGAAATAGAAAATATACGTTGCCGCTGCATAAGTCAACTGAATTATCCCCCTATATATCTACGCCGTATATACACAATTTGTCTATACTGATCCTGCTTGAAATTTCCCGGTTCGTCGCGGCTAAAAAGCCGTCAGCCGCCAGCTTCCAGCAACCGCATTATCCCCGCGGCTGCGTAGGGTAACGTGACCCCGTGAGTACGCGCGGCATAGAACGGCCTGTGGCCGTCGCGGAATAATCTACCCGTTGGGTATATTTGCTGGCAGAGACACACTCTGCCCATCCTGTCTTTGTCTTTGGATTTTTTTCGCCCCATCCACTCCTGACAAAAAGGAGGCGTACCCAGGCCGCGATGAATTTTAGGGATATCCTGCTTGATATTGTCCTTTATTTGGTTTATGTTCAGGCCTGAATAGTGACTGATCTGCCTTGAAAATTTCCGTTTCGGCACGGCGATGGTCCGTTCCAATGCGTTCCGTGACCATCCTCACGGCAGAATGGTGCGTGTGAAGTAAAATAACCCGACTGAGAGTGTTTCAAACGATGTACGAAAAACCCATGACATCATTAAAAAATCTGGTCAAAAAATTATCTCAGTGGAATACGCTGGAACCCGTGCTTTCCAAAGAGGAATTCAAGACCCTCGTCCAGCTATCCAAAAAAGTCATCTGGTCCAATCCCTACATCAGAAAACAAATCCAGGAACACAAAATCAATATCATCCCGTCCAATTTCTATTCCAACATTCCCTCGATTGAAGACATCGAGACGTCCTTCGAATACAAATATCCCGGCGCCGAAGTGTACAATCATCACCTGTTCAATAAGGACAAAATGAACAGCTTCATCGAGCAGTTATACGGCTATGCGGATGAATACAATCCCCCGACAGACGGCGACCCAGAAAACCCGGCGGATTTCTTCTGGAAAAACCCCGCTTTCTCGTATTCGGATGCCATGATGTACTATTGCATGATTCGCCATTTTAAACCGGCCCGCATCCTCGAAATCGGCTCCGGCTTTTCAACCCTGGTCGCACAGGCGGCCCTCCGCAAAAATCAGACCGGCAAATTAACGCTGATCGAACCTTATCCCAAGCCTTTCCTGAAAAAACTGGACACCGTGGATACCATCATTGAGTCCTTTGTGCAGAATATCCGCGTCAATGACATGCTCGGCCTCGTGGAACAATCCGATATCTGGTTTATCGACTCCACCCACACCGTCAAAACCGGAAGCGACTGCCTCTACCTCTACCTGAAGATTATGCCGCAGGTCACCAAAGATATCCCGGTCCATTCCCATGACATTCACCTGCCCTTTGGGTACCCCCAGAAGCAGATTCTGGAAAAACATATCTACTGGACCGAGCAGTACCTGTTATATGCCTATATGCTCGACAATCCGAAAATTGAAGTGCTCTACAGCAGCGCCTATGCTTATGCCTTTTTGCGAAACACCCTGAATCGGCTCATGAATCAAAAGCACGGCAGCGGCGGCGGTTCAATCTGGTACCTGTTAAAAGGCTCCCGGGCCCGGCCCTGATTGAATGAAAACAACCATTCCAGGAACAAGGATATGAACGAAGACAAACTCAAAGAACAACTGATTGCACTGGGCCCCTGGTTCCACCAGATTGAAATCACACCGACTCTGCGGACCCGGGACATTGCCCCGTCCCCCGGCCCCCAGCCCAAAGATCACCCGGCCTCACGCTGGAATATCCTGAAAAACTATATCCCGGACAATCTGGCCGGAAAACGCGTCCTCGACCTGGGATGTGCCGACGGATTCTTTTCGATTGAAATGGCCAGACGCGGCGCACAGGTGGTCGCCATTGATGCCGCACCCAAAATGATTGCTCGATTGAACTGGGCGGCCCAGACCCTCGGATTGCGGAATATCCTGGCTAAAGTGGGAACCGTGGAAGAATTGAATACGCGTGAAAGATATGACTTCGTGCTGTTTATTGCTGTTTTATATCACCTGAAAAATCCGCTGCTGGGACTGGAAAAAGTCGCCTCCGTCACCGATACCGTCTATCTCGAAACCGCAATCCACGACGGCAAAGAACCCTACATGTATTTCAAACCGCCCCAGCCGGGCGTGCACCAGATTCCCAAATGGTTCCCCACCAAAAGCTGCGTGGTGGACATGCTGAAGTTCACTGGCTTTAATCACGTCCAGGCACTGCCGGACCCGATGGAATCCCGCGCCATCTATATGGCGGCCCGACAATAACGCCGGACCGGGCCATTACTTGACGATTTGTTTCAACTGATTGATTTCAGCCGTCGTCAGGGCGTAGTTGTGCATCCGGATTTCATCCAGTGAACCGCTGAAAAATCGCAGAGGGCTGGCATCGGTGCCGAACATCATCGCCGAGGTATTGGACAAATCACCTGCGAAGATACCGGTCTTATTCTGGGCAACGCCATCCACGTACAGAATGAGCTGACCGGACGAACGCACCGCGGTAATATGATGGAACTGACCGTCATTCAGAGCACTGTTCGAGCAGGCAAAATTCGCAGCACCGCCGGCCATGAAGTACAGCTTGTTGTTGCTGGCAACATAGATACCGTAAAACGCGCCATTGGTCGCCATCAGGCCCTTGCTCAGCACCGTATTCCAGAAGCTGGAATTATTGAACTGGTCCAGCTTGAAGGCAAACGAAATCGAAAAGTCGCCGGTGCCCGCGTTGAGACTGGCGTTATCCGCCACCGAAACACTCTGGGTGCCGGTGAATTTGAACCCGCCGTTGGAATACAGCGACGCGGTTTTAACCGAAGCTGTTCCTCTGACCGCGGCAGCGGACTCGTTGAGCACCGTCGTGGTATCATTGTTGTCGTCCAGCTTCCAGTAGTTGACCAAGCCGAATCGCGTTCCCACCGCCTGCAGCGCCAGATCATTGATCTGTGCCGCCTGCAGGGTATAATTATACAGGCGGACATCATCCAGCACGCCGCAGAAATTGCGGGTTGCAGCCCCGTCACCGCCGAACATCAGCGCAGACGCATTCGAAACATTCCCCGCAAAGGTTCCGGTTTTAGCCTGAACAACCCCGTCCACATACAGCATAAGCTGACCCGACGAACGCACCGCGGTAATATGATGGAACTGGCCGTCATTCAGGGCATTATTCGAGCACGCAAAATTCCCCGTGCCCCCGACCATAAAATAAAGCTTGTTATTGCTGGCAACATACATGCCGTAATACGCACCCGAAGCCGCCATCAGACCCTTGGTCAGCACCGTATTCCAGAACGCCGCAGTATTGAACTGGTCCAGCTTAAAGCCGAACGAAATCGAAAAATCGCCGGTCCCCATATCCAGCCCGTCGTTGTCGGCAATCGTCACACTCTGGGTACCGTTGAATTGAAATGCACCGCCAAAGCAGCCGCTGGTATTCAGCGACGACGTAGCAACAGTCGCAACACCGGATGCACCGTTGGTACCAAAATCTTCCACCGCATTCGATCCCCAGTTCTCATCCAGTTTCCAGTAACCGGCCAGACCGGGAACCTGGGCAAAATCGATTCCGGTATTGTAGCCGAAGGTAAGTGTTTGAGGAGCAGATGCGGTGGTGTAGGATTGAAGGGTTAAGACTAAATGAATATTCTGAAACGCAAATGACTGGCCGTCGTATTCCTTATCCAGTCCAATCCCGAAGCCCTTGCCGTTTCCGGCATACTCCATCAGCTCCAGAATCGACGAGGAAAGCTGAACCGTTGAAGAGTTTGCAAGTCGAAGGGTACAGGGATTGGCATACACCGTCCACATCCGCGACTGGGCATCATTATTCTGACTGAAACGAAAAACCAGGTTGCCGTTTTCAAACGCACCCGTCAGGGGCACTCCATAGCCGGCAAAATCATTCCCCCGACCGGTCGTTGTGGTACGCTGAAATCCAGGATTGGTGTTGTCTAACAGATGAATATAATATTGCTTATTTTGAGGCGTTACATCGGTGATGGTTAATACCGCTTCGGTAATCAGGCTGCCGTCCGGGATAGTGATTTCCTCATGACCAATACCCCAGATCGCATATTGATTAGCCTGAATCGTCTCGGCACTCGAAAAGGCCGAAGCAATAATCGTCAAAATGACTAACATCAATTCCTTTTTCATCTTCATTGTCCCGTACTGCGGAGAACAGAATTAACTGTTCTATAACCACCCCATATAATGATTTTTTTATGTGTTACCAAGTAAACTATAGGAAACACAACCGTACGGGTCAATTCAGAAGCAAGCCTGACAGAGTGGTTAGGTCTGATAATATATAAATATCACAAATAATTACCAGCATAATAAAGAAAATATTAATTTTTCTCAAAACGATTCCCCGGCCTCAGAAGCGACTAATCCAATGCAGCGTTATATGCAGAAAGAGTAAATATAGACCGATAAAGTCCTTCATAATACCAGAGTTTGGCAAAATACAACCCTATTGGAGCCGCTTTATCAGCTTTTTGTCCCGAATCCCTCAACCACCCCAGCCCCCTGCCAACAGCCTGCTCAATATCGGCATAATCAATCTGGATTTGCCCCTTACATGACACAAGGGCCTTAACCGCCAGGGCCGTTTCCTCCGCAGCCCCCACGGCCCCCGCTCCCCAGGAACCATCCTCTTTTTGCTCCGATAATAACCATTTAATAGATAGTGCTATCCTCTCCTGAGTCGAAGAGTCAACGGGCTGACTCCTATTTAATAGAGCGTCCACCACCTGGGCCGTACCATAAACCGGATTAGCCTGCTCCAGAGCAAAGGGATTGCCAAACCATAACGGCAGCCACGCCCCATCCTCCCGCTGATGATGAGCTAAATAATGCATGGCTTTGGCAATCGCACAATTCAATCGTTTCTGGAGCGACAAAGAAAGAAAATCCTTCCACACTGACCACGCCTGAATCGCATGGGCCGTGATATCCGGACAACTCCTGTCGAATGGCAGCTTACCCCACCCCCGACAAAACGTAGGAATCCCGCCGTCGCGATTCTGTAAATTCAGGAGCCACGTTATCCCCCGCTCCGCCGCACTCCGAACATCCGCCCGCTCCCGCCCCAGATAATACAGAGCGACCAGCGCCCCCGCCGTATCATCGGCATCCGGCACCGCACCCGGCTGATCCGTCCAGCCCCACCCCCCCGGCGACGAGCCGGTAAACGGATGAACCTGCCTGAACTGCTGCCCCAGCAGCCAATCAACAAGCTGCTTGCGGCCAGACCCCGATATGTTTTTTTCAATATCATCACCGAAAGCCTTGACCGCCAGAGTCGTCACCCATGTCGCCAGATTCGTATCAATCGGCCAGCTCCCATCCGTACGTACCGACCGCAGCAGAAACTCCGCTCCTTTCCGGGCAATCCCATGGTCGGCCAGTCCGGTCGCCGCAAGGCACATCGTCACAAATCCCGTCAGCGGCGCCGCCTCCAGAAATCCCCCGTTGGCTGGCTGAAGCCGTTCCAGAAATCGCAGCGTCGTTTGACGCACAGCCCCGCGAATCCATCGCACAACAACATTACCCGGCGGATCAAAACAATACTTTGCCTGCCCCATCGCAATCAAAGCCGGCAGTGCATAACTGACCACCGACAGATTCAGCCATCGGAAAAGCCGTCGCGGAAAAATCGCCAGTTCAAACGGCAGCGCAGCAACATGACGCCATCCACCAGGTCCAAGGCAATCCGCCAGTGCACACATCGTCAGAATCGGCACCGCAAACGTGCGATCCTGACCGTACGTACGATAGACCGCCTCAACAACCGGCTTCGGGTCCAGCGAACCGACTTTGGCCCCAATCCACCGCTCGGCCTTGTTGAGAGTCACTTCATATTTTCCAATCGCCCGGCAGCCATAAAACGCCGCCCGGCACAGCAGCGTCGTACTCAGATTGCTCGGGTCGGCACCATCTGTATCCCCCCAGCCCCCATCCGGATTCTGTGTCCGGGACAACCACTCCAATCCCTTTTCAATCGGGTTGCAGAACCGCTCCGAATTCACCTTAAACAACGCAAACACCGCCACCGCCGTCGCCAGCGGACTGGACGAAAGCCGCCCTTCCCAGAAGCCGGATGCGTTCCGCTCTGCCAGCAGCGCAGTCACATGGTCCTGATACGCACAGGCCGGTTGCTGTTTCAAAATATCATTCACCGAGGTTTCCTAAAGCCAGAATTCCATAAAAAGTATATTCGCTATCGACAGCCGGGTCAAATGCATGGGCCTGAAAACCCCCGCCTTCGGTCAGGCAGCCGCTTACAAATCGCAATGCCGCCTCACGAATCGGTCCCACATCAACACCCGCCAGCCGCAGCGAATGCAAAGCCGTCGAGGTACTGAGCAAATCCGCAACCGGCATCACAGGGCTAACCGCCATGCCGCCGTCGTCGGTCATACAGGACAGCAGCCACTGAGCCGAGGCCGGATGCACCGCACAGCCGGCCTGCCGCAGCATCACCATTGCCGCCGCCGTCGCCGGCACCGTGCCCATCGAGGTTTGCACATCATTACCAAAGGAACCATCGTCATTCTGAAATGATTTGACAAAAGTCTCTACCCGGCCAAATCCTGATGCACAATTCAATTCCTGATATGCCCCCATCGCCATAAATGCACCATAGACCGAACCCCGGGCTGCCGGTTCGACATGATGAAAAAAACCATCCTCACAGCGAAATCTGTCCAGCCGCTCTTTAAGCAGAGCCGTCGTCGCTTCATCCAGCAGAGTCAGATTGCCCATCAGCCGAATCAGGCAGCACAGATGAATAAAATCCAATCGCGAAGTGTCTATGGTTTTGAGATAACCAGCTAATGCCGACTGGTCACAGCCCTGTCCAGCAGTCAGCAAGGGTTCAGTCGCAAACACCGAATAATATAAATCGCTGGCCATACTGCGTCCGCGAAACCCTCCGTCCGGATTCTGCAGGCTCCCCAGAAAGCTCAGCATCTTGTCCTTCTCCGGCCCGGCAGCCCTCAGCCCCCTGCCGAGCGCCTCAATCATGTCTTGGCGAATGGTCCTCACAGCAGGACAGTTCTCCCAGTTCATCCAGAATTTTTGCCAGAACACGGCGCAAAAAGGCCTTCAGGTCGCCGCAGGAAATCGCCTCCAGACATTCCCTCGCCTGCCGGCCAAAGTCCGCCAGCAAACCCCGGGCCTCGCCAATCACGTCATATTTTTCAAACAAGGCCTTGCACAGATTTTGTGCATCCATCCCCGTCACCCTGCCGTGCCAGACATCCATCAGCTTGTCGCGATCCGGCCCAACGGCCTTTTCCAGCGCCATAGCCTTGACAATTGAAAGCCGCGAAGCCTGTGTGTCGCTGCCCGGCTCCGCCGACATCCAGTCGAGAATATCATCCCGAATCTGGTAAGCCTGCCCGATGTATCGACTGAACTGCGTGAGCGTGTCAAGCAGACCATGGTCCGCCCCCGCCAGGATCGCCCCCAGCTTCAGCGCCACCTCAAACGCAGGCGATGTCTTCTGCTCAAAGATTCGCAGGACATCCCGCCTCGACAGCGGATGGTGATGACGCATCCAATCCAGCTCCGCCCCCTGCCCCAGGCACAAGACCCGGTGCCCCTCGGCTGCCGCAGAAAGCATCGCCGAACGAACCGCCGCATCCGCCTCCAGCTCCGCCAGCAATTGATAGCCCAGCCCAATCAGATAATCACCGATGTTGAGTGCAATCGGCACACCCATCTGGGCATGCAGCGTCTTTTGACCATAACGAAAATCATCCCCATCCTCGATGTCATCGTGAATCAGTGAGGCCTTGTGAAAGCATTCCACCGCAACAGCGGTCTTCTGAATCGTCCGAGGCAAAGCATGAGCATCGGTCCGGGTCAACGCCGCCCACACCCCCGCCGCCAGCGCCGGCCGCCAGCGCTTTCCAGCCAGGGCAAGCCACTCCGTTGCCGCTTTCTCAACCGGCCCGGGTGATGGCCCCATCCAGTGGGCCAGCGCATCCGGCTCAAACCAGACCTGCACCTGCTGACGCAATTGCCGCAGGTCCAGCCGACCGGCATCATCCTCTTCTGCGGATTCCAGAAAGTCCATCAGCCAGTCCGCATCAAACGCCGTCCGGACACAGCCGTCATACAGCAGCGGAACTGCAACCCCGGGAAATGCCGCCGCTTCCATATATGGAAACATCTTTTCCAGCATCGACAGGCAACTGACACCAACCACCGCCTCTATGCCGCCGGCTTCCAGCAGCCCCATCACCACCGGCGACCCTTCGGCCACCAGCACCGAATATCCCAGTCGCTGAGCATACTGGGTCAGGGCATCAATCCCGCACCCGCCGCACCCCCGGCACAGCAAGCCGATTTCATCAAACTGCCCCTTGCAGACTGTCTCATCCCGCATACACCGCGGCAATAACAGCAGCCGCTTTTCAAATGGCACCCTCGACAAAGCTTTGCGATACACTTCATTATTCAGAACCACAATGGTAAATTTCAGATACTGTTCGTCCAGCCCAATCTGGGCAAGGACTTGGGCGGCAATCGATTTCAGCGCATCCAGTGACAGCGGCCCGACCAGCCCCCGCTGTTCTGTTATTNNCCTTGAGCCGGTCGCGCACCGCCTTATCCGCGGGGACATCAGCCCCAATTGGTTGATGCAGCGGAATATGGTATTGCAGTTTATCCATGAGCAGCCGCCAGTTTCTGACCCAGTCGCCTGAATGTCTTACGCCAGGAATAGACCTCGGTTTTGCCAAGCAACTGCATCGCCGCACGCTTGGCCCACGGCACGCCGCCGGCCCGCTGATTGTCGAAAAACAGCCGCGGCACCTGGCGGAAATTAATCTCATAACAGCTTCGATACAATTCCAGATGGGCCGCCGTCATTTTATCCAGTGTAAACCGATAGCCCGCCTGAATATGTTCCGGACTGAGCGGC
>DLFY01000122.1:39296-41921 GCA_002482415.1 Phycisphaerales bacterium UBA7708
GCACAAACTTCAGCGTCCTGTCCACATCCGCAGGCGTCTCGCCCGGCAGCCCCAGCACCAGGCTGAACACGCCGAAATACCCATTGCGGGTCATCCGTTCGGCGGTGCTATAAAGCAATTCTTCCCAATCCTCGGCACGATACGGCGCCAGCTTGCCCGGGCAGTTGGCCGCTACCAGATGACCATTGGCACACTCCGCACCCATATTGACCCACAGAAAATCAGTCGGCTTCTCCCACGTCAGCAGCCTGCGAACCTCCTGCAGCTGGTCGTCGGTCATCTGGGCAACACTCGATATATTAGCGTGGTCCAACTGCATAAACGACAGGCCGCGAATCTGCCGCATCTGCTCCAGCAGCCCGCGCAGCTTTTCAAACTCAGGCCGGACACCCTCGGCGCCATAGCGGAAAAAATCCTCACTGCCGCTGACCGCCGAACGAACTCCGCCGGCAACATTGGTCTGCAAATCCGTCAGGATGGTCGCGTGCGGCAGGTGTTCCATCTTTTTGGCAGCAATGGTGCAGAACTTGCATCCGCGTCCGCACCCGCGCGATAACTCCACGATCCCCATTAGCGACGCACTGCGAATCGGTCGAATCCCCGCAGCACACGTTTTGTCGCAGCAGACAGAAGCTGGTACCGATTTGCCATCCAGAATATCCCGAAACAGGCCCGGCCCGTCACCTTCAAAATAGCCCTCATAAATCACATCCAGTACCGCAGCCGCCGTCGGGTCCTCATACCGCTTCCATTGCCACGCCCCCGCTCCACCGCCAACAACGGTGAATTTGTATTTGTCTTTGGCCCGCCCAATCTGCTCCAGCAGTTGCCGGGTCCAGCGGCGCGTATAAAGTTCCCCCGACCAGAAATTGGTCGTGGTGGTATTGCTCATCCCCATTCCCAGCGGATCGCTGGAACTGACGGCAACAATTTTCGTCCAGGGCCCCAGCAGACTCTCTAATCGTTCCGGCGTCGTACAGACCACATCCTCGGGTTTCAGTCCGAGTGTATCGACCAGCGACGCCTCCACCCGCCGCAAGCCCAGCGGTGCCGTCAGCGCCCGCCCCTGCCCATCCGTCTGGGCGGGGGGAGCAACAAAATACCGCATCGCCGGCTCAGGCACCTGCGTCGTCTGCATCGTGGCAAAAATGCCCTCAAACAAAACGCGATACCGGGCACTGAGCGTACGGTCAGCCACCAGGACAATTGCGGGTTGTAGTGCTTTATTGGTCATGCTTGTTATTGGTCAGGGTCGCATCGGCTCGTTGTCCCATGCGGGCGCGAATCAGCCGCTGCAGCATCTCGGGAGACATATTCTTGAAATCTTTGGACTGGCGAAGTTGTGCCAGTTTCTGTTCATCGACCGCATCGCCGTTAAACGGGCTTTCGGTATATTTGGCAAAAATAATCGCCGCCGCAGGACACACGCGGGCACAGGCCGGACAGCCCGTCTTGCAGTTGGCAGGCTTAGTCACCTGTACCTTGCCGTCTGCATCCACGGTATAAACACCGAACAGGCAGAAGTTATAGCACTGTCGGCAATTGACGCAGCGGCTGTAATCGATGACCGGAAACCACGGCACCCACTCCCCGGCGGCACTGGTGTTTTGCGGCCCGGTCGGCAGATTCATTGCTTCAAGCCCGGCCGCAATCTCCTGCGCTGCCTGCACACGCTGATTGAACACGCGAATGTCGTTTTTCAGTTCCGTCCCTGCCAGCACAAACAGCCATCGCACCGCTCGCTCGTAACAGGCAACTGCAACCAGGCCTTCCTGCTGTGCCCACTGCGACAGTCGTTCATCATGATTGGCCGCCAGGCCGCACAAATCCTCGACCACCTCACAGGCAATTGGATTGCGCCCAAGCCACTCGGCCAGAGTGTCACGGACGCCATCCGGGACAATCGCGGCCTTCTTACATTGACAGAAAATCACCTTGCCCATTGTTTGATTCCATTCGGAAATAATCAGGCCGCGATATTGTACACCATCAGGACATCGCCGTGGCGGATGTAGAGCCGTTTGCCGCAAACCACCGGATGCCCCCAGTGTGGGCCGTTGCCGGCGGGGACTTTAAACATGCTGATGGGAGTAAACCCGGCCGGGTCGGCCTTGACTAAGGCGACATTGCCATTCTTTTCTTCGTAGCAGTAAAGCATCCCTTCGGCACAGGTCAGGGAGCCTTTGTTTTCCCAGTGGGTCGTATAGACAGTCTTGCCGGTTTTCCAGTCCACGCACAGCCAGTCGCCGTTGCCGTTGTCCTTCCAGTTGGCACCATACAGATAATCGCCCAGCAGGACCACCGAGCCGTGGTGATTGTCAAATTCCGGATTGGTCCAGAGGGTTTCCACAGCGCTGCCGTCGGCGTTAAGCTTGAGCATGATTGCCCCCTGGTCGTAACCGCTCGTATAAAAAATCATACCATCCCGGGATACCGGGGTATTGGGATTAATCTGAGAACTTCGTTTGGCAAAATCCGTTACCGCCACCGTCCAGAGGATTTTCCCGTTGGCGGCATCGACTCCCACGAGATGATCCGCCGTCAGCATCGTCAGAATTTTTCTTCCCCCATGATTGACCAACAGCGGCGTGCAATAAGAACTGGTATCGCCGATACTGTCGCTGG
>DLFY01000179.1 GCA_002482415.1 Phycisphaerales bacterium UBA7708
GTGTCAGGGGAGTTTTTGGACGGAACAGGAGGCCAAGGAACGGCTGGCGGTGCTGGCGGCGGGGTATTCGACTCAGGAGGCATGGAAAGAGCGTGCCGAGGTGGTTCGGCTGGGGATATTGCAGGGGGCGGGGTTGTATCCGCTGCCGGAGCGAGGGGAGTTGAAGCCGATTGTTCGCAAAAAGCGGACGTANNGAATGTCGCGTTTGAATCCTGTCCGGGCGTGTATGTGACGGGGTCGTTGTATCGGCCGGTTCAGGAAGCGAAGTCGTATCCGGGGGTGCTGTGTACGCACGGGCATTGGAAAGATGCGTCGGATTATGGGCGGTACCGGCCGGACATGCAGATTCGATGTGGGACGCTGGCGAAGATGGGGGCGGTGGTGTTTGCGATAGATATGGTCGGGTATGGGCAGATGCGGGAGCTGGGTTGGACGCATCCGATGAAAGGATCGCTGCAGTTGCAGCTTTGGAATGCGATTCGGTCGGTGGACTTTTTGCTGACGCTGCCGGGGGTGGATGAGGACAGGCTGGCGGTGACGGGGGCGTCCGGGGGCGGGACGCAGTCGATTTTACTGACGGCGGTCGATGAGCGGATTGATGTGTCGGTGCCGGTGGTGATGGTATCGGGGCATTTTTTCGGGGGCTGTGAGTGCGAAAGCGGGATGCCGATTCATCGGAGCGCGACGCATCAGACCAATAATGCCGAGATTGCGGCGCTGGCGGCACCGCGGCCGATGCTGCTGGTCAGCGACGGGCAGGACTGGACGAAGAATACGCCGGAGGTGGAGTATCCGTTTATCCGGAATGTGTATCGGCTGTATGGGGCGACGGGGCGTGTTGAAAACGCACATTTTCCGGAGGAGGGGCACGATTATGGCCTGAGCAAGCGGAAGGCGATGTATGCGTTTCTGGAAAAGCATCTTGGGCTGAATCGGGGGGCGATTCTGGATGATGGGGGTCAGGTGGATGAGGGTTTTGTGGTGATTGAGAAGACGGAGGATTTATATGCATTCGACAAGGATTGTCCGATACCGACAGATGCGATTCGGCCGGAGGAGTTCAAGGGAGTTAGGCCTTAAGTATATCCTGGCTGTGCTTCGGGTGGACAATTGAATTCAGGATCAGTATAATCAGTGGCATAAATAATCTCAGGAAAGATCGATGACGATGAATCGACGAACCTTTATGAAGCAAAGCTGCATCGGGGCCGCAGGACTGGCCCTGTCGCAGATGGCGCCGTCGCTGTATGCCGGCAGCACCGAAAAGCAGCCCAATCTGCTGGTGGTGTTGGCCGACCAGCTTGGCCTGAATCACTGCAAGTATGCCACATACTGGAACGGGACCAACTATCCCGGTGCGGAAAACGCGATTACGCCGAACCTGGATCAGTTTGCACGGCAGGGTATCAATTTCCGGAATACGGTAGCCAATACGCCGGTGTGTTCGGCGTTTCGGGCGTCGCTGATGACCGGCAAATACACGACCAGCCACGGCATGGTGATTAATGAGCTGCAGCTTAATCCGTATCAGGATTGTCTGGGACATTCGCTGACGCGGGGCGGGTACAACACGGCCTATATCGGCAAGTGGCACATGTATGCCAACAAGCTGGGGGATCATACCAATCCGGATAACTCCTTTGTGCCGCGCGGGGAGCATCGTCTGGGCTTTAATGGCTACTGGGCGGCGTTTAATTTCCACCATGATTATTACAACACCTATTATCACACCGAATCCAAAGAGAAGATTTTCTGGGGCCAGGGGGTGTATGAGCCGGACGGCCAGACCGATCTGGCTATCGATTGGCTCAAATCTCGCGGGCAGAAGTCGTCACAGCCGTTTGCGATGGTGCTTTCGTGGGGAACGCCGCATGATCCTTGGAACGATGGGAATGTGCCGGCCGAGTATCGGGAGAAATTTGCCGGGGTCAGTCTGCCTCATTCGCCTAATTACAAGCCCGATAATGATCCGTATGCGGATGCCTGGGCCCGGCTGTCGGATTCCGAGCGGACGGATCTGGAAAAATGGCGAAGGAATTATTATGCGATGACGACCAACCTTGACTGGAACTTCGGGCGATTGATGAAGTATCTGGATGATAACGGGCTGGCGGACAATACGATAGTGGTCTTTTCGTCCGACCACGGCGAGATGTTCGGTGCCCAGGGGCGCCGGGCGAAGAATATTTTTTATGATGAAGCGGCGCGGATTCCGATGCTGGTTCGCTGGCCGGGCAGGATTCAGGCAGGGCAGGTTTCGGACGCCTGCATGTCCACAGTGGATTTCATGCCGACATTTCTGGGGCTTCTGGGGCTGTCGGTTCCGTCCCGCGTGGAAGGGATGGATTTGTCGCATCTGGCACTGGGGACCGGCGGTGCGGAGCCGGATTGTGCGTTTATGCAGGGGACCGGCGCGACGGCCAATTGGGACACCGGCCATGAGTGGCGCGCGGTTCGCAGCAAACGTTATACATACGGCAAATTCCGCATCAGCAGGGAAGGGGTTCCGCAGGAACTATTGTTTGATCATGCGGCTGATCCGTTCCAAACCCGGAATTTGGTTGCCGACTCTGCACACCAGACGGCTCTGCAGGAATTGAGGACCAAATTGGCAGAGAAAATGAAATCAGTCAGTGATACCTTTGAGGCATCCACCTTTTACCGCGATAAGTGGACCGATGGCAACCGCAAGATTCTACGAGGGGCCAGAGGCTGAGTCCTGGCGATTGCCGGACGTCTTAATGTGCCGGTCATTTCATTGAAAAGAGGAATATCCTCATGTCTGCGGGCGTGGGGATTTTTTTTGTGAAATTATTCTTGCAAAGTTAGGGGGTTCTAACTATATTAGAAGTTACTAAATGGATGCATTAAAGCAAAAACAGCTTAGTGCCTCAATGGAAGACTATCTTGAGGTAATATATCATTTATCCGACAGCGGAATGGTTGCCCGAAGTAAGGATATTGCCGATGGTTTGGGTGTATCACGTGCATCGGTGACAGGGGCCTTGCGGGTGTTGTCGGAAAAGGAACTGATTAACTACAAGCCGTACGGGGTGGTGACGCTGACGGACAAAGGCCGGGTTGAGGCTGATAAAATCGTGCGTCGTCATCGTGTATTGGAGTCTTTTTTTATCGATATTCTTGGGCTGGATGCCGTGACAGCCAAAGAATCGGCTTGTCGGGCCGAACATGCACTGGGTCAGCAGGTGATTGGCCGGCTCAGGGACTATATCGAGTTCATTACGGCCCGTGTGGATGGTGATATTGCATTTGAATTTAAGCAGTTTTTTCGGAAAAAGCAGTTGCCGGATGCGTAAGCCGGCTGATTAACAATATGAAAACAAAATCAGATAAGGAACACGTTCCTATGTCATTAGACCAGATTGAGACCGGAAAGACCGTGCGTATCGATCATATCGAGGCCGGGCACGGTCTGAAAAATCGTCTGGCGGCGATGGGGCTTCTGGCCGACCAGCCGATTCGTGTTATGCTTAATGACCACAGAGGACAGGTTATCATCGCGGTCAAAAACAGCCGCGTGGTGCTGGGTCGCGGGATGTCGCATAAAATCTTTGTACGATAACAAAATTTTTTAGATTCAATGTTAGGCTTAGCTAACTTATGGCAAACTCAGAAAAGAAATTAACCATCGCCCTGGCCGGTAATCCCAACAGCGGAAAAACAACCCTGTTCAATGCCCTGACGGGATCGCGGCAGCATGTGGCCAATTATCCGGGGGTGACCGTTGAGATTAAAAACGGGCTGTGTCGTTATCGTGACCAAAAAATCAAGGTGGTGGACCTGCCGGGGATATACAGCCTGACGGCGTATTCGCCGGAGGAGTTGGTGTCGCGTCAGTTTATCCTCGAGCAGAAGCCTGATGTGGTAATTGATGTGATTGATTCGTCCAACCTGGAACGCAATCTGTATCTTGCGGTACAGTTGATGGAGATGAATGTGCCGCTGGTGCTGGCGTTTAACATGGCGGATGTGGCCAAGGCCCGGGGACTGGAATTCGACTTGAACCAGATGCAGCTTCTTCTGGATGTGCCGATTGTGTCCATCGTGGCCCGCAAGGAAGAAGGGACCGAGCATCTGCTGGATGCGGCGCTGCGGGCGGCTATGGAAACGAAGACCCGCCGTGTGCAGGTGCCCTTTGGCCCGCAGGTGGAAAAGGAGCTGGAAAAATTAACATCGCTGGTCAATCCGGAGTTGGATTTTGCCAAACGGTTTGGGGCGCGATGGGTGGCTTTGAAGCTGCTGGAAGGCGATCAGCAGGTCCTGGCTTTGCCGCACAGTGCAGAGCTATTGACAACAATGGAGCAATCCATGAAGGAGCTGGAAAAGCATTACCACGAAAGCCCGGATATTGTGATTGCCGACCGCCGGTATGGATTTATTTCCGGTGCGTGTCAGGAAACCGTCAGGACGACGGCACAATCCCGGCATGATATCAGCGACCAGCTCGATGTGGTGATGACGCATTCGGTGTGGGGGCTGCCGATTTTTGCGGTATTGATGTATGTGGTGTTCTGGCTGACGTTTACGGCGGGAGAAATCCCGATGGGGTGGATGGAGTCGCTGTTTGGCTGGCTGGGCGGGTGGATTTCGTCGCACTGGCCTGCGGGCTGGTCGGAGCATTTACGGTCGCTGATAGTCGATGGGATTATCGGCGGTGTCGGCGGGGTGCTGATTTTTCTGCCGAATATTCTGCTGCTGTTTCTGGGGATTGCGTTTCTGGAAGATACCGGCTACATGGCCCGCGCGGCGTTTCTGATGGACCGTGTGATGCACAAAATCGGCCTGCACGGCAAGAGTTTCATCCCGATGCTGATTGGCTTCGGCTGTTCGGTGCCGGCGATTATGGCGACGCGGATTCTGGAGAACCGGCGGACCCGCCTGACGACGATGATGGTGATACCGCTGTTCAGTTGCGGTGCGCGATTGCCGATATATGCACTGATTATTCCGGCATTTTTTGCCCCGGCCTGGCATGGCCCGATAATGTGGATGATGTATATTATCGGAGTGTTATTCGCGGTGCTTCTGGCGTTGCTGCTGCGTAATACGCTGTTCAAAGGGGAGGCGATTCCATTCGTCATGGAGCTGCCGCCGTACCGCATGCCAACACTGCGAAGCCTGATGCTGCACATGTGGGACCGCGGCTGGCAGTATCTGCAGAAGGCCGGTACCGTGATTCTGGGTATTTCGATTTTGTTATGGGCAGCCAGTACCTATCCGAAGATAGGGGAAGACAAGCTGGCCGGTCTGGACGAGGTTGGGCAGCAATCGGCCCAGATGCAGCATTCGATTACCGGACGTGTAGGCCATTTGATTGAACCGGTAATACGACCGCTGGGCTTCGACTGGAAGATTGGCACGGCACTGATCGGGGCTTTTGCCGCCAAAGAAGTGTTTGTCGCCCAGATGGGTATCGTTTATTCGGTCGGCGAAGCGGATCAGACGTCGGAGGCTCTGCGGCAGCGGCTGCGGGCGGATTATACGCCGCTCAAAGGCCTGTGCATTATGCTGTTTTGCCTGTTAAGCTCGCCCTGTATGGCGACGGTGGCCGTGACGGCCCGGGAGGCGGGGAGCTGGAAATGGGCGGCCTTGCAGTATGTCGGCCTGACTGTGGTGGCCTATGCGGTGACGCTGGTGGTGTATCAGGTTGGGATCTTGTTAATCGGCGGATAAACGCCGGATATAACCGATTTATCGACTTCAGGAAAGGATTGCAGCCCATGGGACGATGGGTAGTGTTTGTACTGCTTTGCAGCAGTGTGATGGGTTTTGCGGCGGAAACACCTGTTACAGAAGAGGAGCAGCCTTCTTCACTGCTGCCGGATACAGGGCCATTTTCGTTTTCATTCGGTCTGACCAACATTTATCAGCAGAATATGCGCGGCGGCCTGAGCACCAATGACCGGCGCGGACGCTTTTCGGGCAGCTATGATATCGAAATGACGACGGACCTGAAGCGGCTGTTCGGGATTGACAATGCCGAGCTCTATACGCACGTGGAAGGCTTCTGGAACAAGACCGGGGGCATTGATTCGGTCTCGACCGGCAGTGCTTTCGGCGTCAACGGCGATGCCATGCCGCGGGACGCTGCGGTGGTGACGGAGCTGTGGTATCAGCATTATTTCCTCGACGGCGACTTCATCGTCCGCGTGGGCAAGATGGATTTAAGCGGCGGATTTGAATGCAGCGGCTGCCCGGTATCCTTCGACTGCAATCGCTACGCCAATGACGAGACGGGCCAGTTCCTCAACAGTGCCCTGGTCAACAACCCGACCATTCCGTTCCCGGATTATACGCTGGGTTTTGCCATGCACTATGCCCCGGCCGATGCCGGCTGGTATATCACCGCCGCGGCCGCCGATTCACAGGGCGACCACCGCGAAACGGGATTCCGCACGGCCTTTCACGATGAGGATTATTATGTCTATATGGCCGAAACGGGCATTACGCCCAGTTTTAGACAACTGCAGGGCACCTATTCGGCGGGCGTCTGGCACATGCCGGAACCGACCGATGTGGACGGCGACGGCTTTTCGTCCCGCAACAATACCGGCATGTACCTGAGCTTTGACCAGATGCTGTCTAAGGAAAATGAGGATGAGAATGATTCACAGGGACTGGGCACCTTTTTCCGTTTTGGCTATGCTCCCTCCAATCATAATGAGATGACGCAGTTTTACAGCACCGGCCTGAGCTATCAGGGTCTGTTTGACGGACGTGATGACGATGTGCTGGCTTTTGGAGTGGCACGGGGCTACTTCAGCGAGGCCGCAGGGGCGACCTATACGGAAGACTCCGAAACAGTCTTTGAGACTTTTTATAATTTTGCCGTCAATTCCAGCCTGACCGTGACACCGTCGATACAGTATGTCGCCGACCCGTCGTCCGCCGACAATGGACGCGATTTAAAGGATGCGGTGGTCTTTGGCCTGCGGATGCAGATGGTCTTCTAACAGTCCAGAATCCAGTCAAAAGAAAAGGCCGGATGTGATATTCCTCACGCCCGGCCTTTTTTATTGCAGTCAGAGGGATTACGCCTGCACCACCTTGGAATGGGTTTTCTTGACGGCTTTGTGAATGCTCTTGAGGACGTAATTTTCCGCCACAGCCTCCCAGCCCATGTGCTTGGCGATTTCATAGCCGCTGCGGAGCAGCCGATAGGATTCATCGTCGTTGTGCGGCAGGCGGGCGCAGATTTCCAACGCAATTTTCTGGCTGATTTTGCGTTCGATCTTGTTGCGGTACTCGCGGTCGATCTTGAGCATGTGTTCGATTTCCAGGCCCGAATCGCCGTTGAGTTCGGTATAGTCGGCGAAGATGACGTTGGGGACGTCCTTGCCGCCGGTGACGGCCTTGACAAATCCCGCACAGCCGCAGATGGACGTCACGATGCACAGCCCGCCGAAGCACAGCGGTTCAAGCTGGGCGATGCCGAACGGTTCATAGATACTCTGTCCGAATTCCGCATCGGAGCCTCTGCGGATGTCCATGAATTCCATATCATAAGGCATTCGGTGGCCGCAGCACTGGCGGGAGAAGCCGAACTGGTTGATGAAGATGGCCTTGATGGCGCGGCTTCTGGCGTTGAATTCCTGGACGCCGGCGTAGTAGGCCGCTTCACCGCCGGACAAATCCGGCATGCCTTCGCGGTGGGCCACCGGCCAGTTATACGCCGCTTCCATATCATAAATATCGCGGTCGCGCCGGCGGTGGGTTTCGGTACTGAGCACCAGCAGCACGCCGGTCTTGCCCTGGGCCAGAAATTCCCTGTCCATGTGTTCCAGCACCCGCAGGTCGCGCCACAGACCCTTGCTCAGCACCAGCCGGGTCACGTGACTGAACACAAAATCCGGCCGCCAGCCCAGCAGGTTCTGGCAGTAATCTTTTAATTTGTCGCGGGACTGCTTCTTTTCGGCCAGCGTAATTTCATACGCGGGAATGCCGTTGTAGGTCAGATCGATATCGGCCAGTTCAAATTCTGGAGCCAGAAATTTCAATTCATCGACCACGCAGTCGCCCACGGCCAGGATGTTGTCGCAGAAGCGGGCGGCATCCACCAGGGCATACTTGAAGTAGCTGGTCTGGTCGCCGAAGACATCGTTGACAAATAAATCCTGCTGATGGGCTTTGCGAAGGACGTTGTAAAACATCGTGTCGTGTCCCTGATGGCCTTCGACAATGCGGCGCATCGGGGCGACTTCGTGGGCATAGAAGACGGTTTTGAAATCGAACGGATCGAGCTTGGCCGCCAGCGCCGTGGGCATCCCCATAAACTCATGGGAGACAATCACGGTATTGCTGTCTTTTTCGGCGGCGCCGATGGCTTTGAGAGCGGCAATCGCCGGCATCGCCAGACGCATATACTGTTCAAATTCCCAGAAATTTTCGAAGGCGTTGCTCTTGATGCCGTATTCAAAAAACAGCGACGCCTTGAATTCATTCAAGGGTCCCTGTTCCATGCGGGTAATATCGATGAGAATAATTTCCGGCGAGCTTTTAATCTGCGTCAGCGGGTCCAGGAACGTGCGCCGTCCATAAACGATGCCGACATTATACTTGCTCTCGATTCTGCGGAAACTGGATACATAACTGGTTTTGACATACCCGTCGATGGAGGAATAAAGAACCTCTCCGCCGGGACCCAGACGCGAGGAGACGTCGCCTTCGGTGGAGAACAGGGGGCTGACTAAAATATTGCGAGCGGTGGCATCCAGATAAGCCTTGCTGGTGAACAATCCATCCAGCACGGCACCAATGCCTCCGATTTTTCCAACTGCCTCATGCGTTACGTGAACTACTGTCGGTTTCTGCGTCATTGCGATAACCTCGTCTAAGCCAAAGTCACTTCATTTCATTTACAATCACTAAAAGACCCGTAAAATCCCAAATCCATGTATATCGACACGGATTGAGGCCCATTGCCGTTTAAAATATAATGAATAATCGGCAATCGGGGCGGCTTTTATCAGGAATTTTACGGAGATTTTTTGTGCTTTGTTTTCTGTAAAAATAAAACATATTTTATCGGCCTCAACTCACATCCGATAATTCTCATTACTACTAAAACAGATATTATAAGAACGTAAAATCTTTTTTATGCGGCCCCCTGCGAAGAACGAGCTGATCGTTTAGCGACGAATTCCTTGACCATGCAGAACAGGGTGGGCACAATCAGCAAATCGACCATAGACAATGTCATTCCTCCAAACGAAGGGATCGCCATCGGGACCATAATATCCGATCCCCGCCCGATGGAGGTCAGTACCGGCAGCAGTGCAAGAATGGTGGTGGCGCTGGTCATCAAGGCCGGCCGGACTCGACGCGATGCGGCAAAGATGGTTTCGCGGCGAATGTGCTCAATGGTAACGGGTTTTTCCGTGGCGAAGCGATCTTTCAGATAGGTCATCATCAGCACGCCGTCGTCGGAGGCAATTCCAAAGACCGCCAGGAAGCCGACCCACACCGCCACGCTGAGATTATACGGGTGGATATTGAACAAATCACGGAAGTTGATCCCGAACAGCGTGAAGTTCATAAACCAGTCCTGATTATAAAACCACAACCAGACAAAGCCGCCCGACCAGGCCGTCAGGACGGTGGTAAAGACCACGCAGGACCAGCCGAAGCTTTCAAATTGCAGATATAATAGAATAAAAATAATGACAAGGACAACGGGAATCACCAGCATCAGAGTCTTCTGGGCGTGGACCTGATTTTCCCACGTCCCGGAAAACGTATAGCTGACGCCTTCGGGCAGCGTCAGTGAGCCGTCTTTGATTTTCTGCTCCAGTGTCTGTTTGCAGGCCATGACCACATCGACCTCGGCATAGCCGGGCTTCTTGTCAAACAGCACATAGCTGGTCAGAAACGTATCTTCGCTCTTAATCATTTGCGGGCCGGGTTTATATTCCATCTGCACCAGTTGGCCCAGGGGAATCTGTGCAGACCCGTCCATGGCCGGAACCAGGATTTGATTCAGGGCCTCAACCTGGTCGCGTAATTCCCGCAGGTAGCGCACGCGAACCGGATATCGCTGACGGCCTTCGACGGTGGTGGTGATGGGGGTGCCGCCGATGGCGATTTCAATGACCTTCTGCACATCATCGACGCGCAGGCCGTAGCGGGCAATCGCCTGCCGGTCGATGCGTAATTCCAGGTACGGCTGGGCGACGATGCGGTCGGCAAACACCGCTGCCGGTTCGACCATGGATACTTGTTTTAAAACAGCTTCCAAATCAAGGCCGGCCTGCTGAATCGCTTCCAGACTCGGGCCTTTGACCTTGATGCCCATCGGGGCACGCATCCCCGTTTGCAGCATGACAATCCGTGTTTCAATCGGCTGCAGCAGGGGGGCGCTGGTTGTTCCGGGAAGCTGTGCGATGCGGACAATTTCATTCCACAGATCGTGCGGCGTTTCCAGCCCATCGCGCCACTGCCGGATGGCTTTACCTTGGTCATCCAGTACCAGCCGTCCGTTTTTGTCGGTCTTATATTTGGGTTTATAGTTGATGACGGTTTCAAACATCGACAGGGGTGCCGGATCGAGAGCGCTTTCCACCCGGCCGATTTTGCCGACGACGGTATCGATTTCAGGAATTGATGCAATGGCGGCATCGATTTTACTCAGTTGGTCGGTGGCCTCGGCAATTGAGGCGTGCGGCATGGTGGTGGGCATATACAAAAACGAGCCTTCATCCAGCGACGGCATAAATTCCCGTCCGAGGTTGGCCCAGACGAATCCTCCGCCGATGATCATTGCCGTCGGCAGGCTCAAAAACAGCAGCTTGTGACGCAGGCACCAGCCGAGAATGGACTCATAGAAACGGATAATCAAAACAAACGAACCAATCAGCACCGCCACAATAACCACAACCCACAGCAGGTTCAGAAGCATCCCGTTGTCCGGCCCGATGGGCATCCAGTCATCCGTCAGCAGCACCAGCAGGATTGCAATCAGCACATAATCCAGCCAGGTGCGTCTGGGTTTTTTGTCGGGGGTATGAGCTAATGCCGCGGCACTGCCCTTGCGAAAGAAATAATACGCCAGCGGCGGCACCACCAGCACGGCCAGAAACACCGACGAGGTCAGGGCGACGGTCTTGGTGTAAGCCAGCGGCTTGAAGAGCTTGCCTTCGGCCCCGGTCATGGCAAACACCGGCAGGAAGCTGATGACGGTGGTGGAAATTGCGGTCAGGACCGCCGAGGCCACTTCGCGGGAGGCGTCAAACACCAGGTGCAGGCGGTTGCGGCGCGGGTCGCGTTCCAGATGCTGAACGATATTTTCGCAGATGACGATTCCCATGTCCGAGATTTCACCGATGGCGATGACGATGCCGGACAGGGCGACGATGTTGGCGTCGATACCCAGCAGCTTCATTCCCACAAAGGTAATCAGTACCGCCATCGGCATCAGCGCCGAGATGATCAGCGAGCTGCGAAAGTTTCGCAGCAGCAGGATGATGACAATTGCGGTGATGATGATTTGTTCATAGATGGCGGCGTTGAGCGTGCCGAGGGTTTCGTAAATCAATCCCGTGCGGTCGTAAAAGGGCACGATGGTCACCTGGCTGACGGTCCCATCGGGCAGGGTCTTCTGCGGCAGGCTGGGGGCGATCTCGGTGATTTTGGCCTTGACATTTTTAATGGCCGCCAGCGGATTTTCCCCGTAACGCACCACCGCCACGCCGCCGACGGCTTCGGCGCCGCCCTTGTCCAGCACCCCCGTTCGCAGGGCCGGGCCGATGCCGACATGGGCGATATCCCGGATATGAATCGGGACGGCGTCCACGGTTTTAACCACGATTTGTTCGATATCTTCGACCGATTTGATAAAGCCAAGACCGCGAACCAGGTAATCCACGCGATTGATTTCAATGGTTCGGGCACCGACGTCCCGGTTGGAGGCCATCACAGCCATGAAGACATCATTGAGCGAGACTTTGGCCGCGTACATCGCATCCGGGTCCACGTCAATCTGGTACTCACGGACAAATCCGCCGACGGAAGCGACTTCGGCAATGCCGGACGCGGCCTGCAGGGCATATCGTACCGTCCAGTCCTGAATGGTACGCAGTTCGTGAAGGTCCCATCCGCCGGTGGGTTTGCCTTGCGGGTCCCGACCTTCCAGGGTGTACCAGAAGACCTGCCCCAGCGCCGTGGCATCCGGCCCCAGCCGCGGCGTCGCACCTTCGGGCAGCATTCCCTCCGGCAGTGAATTGAGCCGCTCGAGGATTTTCTGCCGCGTCAGGTCAAAGGGCACACGATCTTCAAAGATGACATAGATGCTGGAAAAGCCGAACATCGATGTGCTGCGGACGGTCTTGACACCGGCCAGCCCCAGCAGGTTGGCCGTCAGGGGATACGTAACCTGATCTTCGATATCCTGCGGGCTGCGGCCCGGCCAGTCCGTAAAAACGATCTGCTGGTTTTCGCCGATATCGGGAATCGCATCGACGGAAATCGGGTATCGCGGCAGCCAGTCGATTTGCCAGTCGAACGGTGCCACGAGAACACCCCCAAGCAGCAGGCCCATGACACACAACATCACGACCAGCCGGTTGTTCAGGCAAAACCGAATGATTTCGCTTAAAAGTCCCCGGTTGCTGTAATCCTGTTGGCTCAGACGTTCAGGCATAGTCGTGATATATCCTTAGCTTGGTGCATAATACGGTATTAATGCCGCGGTGTTATTGCTGAAATTGCGGCAGCAGCTTGACGTATTTCTCAGGGTCCTTGTTGAATTCGGGTATGCAGCCCTTGCAGCAGAAATAGACTTTCTTGCCTTTGTATTCCACGAACAGATTCTTATCGATGGCTCTGCCGACCATAACCGGGCAGGTGGTCTGTTCCCCGGCAGCAGCAACAGTTGTTTCGATCTTAGCCTGTGCATCGGCCGTCGCATCTTTGGCGGCTTCAGCCATTTGACCGGTATCGACAGGGGTTTGCGTGACGGGTGTCGGTTCAGGATTTTTCTTGCATCCTGAAACAGCGACGATTCCCGCCAGAACCAGCAGCATGATGGATATCTTCATTGCAATGTCCTTTCTATTGTTAGTGAGTGTGCTCAGTGGTTTTAAACTGAGGCAGTTGAGGTATGTATTTTTCCGGGTCTTTATTAAATTCGTCAATGCATCCGGGGCAGCAGAAATAGACCTTCTTGCCCTGGTATTCGGTAAAGACGGTTTTGTCGATTTTTCCGCCCATGATAGGGCAGATGGTTTGTTCGGTACCGGTATCTTCTGATTCGATCGGCAGGGTCATCATCGACGGCATGGCCTGAATCTGGGCGGCGGAATCAATCTTGAATGCCCCGTTCGTGACCACGTCTTCACCTTCCATCAGGCCGGATTCGACAATATAGACATCGCCGGCTTTGGGGCCGAGTGTGATTTCTTTGCCGAGAAAGGAGAGATGTTGGCCGGCCACTTTGACATATACGATCGCTTTGTTGAGTTTTCTGCCGGTAATCAGCGGGGCGGTTGCCGGGATGACTAAGGGAAGCTGGTTGGATTCGCTGACGGTTTGATAGCCAAGCTCTTGTGCGGCAGTCAGTTTCATCCCGCAGATATCACATACACCCGGAGCATCATGAATGATTTCTCCATGCATGGGGCAGATGTATTNNNNATAAACATACCGGGCTTGAGGGTGCTGTCGGCGTTATCCACCACCGCCCGAATCTTGACCGTGCGGGTCATTTCATTCAGGACCGGGCTGATAAAGCTGACTGTGGCTTCAAATGTCCTGCCGGGGATTGACTCGGTGACAAATTCGACCTTTTGACCATACCGCAGCCATTTGAGGTCGGATTCATATGCATCCAGGATCAGCCACAACCTGGACAAGTCTGCGATGGTATAAATCGCCATCCCGGTATCCACATACATTCCCTCATTGGCCATTTTGTCAATGACCACGCCGCCGATGGGGGCGTTGATGGTCAGATGGTCGAGGATTTGGCCGGAGGTCTTGATTTGCAGGATTTGTTCATCGGTAATCCCCAAAAGACGGAGTTTCTCCTCGGACGCCTTCAGGGTTCCTTCGATGGAGCGACGGATCAGGTCAGAGGAATTAGAAGCGATGTTCTGGACAGACTTAACGGCTTCGAGCAATTCGGTCTGGGCACTAATCAATTCCGGACTATAAAGCTCCACCATGTGATCGCCTTTGCGGACAGTCATACCCGTATAATCCACAAAGAGCCGGTCGAGTCTACCGCCGGTCCAGGATGTGATGGACTTGATACGGGTCTGGTCGTAGTCGATTTTTCCGATGAGCCTGATGTCAGTGGTAACAGATTTTCTTTCGACCTTCGAGGTCTGGATTTCCATGAGTTTAGCCGCATCCGGGGTGAACTCGATAACACCCGAGGCATGAGTGTCCGAACCACCGATGGGGATCAGGTCCATGCCGCACAGAGGGCATTTACCTGGTTGGGGTTGTCGGATTTGGGGGTGCATGGAGCAGGTCCAAATGGTTTCGTTTGGCTGCACCTCGGGCGATGGGGTATGTGTGCCTTGCGGGGTTAATACCTCTTTGGTAAACCATCCTGCGGCAAAAACCCCTATTAATAGGATTAAAAAGCCTGCTTTTGAGGCTATTGTGTTCCCAAATTGGGTTCGTTTGGTCACGATTAATTCCTTAAATATCTAATATCCTACTCGAAGAATGGGAAAATGGTTCTTAAAAAAACATTTTCCATACAATATTATTTTTCTGGTTCGCTTGGTAATGGCTGGCCGGTGAGCATTTCAAGTTCGGCCTGTTTTTGGAGGTAGTTGGTCAACGACCTCTCGTAAAACAACTGGAAGGACAGAAGTTTCTGTTCGGCATCGATTAATGTCATAAAGTCAACCGTGTTTGTCCTGTAGGCCTGTTCTGTGACGGCCAGCATCTCTTTGGCTTTGGGGATGAGGACATTTTCGTAAAGGCGGATTTTGCGTAAATTGTCATCCATTTCATACATAATTTGTTCAGCTTGAGCAACAAGGTCAAACTCCATCTGGATTTTCTCGCGTCGGGCCATAGCGGTTTCGGCCTGAGCCTGCCTGACGCCGGCACTGTAGTTATCCGTCCAAATGGGAAGATTAATCGACACCATGGCCATGATCGGGTCGCGCCCTCCATTCATCCCGCGGTTGGGGGCGTCTTCGACTTCCAGGCCAAGGCTGACATCGGGCCAGTAGCGTTTTTTTGCAAGGTTGACCATTTTTTGTGAGGCGATGATCTGCTGCTGCATGGCCGACAGTTCAGGATTGGCTGAGCGGATTTGGTCGGCAATCAGGCGGGGGTTGATTTCAGCAGGGGTGAATGTATCCCGTTGGGGCCACTGGAGTTCCTGATCGGTGGGTTGATTCAGCATGGCATTGAGTTGGGCGACAATCGGTGTTCGCATTCTAGTCATGCTTATTAAATCATCTTCCATGGTGGCCAGTTCAATTTGAGCTCGGACGATATCCGGATGGGAGGTCTCGGCGGTACGGTACTTTTCGCGCGCGACCTGTTCAAAATGTTTCATGAGTTCAAGATTTTCATTGGCAACATCAATTGCTTTGGCAAGATAGGCAAATTCGTAAAATACACTACTGGTCTGGTAAATCAGTTTGACCTTGGCGGCTTCATAGCGATGGTGGGCGGCTTTGGCCTGTGCGGCGGCGGCGTCGGTGCGGGCCTGAATCTTGCCGAACCAGGGGAACATCTGCATGATGGCGTATTTCTGGCGGTTTGGGCCGGAGCGGGTTTCCATTTCTTCACGGATGAAATAGCTGTAGGTGAATTGCGGGTCGTCCAGCGATGCGGCCTGGGGGATTTGTTCCATGGCGGCGTGAAAGGAATCAAAGGCGGCTCGCAGGCCGGAGTTGTTCATCGCGGCCTGATAGAGATAGTCCTTGAGCAGCAGGGGGGTGTTGGGGTCAGGGGGGACCTGTTCGGCGGCAGCCAGACAGGTGAGTCCGGATAAGGTTATAACCATGATTGTGTTTAAACAACAGCGCATCGTTTGGCTCCAATACCTATTAAATTACTCGGATATATGTTTATTACGATATTGTTCCCTGGTGTGTTTGTCAAAATAAAACAGATGGATATTTGTAATTTAAAAGCACTACTGTCCCGTTAAGAATTA
>DLFY01000336.1 GCA_002482415.1 Phycisphaerales bacterium UBA7708
GATGTGTCGCCCGAAGACGCACCCGACGCGGGGACATGGGGTTATTTTTCGTATCTGCAAAACGATGGAGACGCCAAGGCCAAGTTTTATGAATCCGTGTACCCGAAATTCTGTTCCAAGGAAATCGATCCTAATTCCGCGATAGAGGATGACAAGCGGGAGCAATTGGGCGTGATCGACAAACTGATTGCAGAGGCAGCCAGTGCTTGACCCGCATCATCATCCCTACGCCGGGTTAGTGCCCAAGGAGTACACGGCCAATTTGCGGTTCAGGCGGCGCGTGCTCGAACTGGCATATCAGGATGAAGAATACGCCAAGGAGCTATGGATTGCCTGCAAGCGGGACTACCTGTTTTATTTTAACGTGTTCGGGTGGACCTACAACCCGCGGCTGATGCCTAAATCCACGGTTGTACCGTTCATTACCTACGCTTACCAGGACAAGGGCTTTGAGGAAATGTTCATGGCGGCGATTATGGGCTACGACCTGTACGTCGAAAAAAGCCGCGACATGGGCGTAACATGGATGTTTCTGTGGGTGGATGACTACTTGTGGCGGTTCCACTCCGACCAGTCGATTCGTTTGGTTAGCCGCAATGAAAATTTGGTGGATAAAACCGAAGACCCGGACAGTCTGTTCTGGAAGCTGGATTTTATTAACGATCACTTGCCGTATTTTTTGCGGCTTGAAGACGACGTGGACCAGCACAGGACGCATTTACAGCTTAAAAACCATAAGACCGGGTCCATGATCAACGGTGTATCGACGACAGGCGACGTCTCCCGCGGCGGCCGCTGCGGACTAATGGATTTGGATGAATTCGCCGCCGTCGATGAGGGGGAAGCGGTTCTCAAATCGACCCGTGACGTGACCAATTGCCGGTTTTTTGTTTCGACGCATAAAGGAACGAATACCGCGTTTTATCGCCTGGGCAAAACCAATATTCGCAAGCTGCGTATGCACTGGTCAGAGCACCCGGAAAAGCGAAAAGGCCTCTACCAGGCCGATGCCAAAGGCGTAATTCGTCTCTTAGATGATTTTAAGGGCACAGTCCGCGACAACACGGGCCAGATGTACCGATTCCCGGAAGATTATCCGTTCCGCAAGGACGGCAAACTGCGGAGTCCCTGGTATGATGTGCAGTGCGATCGCGCCAGCCATCCCATGGAAATTGCCCAGGAATTGGACATAGACCCGTTTTCCAGTGACTTTCAATTTTTTGATTCCAAAAAAATTGATGAAATAGAGTCAAGAGATGTGCGTTTTCCTACAGACGCCGGAGAGCTTATCTACGATACAGACCTCCGGTGTCCCTCCTTTCGTCCCAGCAAAGAAGGGAAATTATTGCTATGGGTGGACTTAGTGGACGGCAAGCCCCCCAGCGACACCGAGTACGTGATGGGCGTGGATATCGCAGCCGGCACGGGTGCCAGTAATTCCGCGATCGCCGTCTATGACAAATCAACACGGACGAAAGTCGCCGAGTTTGCAAGCCCGTTTATCAAGCCGGAGGCCTTTGCCCGATATGCCGTCGCCCTGGCCTGGTTTTTTGGTGAAAGCTACATGATCTGGGACGGCGGCGGGCATGGGCGCGTATTCGGAGATTCGGTCATCGAGGAAGGATACCGCAATATTTACTACAAGCGGAATGAGCAGTCCTTAGACAAAAAGTTGTCACTAATCCCCGGCTGTTTCCTGAATCCCAAGGAAAAACTGGCCGTCCTGGGCGGATACCGCAAGGCCCTGCAGGACGGCACCATTATCCAGCGATCTCACGATGCCAATGCGGAATGCCTGCAATACGTGTTCACAACCAGCAATACAGTTGAGCATTCATCGTGTCGCAATACTATCGACCCGTCCGGGGCCAGAGACAACCACGGCGACCGTGTCGTCGCCGACGCCCTGGCCAATAAGGGCATGGATACATCCGGAACGCCGATTGAAGAGGACGTTCAGGATGACAAATATACTCGCACGGACACCTTTTATCACCGCCAGCAGCAAGCCCAACAGAAAAACGAAGATGACCATGATCAGGAGGCCGCATGAATACCCCGGACTTTAATGTGTGTGTGGAAGAACAATTGCAGCGTGTCTATGCAACGTTAGTCCAGAAAGCCGGCGAATACGCCCATGGCGACCGCCTGAGTAATTTCAAGCGTCCCGCCGATATGATGCGGATGACGCCGGAAAAAGTGCTCATCGGGTACTGGATGAAGCATATCACATCCATCCTGGATTTCGTGGACGAACTGGACAAGGGTGTTCTGCGTTCCGAGGACATCTGGGCCGAGAAAATCACGGACGCCCAGGCTTATTTGTGTCTTTTGAAGGCCTTCATTCGTGAGCGTCACGTGAACATGCAGAAGGACAATCCGCCGCCCGAAATTAAAAATGGATAAGTTATGGCGATATTCCCGGCACAAAAATTAAGCAACTTGCAGAATGCAATGGCGTACAGCTACCGTAAGCTTGCACCATTCCGCAATAATCGTCTGTCTGCATTGAAGCAGTATGTCGGCAGACGGTACGGCGACAATGGAGCCGAGGCCGAAGTTCCAATGAATTTAGTGGAACTGACGATCAATGTGTACAAGCAGCATCTGGCCAATACCCCCAGCGTATTGGCCACAACCCGGCCATTCGAATTGCGGGCCAAAGCCAATAAACTGACCCTGGCCCTCAATGAACTGATCCGGCGTATTCATTTTGGGGATACCCTGGAAGCTGTCGTCATGGAAGCATTCGTCGGCCTGGGCATTGCTAAAAAGGGACTGGACGGATCCGTTCAGCTTGAAATTGAAAAACAGCGGCACCGGGGAGGAATGCCGTTCTGGGATTGCGTGGGCCTGGACAACTGGGTCCACGACATGACTGCTAAAGTATTTGGTAATGCCCAGTTTATGGGCAACTCCTACCAGATACCCTATGAAGATGCGATGGATAGCGGCATATTCGGCAAAGCCAAAGATCGCATTGTCAAGCCGGGCCAGTGCACACTTCAGGAGACCGACCAAAGCCTGTCCGGTGGAGACGGACCCGACCGTGAAACCCTGTATGACATGATCGACCTATGGGACGTGTGGCTGCCCAAAGAGGGCGTAGTCGTCACATTCCAGTCCGTTGGGCAAGGAGACGATGCCTTTACCGGCCCAGCGCTCCATGCGTATAGCTGGAAAGGCCCTGAGCAGGGGATGTATCGCACGTTATCCTTCCATCCCGTGCCTGGCAATATCATGCCGCTGCCTCCCGCTGCGTTATGGATGGACATGCACGAACTGGCCAATCGCCTGTTTCGCAAATTGGGCCGCCAGGCCGACCGGCAAAAAACAGTCACAGGCGTCCGGCGTGCTGGCGTTGGGGACGGAGATCGTATCAAGAAGGCCGCTGACGGCGAAATGGTGGCGATGGATGATCCCAACAACGTCAAAGAGTACAAATATGGTGGCATCAGCCAGGAAACACTGGCATTTTTGATCCACGTCCGCGACTTGTACTCCTATATGCGGGGCAATCTGGACTCCCTGGGCGGCCTGAGTGCTCAATCGGAGACTCTCGGCCAAGACAAACTGCTCAGCGAATCCGCCAGCCAGCGCATTCGGGACATGCAGGAAAAGACTGAAAATTTCGCTACAGCGGAAATCACCGACCTGGGTGAAATCCTGTGGTATGACCCGCTGATCGAACTGCCTTTAATCAAGCGTGTCCCCGGTACCGACATCACGGTTCCCGTGAATTTTGCACCCAATGACCGCCAGGACGAATATTTCAATTACGACATCTGCATCGAGCCTTATTCGATGCGGAAGCATACGCCGGAATCGCGGTTGAATGCGATTATGCAAGTGGTCAACAACACAGTGATTCCCATGATGCCGCTATTGCAGCAGCAGGGGATCGGTCTCAATGTTGAGGTTTTGCTCAAAACCATATCCAAATATGCCAGACTGCCTGAACTGGAAGAAATCCTGATCTTTGCCGACCCGCAAATCCAGTCCGATCAGTCTGTGCAATCGATGAGCAAATCGCCGACGACGACGCGGAATTATGTCAGGCGGAATGTTCCGGGTGCCACACGGCAGGGCCATGACCAGTTAATGCAGCGGCTTTTAATGGGCGGCAAATTACAGGCAAGTGAAGCGGGGTCATTGACGCGATCAACGGGGTAATATGTCAGCACAAAACGGAGACTTAGGATTGCCGGCAACAAAAGGAGACGTGGTTCGCATCCACGAGAAACTGGATGCGTTATCACTGACAGTCGCTGCCATGCAGCAGCATAAACCGCCGTGTTCGTATTGTGAATCTCTGGAAAAGCGTTTTACCGAGCACGTGGGAGATCACAAGGAAACGGCGACAGCCCTAAAACGGGCCATTATTACGGAAACAGTGAAGATTGCAGCGATGGTACTGGTTGCCATCATTGCTTTTTATATAACGAATCGAGGAATTGAAAAGAAGTATGCCGATTTACTGCTACAAAGACAGACAGGGACAGATACACGAACGGCAGTACCCGATGGCCAAGGCGCCAAAACGCATTAAAACGCCTCATGGATTTGCCCAGCGGTGTATTGTTGCCGAACACAAAGACATGCGGCAATGTGCCGGTAACTGGCCAATGGTGTCGGATGCAGCCGGCGTGTCGCCGGGCCAGATCAAAGAGGCTTATGAGGCATCGGTCAAGGCCGGTGTGCCGACTCACTTCAATTCCGAAGGCCAGGCGATCTTCAACTCCCCGCGCCATCGACGCGATTATCTGCGGTCCATTGGAATGTTCGACCGCAATGCCGGGTTTTCAGACCCAACGCCCAATTAACCCAAAAACGGAGTCATTATGAAAAAAACAAAACTATTCTGGTTGTTTGGTAACTTAAACCGCCATCCCTTCTTTGCGGATGATGACGAGGACACAGGCGGCGGCAATGCCTCAGATACCGGCGACGAAAAGGATGAAGACGCACAGGACGATGGCAAAAAAAGTGCCTACGAACGAAACCTGACGGACATCCAGGACGAATTCGACCGTCAGATCGAAGAATCCGGCGACGACGATGAGGTTGCCGATGACCAGGACAGCAAAGAGGACAAGGACAAGAATAAGTCACAGCAGCAGGACCTCGAAATCGATGACGACGAAGAGGACAGTGACGGAGATGATACACAAGACGACGACGGCGATGATCATTCCGCCGATGACAAAGACGGCCAGGATAATGATGACAACAAGTCCGCTATTTCTGCCGAATTGGTCCAGCGTGCCATACGGCTCGGATTCGACCAAGACGAATTGTCTGGTTTTAAATCTGATGCAACGCTGAGCAGGGTTTTGGATGCCATGGAGTCGCGGGCATCTGGAAACCAGTCCACAGACGGGGACGCAAAAGACGGGAAACAGGATGACGATGTGTTCAAACTGGAACTCGGCGACGATTACACCGACGACTTCAAAGAAAAGATGCAGAAAATGAATGAGTTTTATGCGTCGAAATTGAAGTCTGTTCGAGACGAATTGTCCTCGGCCCGCCAGGAATTGAACCGCATTCAAGGCATGGAATACGTGCGTGAATTCGATGCGTCGATCAAGAACCTGGGCGATCCCTGGCAGGACGTGTTCGGTAAAGGCTCAGGCCAGAAGTTAGACCCCAAGGGGAGCCATTACAAAAACCGCGTCAAACTGGACGAAGAAATGTCGATTATCGCATTGGGACGCAAGCAAATGGGCAAACCGCCGCTGAACAGGGCGGAATTGTTCCAGCGTGCCTTGCAGTCGGCATTCAGCGACAAAATCAAGTCGATCGAGACGGCCCATTTGCAAAAAGCATTGAAGGATCGTTCCAGACGGTCCGCCAGCCGTCCGACCCACAGAAATACTAAACCAATGACGGCGGACGAAGAACTGCTCGCTATTCAGACCGAATTCGACCGGAAAATGGCCGAGGACGGGAGCGATTAAGTAAGCGTCCGCGAAAGGACGTGCATATATGAGAGATTCACAAATCCTTGATTTAATCACAAGCACCTTGCACAAAATGGGCAAGGGCAAATTCACGCAGATTGCCCAGGAACTGCATGAATACGAGGTCATGGGCAAGTTGCTGACCAAAAACGGCGGCGTCCAGGTCATCCCCGATGGCATGGGCCTCAAAGAATACCTGATGACCAAACGCGGCGGATCGTTCCGCTGGGTGGACCTGTTCGAGCCGGATTCGGTCAACCTGGTTGACGTCATGGCCGAAATGAAGGTCGAATGGTGTCACGGTACCGCCAATATGATGTACGAACGCCGCGAACTGCTGATGAACCGCGGCGAATCCCGCATCAACAACGTCTTTAAGCCGCGGCGCGCCGGTATGATGCTGGACGTGGCAGACGGCCTCGAAGGCGCATTCTGGGACGCACCCGTTGCCGGCAATGATAAAGTGCCGTGGGGCATCCAGTACTGGATCGTGCGCAATGCCAGCGAAGGCTTCAATGGCGGCGCCCCGTCCGGGTTCACGACCGTGGGCAATGTCAATCTGACCAAGCATCCGGCATTCAAGAATTACACGAACACGTATTCGGCGGTCAGCAAAGATGACCTGATCAAGAAACTGCGCAAGGCCCACTGGCAGACACGGTGGAAATCCCCGATCAACATGGCTGAATTCCAGTCGGAAACCGGTCAGAAACGCAAGCTCTATTGCGGGTATGAATTGCTCAGCGATCTGGAAGATATCGGCGAAGCTCAGAATGACAACCTGGGCCGCGACCTGGCCCCGTATGACGGCCAGATGACGTTCCGGCGTCACCCCATCGTGCCCGTGGACAAGCTGTGCTATGCTAATGACACGGCGTATCCGATCTACATGATCGACACCAGCACGTTTAAGCTGTTCGTGCTTAAGGGCGACTACTTGCGTGAATCGGACGCGGAAAAGGCTCCGAACCAGCACAACGTGTACGTGGTGCACGTTGACCTGTCGTATCAGACCATGTGTCTGAATCGCCGGGCCAATGCGGTACTGTATAAGTCCTAAGCTCAGTATTAGGCTTTGCAGCGTAACCATAACCAAAACTTTTAAGCGGAGATCAATATGAATGCAGTATTAGGCAGACACTCGAATCAGGGTCGCGCTTCGATTCGACGTGTTTATTTTACAGGTGATACGGCTGTGTCTCAGGGCCAGCCGATCATGAAAGAGCGAACCTGGACCGGCACGGATACCGAGCATGGGGCAACCTATGCCTGGGAAGGCCGTTCCAACGGAGCCAAGGCTCTGGCAACAACGGGTGATGAATTTTTCGGTGTCGCTGCCCAGGCGTACCCGGCCAAGACGGGCGGGCAGTGGATCGAGATTTATGAAGTGGGCAGTGTGTGCCTGGCCTTGACCAAGTACAACATTACCACGCTGGGCACCCTGCTCAAGCTGGATATCAGCGATGGCTGCTTTGCGGCTGCTGGTGCCGTGGGCAATGGTGCCTGTGCTGCCATGCAGACCATTAACACGTCTGGCGGCGCAGCGTTATCCCTGGTCGAATTGTTGGACGGAGCAATCATTGCTCCGGTTGCATAGTCGGCGTTTTTGGGTTCGTGGCAGTGTGCCGGGAGTAAAATCCCGGCACATCTTATTCACATCAATACAAGGACATTAATATGCCTATCAAACGATATGTAAGAAACATTGAAACCGGCATTCCGGGCAGCGGCAATCTGACTCCCGGTATGGGCAAGCGTTTCACTGTCACTGCCGTATTGCCTGGCACCATGCCTGCAACGGCGGCTAATTACGGTGTGGTATTTATTGCACCGAAAAAGTGCAGCGTCAAGTCGGTCCGTGAAGCCCATACCACCCTGGGCACAGACGGCAGTGCGGTCGGACTCAATATCGAGAAACTGACCGGCACACAGGCCCTTGATGGCGGCACGGCTCTTTTGTCGGCCAATATTAACCTAAAGGGTGCCAACAATACCGTCCAGGCCGGCACCTTTGTAACGACAGCAGGCGCCTTGCAGCTCAACGCAGGCGACCGGCTGGCCCTGAAAGATTCCGGCACCCTGACTGCGGTAGCCGGGGTCAGTGTCACGATTGAATTGGAATGGGACGAGTAAGCCCATTCTTTATATCAACTCTCTTTAAAGGGATATTGCTATGGACCCAAGAACTTATGAGTACGTCAAGAACATGCTCCCGCCAGACGAGCCGATTCCGGACAGTTTTATGCAGTTGCATGAGCAAGTGCGCATCTATGCCGATCGTGTCCAAGGCGGTCAGCCGCTGGGCGTTGACGTACTGGCGCTGATGATGGCCCAGTGCAGGAATGCAAAAGTGTCTATTCCTGTTAGTGCGCAGCAGGCTGACGATGACAGCGGGGATGACGGCGATCCGGAAAGCAACGGCAACCCCGTCAAGCTGAAACCTGGAGATATTGTCCAAGTCTTCTTCGAGTCGAAATTAAGACAGGGCAAGGTCATCGGTTATGGACAAGGCCCGGAAAAAGGTCATTATCGCGTCAAACTGGACGGCGATGACTTGAAGTACAGGACGTTTCCGCCAGGCGATGTGAGAAAGGTTGAAAAGTAGCGTGAGTTTGGCTATTACATTAACAGATTTACGGTCGGCCATATCCTATTACCTGGGATATGGCCTGACTTATAATGCGTCTCACCAGGCCCAGATCGACGGCATCATTGCCAGTGGATTGCGGCAATTTTACTATCCGCCCGGACTGGGCAACAATGCCCCGTATAGCTGGTCGTTTTTGCGGCCTTCTGCGGTCACATTGTCAGTGCAGCCAGATTTTGAAACCACGCCTGAGACGCGAGACGGCCTATATGACTTACCGTCCGATTTTGGCGGCATAGACGGTCCTATGACATTCCCAAAAGGCTCCGGATACAGCGAAGTTAAGTTGGTAGATGAGCGAATTATCCAAAACCTGTACGCTCAGTCCGATGCGACAGGTTATCCGCAATATGCGGCCATCTTGCACGTGATCTCAAATGGCGTTGCAGCCCAAGCTAAACGTATTCGCTTCTGGCCATGTCCAGACACGTCGGTAACTTTAAACTACATGAAAATCATTGATCCGCCGATGCTGACCGAGGAATATCCTCACCCGCTGGGCGGGCAAGCCCATGCAGAGACGATCCTGGCAAGCTGCCTGGCTGTCGCTGAAAAGCGGGAAAACGCGGGTGCGGATGGGTCTAAATGGCAGGATTTTCTTGACCGTTTGCAGTCCAGCATTGACATCGATTCCAAGCTCAACGGCAAAGAGTTTTTTGGATACAACAATGATGATTCGGATATCAAGTACGGCGGCACCGTGCAGCGGCGACATGATCCGAGTCTGATGGCGACTTATTCACCGGAAGTATAAAGGAATAGACATGAGACGGATTTTCTTATTGCTGGTATGTTTTGCGGGGATGGCGTGGGGGGCGACAATAAAATATGTTGCTCCTTATTCTGCCACATGGAGCGCAACTACTTCCGAGGGGGGCGATCATGGCTCGTCTGCAACTAATGCCGGCGCAGGGGTTGGGGTTGGACCTTATACCCTAAAGGAAGCCTTCGGAACAGCTTTTGCCGCAGACACGATTTATTATCTCACAGAGGGCACCTACAGTTATGGTGCATCACCGAATGACTGGTCTATTAGCGCCAAAAACGGCGAAGCAAACAAGTCTTATTTTAGGCCGAATGCATCAAATGCCAATCCAGTTATTATCACAAACAGTGGAACGGCGGTTAATGGTACGATATATCTCTTGGATTCTCACAACATTGTTTTTGAAGGATTAACTATAAATTCAGGCACGGCGGCAACAAAATCAACCGCAGCAGTGTATTTACGGCCCAACTCGGCGACAAACATGGAGGGAGTCGCGTTTATAGGGTGCACAATAATCAGTACAAGTACGTATGGTATTTATTGTACTAATGTTTCTGCTGCTGGCCTTGTTTCGGCGACCATTACGAATTGTGACATGCAAATATCCGGTACAACACACGGACTTTCAACCGCCTCTGGTGACTGTTCGTCAATTATTGTATCCGGAGGAACATGGACAAATTCAGGGACAGGCCATCTATGCTATATCTTGGATGGTACGACTGTTGGGTTGGATATCAGTGGAGTCACAGCGACGTGTAGTAGTACTGGCGGGTTTTGGTATTTATCCTTAACCGCAGCGGCCACAGGTACGATCAATGTTCATGGCAATACCCTTGTTACATCTTCATCTGCTACGGCTGCCACGTTGATGACTTTGGCTGGGACAGCCACTTATAATGGTGACTTAAATATTTATAGCAATACCTTGAGTCGCACCGGAAACAATGGTTCAGGTTTGATAGTTATTTCAACAGGCAGCGGGGTTGATATTTACAATAACACGCTTAGTTATCCATCTGGATATGGCATTTATGCTGTTGGCGGATCAATAGACGCTTCTAACGTGAAAATTCGCAACAATGCCATAACCGCCATAGAAACGACCGTGGTACTCTCTGAGACTCCTACTGCAACGACGTGGAATGCTGGCGGTACGATAATGACCAATGCGTCTGCGTTATGGAATACAGCGGGAGCAGGGCAGGTATTCGCCAGCGATGTTGTTTATATCATTTCAGGCACAAATGCGACAGTTGGCAATTATGTTATCCAAAGTGTTGATAGTAATACACAAATCACATTAACGACTCCCATTGGAGCGAGTCCGTCAAACGTGAACTATGCGATATACAAAGCTCCGCGATGGGGAATTTATTGCTATGACCATTGGGATTATGCTTTAGTCGAAGGAAACACAGCTATTGCACATAATTGCGCCCATGCTGGCTTCAATGCCATTGCAGTTGGGTTGGATGGAGCATCCGGGGCTAATGCAATGTCGCAAGTAATATGTAGAAATAATAAGATTGGTTATACTGGTACAACATCTATTTATTCGCACGGCTTATTAATTGGAGAGGGAGCAGACAATGCTTATGTGTCTGGGAATATTGTTCGATTACCTGACGAGGCATCCTCATCATTGAATATTGCTGGTGTAATTAAAGCTGACTATGCAACATTAATTAACAACAGCTTTGTCGGTTATCGGGGCTTATACCTCAAGGGGGCAAGCGATTGCAAGATAATCAATAACCTGTGCAAAAGTTTTGGGACCAATGCTTTTGAGACTATCACAGATAGCGGTAACGTGCCTGCTCGCAATACAGTACTGTATAATATTATTGACGGTTCGGAAGGCACGTATTGCATAAATACAGATACGGAAGGCCATAATAATAACTTTTTTGATTACAATGCTTATTATTATGGCTCATCCAAGATGGCTAATATCTCTAACTCAGATAAAAACACCTTTTCCGACTGGACTACTTATTGGACCGCTTTAACCGATACAATATGGACAGCGAATGACTCACATAGTATCAATATGCCTCCAGGGCTGGTTTTACAGACAGATGGCTCCTATGCTATTCATAATCCGTCCGTATTGCGACTGGGTGCGGGCGCAAATCTGCCAATTGACATACCAAAAGAAAAAGTCGTCTTTTCCAATTAAAGGAGTTCACATGAAAAACTTTGTTACCGTATTATTGCTGGCTATCATCGTTACCGCTTTGACTGCGGGATTCACCACGCCTCTGCCTCTCCAGGAGGCCATCGGCAAGGCGTCAATGGGAGCAGGGGTCAATGAGTATGATTTCCGCATTTCAGCCGAGGCAGGCAGTTCGTATTATGTCCGCTACACCTTCATCCGCAAAGATCAGTCCTGGGATTTCACGAATACGGTCATGTCCAATACCCCGACCTACGCCAATACCTGTCAGGACTTGACGTACAACGCGAATACGGGTGGATTCCCAATTAAGGTTCCGGTTCACGACAGCTTCATTTATGGTAAATGGGCTGCCGAGATTCGCGCAGGCACTGCAGCGACGGCAGCCAATACAGACCCGATTGTGTCACCGGTGATTGAATTTCAATGGAATGGCCGCGAAGTACAGAGTGTCGTTTACCATGACTAAAAACAAGCCCATTCAATTATTGTTCCCGCTCAAGGGCATTGACCGAAACTTTGCCGTATCTTCTCAGCCGGCCTTGACCAGCCCGCGGATGCTGAACGTGCGGCCTTATGATGTTCTGGAAAACAGGGCCAGGGGCGGACAGCGCCCCGGCCTGAATAAGGCGTACAGCCAGCAACTGGGCACCGGAAAGCCTGTTGTGGCAATGTGTACTATTACGATTGTGACCTAATGGCATTATCCAATCCAAATCCAAGTACGGGATCGGCCAGCATTCCGGTCGATACTGTCCTGACATGGAGTGACAGCGTGTCAGCAGATTACTGGCGCGTCTATTTCGGGACCAGCCAGGCCAGTGTTCAAAACGAAGAGGCATCGGTTTATCGCGGCAACGTGTATTCGCGCCAATACGATCCGCGGACCTTACTGGCCTATTCAACGGGATATTACTGGAAAATCGTGTCCGTAGTGTCCGGTGTCGGAACGCCCAGCGCGGTATGGTCGTTTACGACCGCGGCCTCGACTGCCGAAATTGTCCCCTCGAAAGGCCATTTCAAGCTGTTATGTGCCATTGCGGGCGGTAAATTCTACTACGAAGACAGCAGTGTATCACCCAGGGAAATGAAGGAATTGACGACATTGACCGATCTCGACGAGGATCAGCGGGTGTCCATGGAAGAAATTGACCGGAAAATCTTCATTGCCAACGGCACTGTCAAAAAAGTGGTGGATTTTCGCAATCACAAGATTACCGGGGCTTTCAGCGGAGATCCACGGCCCACGTATGGCATGATTTTGGCCGTATCGGGCGGCGCATCTATGATTGTGGATTATTGGGATGGCGCGACTACGATTTATGGGTACAAAACGACAGCGGCCAGCTTTGCTAACCTGGACGTCACCACAGGAGAAAATGCGGACGGCGAAACCGTCACTTTCACACTCAATGCGGCCGGACTTGCACCGACGCCTGCTCACGTGTATAACTGGCGGCCATTCGGCTACAGCTACTACGCTAATCCAGCCGACAATCCGAACGGACAAATGCCGCCGATTGCCACTCAGGTCAAACGATACAAGGATCGGGCCTGTCTAATTGGCAACACACAGGACCCGCACCAGTATTACCAGGCACGCCAGGGGAATCCGTATGACTGGCGATATGCAGCCGATGACGAATCGTCGCCCTATGCAGGCGGCAATAGTCACGCTGGCAAAGTAGGCGATCCAATCGTTTCTCAAATTCCGTTCCGCGACGACTACATGGTTTACGGCGGCACTTCATCAATGTGGCTTTTGCGGGGCAATGCTGCATCCGGTGGATCCATGGATGAATTGACGCGGGAAACCGGCATTGTCAGCCCGGAGGCGTACTGTCTGGGTCCGAACAATGAATTGTACTGGATGGGTATTAACGGGATTTATAAGATGACGGCAGACTTTGCCATCACCTGTCTGACGAAAGATAAAATCCCGCAATTTGCCAAAGAATTGGGCCTGAATCCGACTATCCATGAAATTACGATGGCCTGGGACAAGCGGCGGGACGGCATCATGGTTCGCGTCACGTCGATTTATGACGGCAGCAGCAGCGGATACTGGTATGATTTCCGCACAGGCGGATTCTACCCGGAAGATTATCCGGATGTGTGTGGCGCATTTTCCCAGTTTTATTATGACGCGGACTCTCCTGGTATGCGACGGTTGATGCTGGGATGTAAGGACGGCTATATCCGCTTCCATGACGACAATTACAAATCCGACGACGTGGGACTCAATAACGGCGAACAGGCATTCGAGGCAATTGTCAGTTATGCCGTCATGGGGCCATTCAATATGTCGGCGAATTTTGGCTACGAAAACGTGATCAAAAACATTAAATTGCTGCTGGCAGGCGGCCTGGCCAACGGCACACAGCCTGATACTGGACCTGTTGACTGGGCCGTTTATACAGGACAATCTGCAGAGGAATTACTGGAACATTTTGACGTGGACTGGGATGATGCGGTTAAAACCTATCCTCAATACGGCACCGTATCCAGCCAGGGAGCCTCAGCGGTCCTGCCGTGCCGTATGCGAGGTGCGTTCGGTTTGATTGTCATAGGCAATAATTCGATTCATACCACGTGGGCCATGGAGCGCGTGTACGCTGAGATCGAGCAGGGCGGGAAAGCGAGGATCTAATGACCTTGAATTTGATTGAAGGGGACTGGGTCCGTTTACGTCAAATCCTGACGCAGTTATCCGGTGTCGCTATTCAGTGGGCAGGAGAGTTCGCGACCAATCCGTCCAATCCAGCCACGAATACCATTTATCGCAATACCACGGACGGTAAAGTGTATATCTGGAACGGGACAGCATGGTCGGTCATGTTGGATTCGATTTCCGGCATTCCAGGGCCGACCGGCCCAGCTGGCCCCACAGGAGCCACCGGCGCTGCCGGCGCGGACGGTAATTCGGTATGGATTACGTATCATGCCGCCGACCTTGTATCGGCCCCCAGTGACCCGACCGGGGACGGCGAAAGCGGCGGATGGACTAAGACGCCATCCTTTGTTCCTAATTGGATGAGCTTGAAAGTATCCGCCACGGTGTCCACGGGCACCTGGGGCAATCCGATGGCGATTCGCGGAGTCCCAGGTACTTACGTGATTCCGGATTGTGTCGCCAGATACAAACTGGATGAAAACGATGCGAATGCGGCTGTTTATGATAGTTCCGGCAATGGTTTCAACGGTGCTGCAGACGCGAACACGAGCACCCTACACCGGTCCGGCGTATTCGGCGGCTGCCTGTCGTTTGACGGCGCCAGCCAGAACATTGATTGCGGCGACGTGCCGGCGTTTAGCTTTACCGGGCCATTTACGGCCTCTCAGTGGGTGCGGCTCGATGCGATTGATAGAGCACAGATATTTTTGCATAAAAATCTGTCCTCTTATGCTAATTACTCCGTGTCTATCCAGGCCGACAATAAGGTCAAGTTTCAGATCGGGACGGGGTCGGCCAATGTGTCTGTGGTATCCGGACGGACGCTGACCACGGCGACCTGGTATCATATCTGCGGTGTGTATGATGGAACGACGGCCTATCTGTTTATCGATGGTGTCCTGGAAAACAGTGCCAGTATTAGTGTCATGGCCTCCACAACCGGGGCACACCTGTTTTTAGGCGGCACATCGGGATACTTCTTTGACGGCATGATGGACCATGTAATGCTGTTTAGTCGGGCGCTGGCTTATCCGGAAGTCATCCGGCTCTGTGACCGATCCAGTCCCGTGGCGATTGAGGCCGACCTGACCAGCGGCAACTCCCCGGACGTGCCTGTACTGCGCGGCATCACGTTTAAAAATAACGGGTCCGGCACGGCTACCTGGGACAGCGGCACGATACGCTATCAGGGCATGACCTATTCTATCGCGGCCAATTCGGTTGGAACGGACATGATGTTTATTTACTGGAATCCGTCCATCGGCACGTCACTGTCTTATACCAATAATGAAGCCACGGCTATGAATATTGCCGCCGGCAATTTCCTGGTATGCTTGAACAGAGACAACAAATGCTATCCGGTCTCTGCGTTCATGACGGCAGTGATCGCATACCTGCAAGTGGTCAAACTGGCAGCAATTAACGCGGATATCGGCACGATTACGGGCGGATCCATTGTCTTGACCAATGGCACTAATTTGACACGATGGAAGCTGGATTCTGACGGACTTTATGGATCATGGCGGGCGACGACTGGCGATGCCTGGGGTGACTGGAAAGCAGTCGCCAAGATCGTGGACGGCAAAACCGTTGCGGCTTTCGACAGTTATACATCCGGGGATAATATTGCAGGTATTTATACCCCGCAAGTGACAAGCCGGACGGCCCAACTGACACAATCGGAAACCGCGATCACAACCACGCCGACAGACTACGAGACAGGGAACGTCCAAGTCTCCGATGCTATCCAGGATATACAGTGGAATTTGCAGTTCAAGGGACAGTTTCTGTCCGTGACAGCCACTTATGTTATCACTCCATATCTCAAAGATTCTGGCGGGTCTAAAGTGTGGACGGGAGAATCCAAGTCGTTCACTGTTTCGGCTTATTCCGGATATTCGGATTATGTGGGTGTCACATTCAACGCAAAACCCTACCTGGAAGGCCTTGCCTTGAATACGAATTTCAAGGCTGGATTTACCGTACATCGGGCTTCTGCAGGAACCGGCTCTGGATACATTAAGGGCGACATTTTAAAAGGCAATATCGGCCAACAAAGCATTAAAAAGACATAGGAGTAAAAACATGGCCTATCAGTTTAAAACCAGTGATTATTTATCATGGTCCAGGGACGGACGATCCGGATTATCGCTATCGCCGGCTGCCAAAGCGAATTATGAGCAGTATTTATATGAGCAGAATCAGGCTCAAAAGAGAGTCGATGCGCTCAAGGCTGACTATGAGGCCAAGTACAACGAGGCCAAGGCCGCCAACGAGTCCCGGTACGCCGAAATCCTGGCCGGATACGATGACCGCTACAATACCGCCGCAAAAACCCTGGAAGGCATGGGTGATGCGGAAAAGAAGGTGCTGGCCAACAACTTCAATCGCGTTCGAGCCTCTGCGTCTCAGGGCTTGATCAATTCCGGCCTGTTTTCCAGCACAATTGCTCCGTCCGTGATGACATCGATCGGCAAGCAGGAATCCGAGAGTCTGGGCAGCCTCAATGAAAGCCTGCGTCAGCAGCGACTGAGTATTCAAGCGGCATTATCCGGCGACAAATTGAAGTTTATGGAAAATCGTGAAGACACTTATCCGAGCCTCGAACTATATCTGCAGCAGTTACAGCAATACGGCAATACGGTAGGCGCTGGCTACAACGTCATGACAGGGAGATAATATGGGAATTCGTGTTGCACATGAAATATCCGGCTCTTTGGCCGGCGATATAGCTTACAAGACCGGCCAGGGCATCGGACGCGAGCGGCGCGTTTTAGCGGACCGTGAGGCCTCCCAGAGAGCCGCGGAATTGGCGGCTGCCAATGCACGCTATTTTGCCGGCTTGCAGGCCCAGTCCCAGCAGCAGGAAAATGCCCAGGCATTCGAACTGGAAAAGATGGCCTTGAACCGCAAAGCTGCTCTGGATCAGGTCGAACTGGAATATTCGACGCAGCAGCGCCGCGAAATGGACCAGCTTGAGCAGGCCGAAAGTTGGGTGCGCAATCAATTCGCGTCCGGACAATGGACTGAGGACGAGGCAACCGAGGCCATTGAGCAGATTCGCACAAAAGCCTACGCGATCACGCCGCGGCGCAAGTGGCAGAAAAGCCCGCAGGAAGAATTCAAAAAGAACATCATTGTTGACGATGACGGTACGAAATACTACAGAACCAACAGCGGTGATTATAAGCCGCTTAATGATGTGCCGACCTACCGTGAGATCATGCAGGTCAAGACAGCAAAAGCCAATATGATCGCCAAGTTGCTGGAAAAAACCAAATTCGTCGATGGCCAGGACGTGCCAATCTACACATTCGATGAGGCCAAAAAGCTGGCCGACGATATTTTTGCCTTGAACAGCGATGCGGCGGCCATGGGCGACATAGACGCTGCATCACAAGGCCCAGCACAGGCTCAGCAGCCAGCCAAACCCATCCCGTCTGAAACCATGCGGGCCGGAATGGAGAAAAATTTGGGCGTGAGCCTGAAAGGCACCGAAGAAGCCTGGAAGAAACGCGACGAAATCCTGTCCAAACAGGACAAAGCATCCTACAGCGATGTCCTGGATACATACGCCGCGCTTGCGGTACAGATACTTCGCGCACAGGGCGTTGAAGTCAATGAAAAAAGTGAGGACGCCGCCATGGGTCTCTTGAAACACTTAGCCCAGCTTGACGGCTGGCAGATCACCGAGGACTAATATGGATTTACTGAGACAAGCCGTCCAGAAACAGATTAATCAATCTCAAAAAACCGAACCCAGCAACGAATTTTCAGGCAATCCGGAATTACTCCTGAAAGCCTACGTTAAAAAACACATATACGGTCCAGCCGGCGCCGCAGAAGCCATGACGCAGCGGGATACACAAAATATCCCGCAATATGCCAAAAACATCCCATTAGCCGGGCTGGGCTTTTCACTAATCGAGCCAATGGAGATTCAGTCGGCAGTAAAGCGGCTGCAGAATCCGGCTTTATACGAAAAATCGATACGTGACGACGGCCCGCGTCCCGAACGCACTCCGTCCCAGGTGGCCAAAGATATCCGCGACTACGAAGAACGCATGAAAAACAATCAGGCCCGCGGTATTTTGTCGCTGGCCGAACGTCCTGCAGGCCCGCGTCCCGCGGAAAGCCAGGAAGAATATCAGCAGCGGCGACAGGCGGCTATCCAGCAATCCAGGGCGACTGACACCAAACTCATTGAAGACTTTATCCAAAAAACCGTCGAGGCCGATATCCGCGGATATGATTTTGGAGCCAAAGCCGCCAAGGGTATCGCTGCCACACTCCAAATGGCCCTTGAATTCGCCGCGACAGGCGGCCTGGCCGAAGGTTTGTCAGCCTCTGCCAGGGGCGGATTAACTTATCTGATCGAAAAACATGCCCCACAGTTAATGGCAAAAACGGCGACTCGCTTTGCGACGAAGGCAGCGACCCGGCTTGCCGGAGCCGCTGCGGGAGCGGCCGGCCGTACCGCGGCCCTGGGGTTGGGCATTGAAAACACTGCACAGAGACAGGCTTTGTCCGCGACGGGCTTGACGGACAAAGAGAGCGTTGTCAAATCCTTTGCCATGGGTGCCGGCCAGAAATACGTTGAAAACCTGTCCGAAGTCGGTGGAGAGGGCCTGTCATGGGCCTTACGCCAGGCCAGATTAGGCCGAAAACTGGTTTCAGGAGTCGGCCAAGTGGGCGTGAAATTGACTGGCGGCGAACGCGGGCAAGTCGTTCGCAATATGTTTAAGGCTGCTGGCTATCACGGTTTCCCAGGCGAACTGTACGAAGAACGACTGGCGACGACGATCCAGGCCCTGACCGGGCTGGAAGATGGAGGCGCTGGCAAGGACGCCGGAGCCTTAGAACGTCTCAAGGGAGCCTGGGCACAGGATATCCAGAATCTGCCTGTCGAATTAGTGGTTCTGGCCGTTCCCATGACGGCCCAGGGTGTCCTGGGCGGGTCCGTGAACCTGGCCGGGCACGTTGCCGGTAAAATCAGTGATAAACTGGCACAGCGAAAATTAGAGATTCTGGACAGAGAGGAGTTTAAGAAGCAGGCCTTGTCGCCGGACGGTGCAGGATGGTACGCCGCCATGTTCCCAGATAGCGCAAAAACACTGGCAGGCATGGACAATCCGTCCCGGTCCGATTTTGAGGCCGAAGGCATACGCGGCTGGACGGCCCAGGAACGCAAATTGTTCTCAACCCTCTTGCTGGACAGCCTGACCCGGCCCGATGAAGCAGCGGCCAAGCAGCAGGTTTTAGGCGGCATCGTGACAGGCATGATGCAGCGGGCCATCGCCAACGAACAAGCAATTAAGGATGAAATGGTCGCTAACACAACAGCGGCTATAGACTCACTTAAAGACCCTGATCAGGCCGGAGCGCAAACTCAGGGTGTGCCGGAGGAAGTTCCGGCACCGGATTCATCACTTTCCTCTGATGCTGGGCCGGAGGCCTCCACCGGCTCAGCAGAAGGGGAGTCCGGATTTACGCTCACCGACGAATGGCAGGAAGTACCCGAAGGTGTTGCTGTTCCGCCAGGCGGCGAATATAAGCTGGATATGCAGGCCGGTAAGACATTCGCACGGAAACAACAGAAACCCGCTGACGTGGACCAAAAACCCGATAGTGGAACACGAAACAAACCGGACGAACCTTATCAGGAACTTGAGCACAGGTTTATTAATAGCACACGAGACATCGAGGACGGGCAAGTCGAGAAACTGATCGAAGCAGCGCGTCGTGAGGGCAAAAAAATTCGTCCACAGGACTTGGCTCGCATCGGGCCTGTTCGCGTCCTGACCGACGCCGTGGACGGCATAGAGCCTAATCAGGAAGTAGATACGCGGACCTATGACAACTTGAAAAAGATATACCGGGCCTTTGGCCAGGAGTCTGATTTCGACCAGTTAGGCCTGAAATTGGTCATTCCAAAAACACGTGACGGCGTGCCGATCACTGAGCTAAACGTGGGAGACAGGATACAGTTCATTCCTATTGGCCGAAAGGACAAGACTCCCGTCAAAGGCACGATTGCGACGGTCGATAAGCGAGGCAGCCTGGTTGAGATTCGGTACGGCAAGGACGGTTTTTACAGTATTGGCGTGGATGCCGTGATTGCCGGAAAAACCATGTTTGACGACATGTCGAAAAAAGACCAAAATATCGACACGTCAGACAATATAGGGGAGGAAAACACACAAAAGCTCCCCTATGCGGATTTATCCGACGCGGAATTGCAAACTTTTATTGATGTTACTGCGGACAATGCAGACGCAAAGGCAGACCATGAAGCCGCCAAAGCGGAGATGGAACGTCGAAAAAAGACAGTAAAGCCTAAAAACGGCTTGAAACCAAAGCCTCAAAAAGATATAGTGGAAAAGAGGCCAAGGAATGGCTTAAAGCCCAAAAAGCTCACAGATCACCTGACGGGTGATGAGAAAAAACAACTGGACGAACTCAAAAAACAGCTACGTGATCAATTGGGCAGGGTCAATACGGGCTTTGACCCCAATATTCTGATCACCGGCATTAAAATCGGAAACTTATATGCCAAGGCCGGTGTTCGCGCGTTCGCGGAATGGTCCAAGGAAGTCATGGATGGCGTGCCGGAGACCTTTGTCCCGTACCTGGAAAAAGTGTATGCGTCGATCCGGACGCAAAATCCATCCTGGAAGATGGATAGTGATGACGTAGTGCGGCAACATATCGCCGAAACCTATAAACAGGAGAAAAAGGATGGCCAAGGAACCGATAGCACTGAGGGGCGATCAGCCGATACTGGATCAACTGGAAGCCAACGCACTGGCGGGCGACCGGGAATCCGAACAGCTTCTGAACACCTTATACCAGACCCCGGAAGTCATTTCGATGCTGCGTCCTATGGAGAGGGAAATCTTGACGAACATCAAATCCTCGGAATCAACCTCGCGTTAAACTGCGTCAAGCAGCTTAAATCATTTCTTTTAGGGGACGGCACAGGCGTTGGAAAAACGCGACAGCTACTGGTTATTGCTGCAGAGGCAGCCAAGATTCGCAAAAAACCGTCACTGATTATCACAAAAAACAAGCTCATCATCAAAGATGCGTACACGAAGGACGCCAAGGCGCTGGGCATCGATCTCGATGATATTGTGCTGGGCACATACGATGATTTGTCGGCGGGGAAGTTTGCCGGTAAATACGGGGCCGTGCTGTTTGACGAAGCGCACTCCCTGAAAAACTCACATTCCAAGCGGTCAATTGCTGCGACAAAACTGGAAGCCGATGTACGCATATTTGCTACAGCCACTCCAATGGATCGACCGACTGGGGCAAGTTATTTCCTGTCGCATATTACGGGCAAGCCGCAAGAAGACGTGGAGCGGATGCTCGGTTATAAAACAGACTGGCGGATGGACCCGGAAACCAAGGAAATGGTCCCTTATACCGTGCCTCTGGAAGGCAATACCTGGGAAAGCATCCTGGGAAACTTAATCCGGATGCGGGACTGGGCCATCCAGCAGGGCCAGATGATTCGGCGGGAATACCCGTTTTATGGCCAAGTGGAAATGCTGAACGTCAAAATGCCGGACGGATTCAAGAGCACTCAGAAGCGAGTATTTGACTACTGGCAGGCGAAGATCGATTCGGCGTTCAAGCGGTCCCTCAAACGGATATTCGGCGGCAAAAGGGTCTCCGATCTGACCATTCTGACTGAAATGAGCAAGGTGGATGCCATTTTCAACCATGCCATGAATGACATCAAGGCCGGGAAAAAAGTCATTTTCATGACCAACTACACCGGGGAATCGAAGAATCCCAAGAAACCCTACCTGACCAAAGGCAAAATGGAAGTCTCCGCATTGAAGCAGATCGGCGACTCATTTGTCGCTGCAATGGCCAAAAAACTAAAAGACCTGGGCATTGAGTTTGCCACGATTTATGGCGACGGGGACAAATTCGCTGAAATGACCAAATTCCAAAGCGGCAAAGTCAACGTCGCTTTGGCGTCGTATAAATCAGGCGGCACCGGAATTAACCTGGACGATACCGTGGGCGATCAGCCCCGCATCATGTACCTGGTGACGCCGGAATTCTCCGCTGATGTCCTGGAACAAGCCCTGGGCCGTGTCAGTCGGCGCAATACACAAAGCCCGGCCAAAGTCTATGTTGTTATGTCGGACTCCATTTCCGACCGGCACCGCATGGGCATTATCAATAACAAAATGCGGACGCTCAAATCTATCCAGGAAGGAGAGGATTTAGACCTGGCTGTCGGTCTAAACGTCGGAGAGGCTAACCAGGATGAAGCCGAGAGTGAAGGCGTAATTGTCAATAGTACGCAGCCTGCAACGCCGGCACCTGCAGCAGGACCGCATCTGTCCCAGTCTGCTATTGACGGCACACCGGCAGAGACTCCTGCAGGCGAAAAACTGCTGAAATCCATTGAGGCCGACAAGAAGCGAATAACTCCGCGGGTCGGACTGCGTTCCATTACGGAATTCCTGGCCGATATCCTGTCCGCGTCCATGAAAGTGGGGCGGACACAAACAACCAAAAAGAACCCGGCTCACTTGTTGACCATCGCCAATTTAATCCGGACACGCAGCGGATCATGGCAGGTCAATTTCCATGAACTGGGACACGCATTATCCTGTTATCTCAATGAAATGCACCCGGACTGGTTCAAAAAAATCGAAAAAGACCTGGTTGCCCTGACCTATGACATTGATTCGTTCGCATCAGCGCACTCTGCCGAGGAAGGCGTCGCCGAGTTAGTACGGAAGTACATTGTCAGCCCCAAGGCATTGCCTGGGCCGCTTGTGGCATCGTTTGAGGGTATCTTGCAGCAGCACTATCCAGTTGCCCTCAAAGGCATCCGGGACGCACGCAGAGCCTATGCCGCTTACTCAGCCCGGCCGTTAATACAGCAGATGTCCACGTCGATCCATGACAAGCCAAAAAAGCTGGCCGGACAAGTAGGGACGTTAGAGACTCTGATGTATGATGTGTTGACGGGACTATTCGGAAAGTCCGCGATCGTACACCGGATGATCCGCCAGGCCAGCCGGCGAATTACCGGAGATTCGGCTTTCATTGACAACGTGGACGTGGCCGGCGTCATCAAACTAATGCGGGGCTTGTTCAGTCCGGCGTATAAGTCGATGATGGACCTGGCCGCCGAGTACCGCAAACAGATTACCGGCACGGCGGCGGATGTACGCTCCGCTTATCAGATGCTGCTGCACGCCCAAATGGAAACGAACAGGGCCATTGAGGGGACAAGCTCCGACAGCGACCATTTCCGCGTCATTGCCGGCCAGGGCGGATTCCATACACTCAGCGAAGACGAAATCACCGCATTGCAGGATGCTGGATTTGAGTTCTCAGCAGACTACGTGAAACCAGGCGATTGGATACGTATTCCAGCCAAAAGCATTGGGGCAATCCGCAGAGCCATCGGCAAGGCCAACTGGGAGGCCTTCTGTATGTATGGACAGTGGAAAACAGCCCTGCATCGATGGCGAGCCGCTGGGCATCAATATCCGCTTAAAGACGACAACCTCACGCCGGACAAGGTCCGCCAGTTTGTCCTTGAAGCTGAAAGGGACCATCCGGACTGGTTAGAGCAATACAAAGAGGTCAATCGGTACATGGACCAGATGCTGCTTATCTCGTTATTAAGTGGGCAGCGGGGCACCGAGGAAATTATCCGGATCAAGGAAGCCTGGGAAGATTATTGGCCCTTGCCAAAACAGGTCGAAGACAAACCATTTAAAAAGTCCAGCGTCTCTCCTGAGCCATCAGATGGCATTAAGTCGGCACATGGAAGCATGCTGCCGTTCAGGACTCTGGATGAAGCGATCTTGTCCAGGACGCAGCAGGCTCTGGAAGCCTACTACATGAATATGATGATGAATGCGGCGATCCGGGCCAATACAGAAATGAACAAGCTCAAGGGCGTTCCATTCCGGGCCAGAAAAGAACAAATGCGGCTTATCGTGCCCATGCGACTGGAACGCAAGAAAGTGGCACAATTGAGCGAGGAAGAACAGCAGAAACTGATTGCCGACTTCATCAATGACACCATGGCCAGGGACGCAGTCAAAAAAGGACAGCCAGTCCCAGCCAAAATCAAGGCCGAAGACATTGTGCTGACCCGGCCAGGCGGAAAACCTCTATGGCGGATGCGAAAGCCCAACGCGGTTCACGTCATTGCTCCATTCGTCAATGGCCGCCGCCGCTATTACCAGGTGACGGACCCGATCCTGTTCGATCTGTTCACAAAAACCACGCAGCCCCAGAAGTATATTGAATGGGCAGCGGAATTGCTGCGCAGGGCCTGGGACCCAGTTAAGAAGAACGTGACCCAAAATGTCCCGTTCACTTTCATTAATGCCACCCGTGACTCATTGACATCTTTCTTTATGGGTGATGACGTTGAGTCCATGATACCCTGTTATTACCAGTGTATGGGGTTAATTGCCCGGCTTAAAGGGGAGGCCGGGGACTTGAAGGATCAGGCCGAGCTTTTGAGCCGGTCAATTGACCACACAAACCGCACGGCTCACCAGACTGTCATGGAGAGCTTCTGGAACATGCTTTTAGAGGATGTCGCCCAGACAGACTGGCGGGACATGAACATCAAGGACTGGATACAGAGAACGCCTGGTATCGTTGTGGCAGGCCTGATGAAGCCGATATCGATTGTAAACTGGATTACGGGCGGACGGTATCTGGCCAAGCAATCGGAAACCTTGTCTCGTGAAGGCGCGTATTATGCCGCTAAAAAGAAGGGCAAAACCGAAGCCGAGGCAATCCGATCTTTTGACTACATTACAGGTAATTTCGGCCAGCGACAGGGAAATGGCACACTGGCATCGACAATCCGTGCAGCTGGATTCCTGAATCCGGTTCTGCAGATCATGTGGGGCCAGGCTGAAAAAATCACTGACCCGGACCCGAAGGTCCGTCTCCGCCAGATCGCCATGAAATTGCCGCTCATCATGGTCTATGCGGGTATGGCGTCGGCAATTAACGTCCTGGCTATATGTGCCGGCAAAAGCGATGATGAGAAAAAGCAGGCCCTGGATAACTTGAGGGAACGCCCCGACAAGGATCGCCTGTCCTATATGGCTTTATGGGGGAAAATCCGCTTACCGTTTGACTATGGCATCCTGGGCAGTGCCGCCAGTTTCGGGTGGAATTCGGTCGAAGAATGGCTCATCGCGGATCCAATTGCCACAGAAACCAAGGCAAAAGAATTGCTCCGGCGCGCCAGAGATTTACCCATGCCGCAAGATTTTATGAATCCCTACCTCAAAATGGGATTTGAATTGTCGATGAATCACAGCTTCTTTTTTGACGATGAAATCGTTCCAAACTGGATGGAAAGGGCGTATCCGTATAATCCAGAACTTCGCACCTGGCCCAGTACGTCCAAAGTCTATAACGCGATCGGCCAGGGCCTCAAGGTCAGCCCGATCATGGTGGAATATGCCGTCAAAGGCCTGTTTTCCAGACAGATGGACGATGCGGTCAATGTTCTGGATGCAGCGACAGGCGGCGATCCATATAAGAAAACGTCGGATTTGCCCCTGGTTGGCCGTATGGCGACGCAGTTGCCCACGGGCTGGAAGTCGGACAGCGTCCAGTCTATCCAGGTCCTGGATGACAAATGGACGGCGCTCAGACGGGAAATCGACAAAGTACAGGCCGATGGCGGGGACGCCAGCCAGCTAATACAGCAAAGGGAAAATCTGGATATCGCACATGCAGTAATGCACGAAGTACAGGGCCTTTGGGATCAGGTCAAGGACGAACAGAAGTCCCAGCATCCAGATCATTCAAAAATCGACAAACTCCAAGCTGATATGCGGGCCTTAGCACGAAAATATATTGCCTGGGACGAAGGCGGTCGGAAAGACAAGCTGGACTCTGACATCCTGAGTGCCAAGTATAAAAAATCGCTGCATCAACAGCGCCAGCAAGTACCGCAGAAACGCCAGCCTGGGGAGTCGCCAGAGAAATACATTGAGCGACGGCAGAAGTCTATGGACGAAAAAGACCGGGCCAATCGCGTATTAAGCACGCTTAAGTAGCGCAGGGATTTTTCATCCCGGCGGTCAGTGGGAGCGATATGAACAAAACNNCCGCTTTTTTATGCTTGACCATTCTTTTCTGTTCTGTTAAACTGCATTCTCGTTTTAAAAATGCGGTTCATTGTAAGTTGTGATGCTGTTTAGGCTTATGTTGATAGCGGATGCCTCGTTCATAAGCCCGTGGTCAGTGGTTCAAATCCACTCGCCGCTATT